>NZ_AP023360.1:436666-770833 GCF_018326265.1 Catellatospora sp. IY07-71
CGATCGGGGCGCTGCTGCTGGCGTGGGGCGCGGTCGACGAGAGCTTCGTCACGGCGTACACCTCAGGCTTCGCGGACTATGCCGCCGGGCTGCGGCAGCTGGACGCGGAGCTGGTGGCCCGCGCGACCGGCCTGTCCCCCGCCGAGATCGAGGCCGCCGCGCGGCTGTTCGCCGAGTCGGCGGTGACCGTGGTCTGCTGGGCCATGGGGCTCACCCAGGGCCGCGACGCCGTCGCCACCATCCAGGAGATCGTGAACGTGCAGCTGCTGCGCGGCATGATCGGCAGGCCGGGCGCGGGCCTGTGCCCGGTGCGCGGCCACTCCAACGTGCAGGGCGACCGCACCATGGGCATCTGGCACGAGCCGCCCAGCTGGCTGGCCGGGCTCGGCGAGCGGCTGGACCTCCCCATGCCGAGCAGGCGGGGGTACGACACCGTCGAGGCGATCCGGGCGATGCGCGACGGGCACGCCAAGGTGTTCTTCGCCGTCGGCGGCAACTTCGCCGCGGCCACGCCCGACACCGACGTCACCGAGGCCGCGCTGCGCTCCTGCACGCTGACCGCGCACGTGTCCACCAAGCTCAACCGCTCGCACGTGGTCACCTCGGACGAGCAGACCGTGCTGATCCTGCCCTGCCTGGGCCGCACCGAGCGGGACGTGCAGGCCGCCGGGGAGCAGTTCGTCACCGTCGAGGACTCGATGTCGAACGTGCACGCCTCCCGCGGCCGCCTCGACCCGGCCTCGCCGCAGCTGCTGTCCGAGGTCGCCATCGTGTGCGCGCTGGCCCGCGCGGTGCTGCCGGACTCGGCCGTGCCGTGGGAGTCGTACGCGCAGGACTACCGGTCCGTGCGGGCGCTGATCGAGCAGACCGTGCCCGGCTTCGCCGACTTCGAGGCGAAGGTGCGCACGCCCGCCGGGTTCACCCTGCCGCACCCGCCCCGCGACAGCCGCACCTTCCCCACCGCCGACGGCAGGGCGCGCTTCACCGCCAGCCCGATCCAGCTGCTGGAGGTGCCCGAGGGCCGCCTGCTGCTGCAGACCGTACGCAGCCACGACCAGTACAACACCACGATCTACGGGCTCGACGACCGTTACCGGGGCGTCAAGGCGGGCCGCCGGGTCGTCTTCGTCAACCCCGACGACCTCGCCGCGCTCGGCCTCGCCGACGGCGCCATGGTGGACCTGATCTCCGAGTGGGCCGACGGGGAGCGGCGCGCGCCCGGGTTCCGGGTGATCGCGTACCCGACGGTGCGCGGCTGCGCCGCGACCTACTTCCCCGAGGCGAACGTGCTCGTCCCGCTCGACTCGACCGCGACCGGCTCGAACACGCCCACCTCGAAGCAGATCATCGTGCGGCTGCAGCCGGCCTGATGGGCGCGGCCAGCTCCCGGCGGCAGGTGACCCGCATCGACCTCGGCGGGTCCGCTCCGCTGCGCCGCCAGGACGCCCTCACCGCCGAGGAGCCCCTGGAGATCCGCGTCGGCCACCGCGGCGGCCCCCGCCCGCCGCTCGCCGTCACCATGCGCACCCCCGGCGACGAACTCGACCTCGCCCTCGGCTTCCTCCTCACCGAAGGCGTCATCACCCACCCCTCCGACGTCCTCACCGCCCAACTCTGCGCCCAGGAAAGGAAGGGCACCTTCTTAACGCTTTCCGTAGAGGAAGGGCACCTTCTTAACGCCTCGCAGGCCATGGGTGGCGGCCCCGGCAGCGCGCCCGAGCCGATCGGCGGCGGCCTTGTCGACGCGAGGCCGCCTGCCGGCACGTACAACGTGGTGGACGTGGTGCTCGCCGACCACGTCGCGCCACCGGACGCCGGGGTGGAGCGCAACTTCTACACCACGTCCTCGTGCGGCGTCTGTGGCAAGGCCAGCATCGATGCGATTCGCACCCGTTCGCGGTTCGACGTGGCCGCCGATCCGGTCACCGTCGACGCCCGGATCCTGGCGGGTCTGCCGGACCGGCTGCGGGCCGCCCAGCGCACGTTCGAGCGCACGGGAGGGCTGCACGCGGCCGGGCTGTTCACCGCGGCCGGGGAGCTGGTCGCGGTCCGCGAGGACGTGGGCCGGCACAACGCCGTCGACAAGCTGATCGGGATGCAGTTGCGAGCCGGGCGGCTGCCGCTCGCGGGGCACGTGCTGCTCGTCTCCGGCCGGGCGAGTTTCGAGCTGACCCAGAAGGCCTGGATGGCCGGGATCAGCGTCATGGCCGCGGTCTCCGCGCCCAGCACGCTGGCCGTCGACCTGGCCGAGGAGTCCGGAATGACCCTGGTCGGCTTCCTGCGGGGGCAGACCATGAACGTGTACGCGGGACACCAGCGCATCCTGGCCTGAGGCCGCCCCGCGCAGGTCCACTCCTCGACGCCAGCCGCACCTGAAGCGTTAAGAAGGTGCCCTTCCTCTACGGAAAACGATAAGAAGGTGCCCTTCCTTTCCTACCAGTGGAGGGCGTGGGAGTGCTGGTAGTCGCCGTCGGCGGCGACGAGCCAGCTGTGCTGGGGGCCGTCGGCGACCAGGGCGGTGGTGCCGGTGAGGCGGCACAGGCGGGTGGCGAGTTCGAGTTCGCTGACGCCGGTCGCGCGGGCTAGGGAGTCACCAGCCGAGAGTTCGCAGCCGTACGAAGGGTCGCCGGCGTCGGGGTTGATCCACACGGTGGCGCTGACGTCGGCCGCGCTCATCAGCTCGTCGGCCGTGCCCACGAAGACGTCCGCGGGGTCGAGGCCGTACGCCTCGTGCAGGGCCTGCCGCAGCACCCCGGCCGGGGTCGCCGAGGCGAAGGAGACGCTGTACGCCGCCCGGCCGTCCTGGGCGGCCTGCCACACCTGGTCGATCGCCCGGCGCAGGTAACCGGCGACGCCCGCGGGCTGCAGGTTCAGCTCGTCGATCGTCTCGGCCGTGAACGGCACCCGCACCACGTCGTAGGTGCCCTTCGCCGGGTCGGCGAACTCGTGCCCGTACCGGCCGGCGAAGTCCATCGAGACCAGACGGCAGGCGAACAGGTGATGCCGCTGCCAGCCGTCCTCGCGGGGCGCGTCGACGAAGGTGAGCGGCACGGGTGGGGTGACCACGGCCCGCAGCTCCTCGTCCAGCTCCCGGTAGAGCGCCGCCAGCAGGTTCGCGTCGCCGGGCTCCACCCCGCCGCCGGGCACCGACCAGTAGCGCGGCACGCCGGGCCGGGTCCGTTCGAACAGGAGCACGTCGTCGCCGTCGAGCAGCACGGCGCGGACGCGGTGACGGTGCGGGACGGCGACCATGACTTCAGCGTCGTACGCCGCGACGGCTTTGTCGACCGGAAGACGGATTCTCAGCCGTACGCGCGGCGTCTGTCAGGAAACGTGATTGAGTCTCGCCAGAGGCGTCCGCTGCTGGTATATGTGATGGGCCGTAAGCCAGGTCACAGGAAGCCGGGTTCAGGAAGTGGTCGCCATGGTCAGCTCACCCAGCCCTTCCCCGGGCGAGGACGAGACGATCGACATGCTGTTCCACCTGTCGCGGCGCTCGCAGGCGATGGTGGACCGGCTGATCAGCTGCCTGGACCGGATGGAGCAGGTCGAGCCGGACGCCGACCGCATGAAAGACGTCTTCGAGCTGGACTTCCTCGCCATCCGGATGCGGCGCAACGACGAGAGCCTGCTGGTGCTCGCGGGCGGCGAGTCGGCCCGGATCCGGCGCGACCCGGTCACCCTGGTCGAGGTGCTGCACGGCGCCCGCTCCGAGGTCGAGGACTACCGCCGGGTCGAGTTCGGCGTGATCGACGAGAGCCTGCTGGTGGCCGCGCCGGTCGTGAACGACCTGGTGCATCTGCTGGCCGAGCTGTTCGACAACGCGGCCGCGTTCTCCCCGCCGGACAGCGCGATCCTGGTGGAGGCCCGCAAGGTGGCCGACCGGGCGGTGCTGCTGGTGGAGGACCGGGGCATCGGCATGGGCGCGCAGCGGCTGCGCGAGCTGAACCAGCGCCTGGCGCAGCCCAGCCCCATCACCGCGGCGACGGTGCGCCAGATGGGCATCGAGGTGGTCAGCCGCCTCGCCCAGCGCCACGAGATCCGCGTAGAGCTGGAGTCCCTGGAACGCGGCATCGCCGCCTCCGTAGTCCTCCCCTCCCACGCCCTCGTCTAACCCCACCCCACCCACCCCGCCGCCGCCCGAGGCGCGTCCCGTGGCCAAGGTCATCGGACTTGCCTGGCAAGTGGGGGAAACCGCGGCCAAGATACGCCCATGTGCCAGGCAAGTCGGGCGATCTTGGGGCCCGCGCCACGGGCCGGGGCGCGGTTGGGGCGCGGTTGGGGTGGGGGTGGGGCGAGGGCGGGGAGGGGCGTCGTGAAAGTGGGTTGGGCGATCCGGGAGAATGGGGGCGTTCGCTTTCTCATGGAAGGACGTGCCGATCGTGGCCGCAAACCCGGAGGCCGACTGGGTCTCCCGCTTCGCTGACGAGGTCATCGCCGAGGCAGAGCGTCGCGCTCCGGGCAAACCGATCGTCTGCGCGTCGGGACTGAGCCCGTCCGGCCCGATCCACCTGGGCAACCTGCGCGAGGTGATGACCCCGCACCTGGTCGCCGACGAGGTCCGGCGGCGCGGGCACGAGGTCGTGCACATCATCAGCTGGGACGACTACGACCGCTACCGCAAGGTGCCGGTCGGCGTCGCGGGGGTGGACGAGTCCTGGGCCGCGCACATCGGCAAGCCGCTGACCTCGGTCCCGGCCCCGGCCGGCAGCGCGTACCCGAACTGGGCGGAGCACTTCAAGGCCGCGATGATCGAGTCGCTGGCGCAGCTGGGCGTCGAGTACCGCGGCATCAGCCAGACGCAGATGTACACCTCCGGCGCGTACCGCGAGCAGATCCTGCTGGCCATGCGCGAGCGCAACAAGATCGACGCGGTGCTGGACCGTTACCGCACCAAGGGCCGCACGGCGGGCGCCCCGCAGCAGGGCAAGCTGGACGAGGAGGAGGCCGCGGCGGCGCAGGAGGCCGCCGAGGGCTCCGGCGCGGCGAGCGAGGACGACGGCACCGGCGCAGCGGGCTACTACCCGTACAAGCCGTACTGCTCGGTCTGCGAGCGCGACCTGACCACGGTGGTGTCCTACGACGACGACACGACCGAGCTGGTCTACACCTGCCAGTGCGGGCACACCGAGACGATCCGGCTGTCCGAGCACGACCGCGGCAAGCTGGTGTGGAAGGTCGACTGGCCGATGCGCTGGGCGTACGAGGGCGTGGTGTTCGAGCCGAGCGGCGTCGACCACTCCTCCCCCGGCTCGTCGTTCCAGGTCGGCGGGCAGCTCGTGGGTGAGGTCTTCGGCGGGCAGCAGCCCATCGGCCCGATGTACGCCTTCGTCGGCATCTCCGGCATGGCGAAGATGAGCAGCTCACGGGGCGGCGTGCCGACGCCCGCCGACGCGCTGCAGATCATGGAGCCGCCGCTGCTGCGCTGGCTCTACGCCCGCCGCCGCCCCAACCAGGCCTTCAAGATCGCCTTCGACCAGGAGATCCAGCGCCTGTACGACGAGTGGGACACCCTCGGCCGCAAGGTCGCCGAGGACGCCGCGAACCCGGCCGACGCCGCCGCGTACAGCCGCGCCGTGGGCACCGCCGCCGGCCCGCTGCCGGTGACGCCGCACCCGCTGCCGTACCGGACGCTCGCCTCGATCGTCGACATCACCACCGGCGACCCGGAGCAGACCCTGCGCATCCTGCGCGACCTCGACCCGGCCGACCCGGTCGCCTCGCTCGACGAGACCCGCCCCCGCCTGGACCGCGCCCAGCACTGGATCACCACCCAGGTCCCCGCCGACCAGCGCACCCGCGTCAACGCCGAGCCCGACGCCACCCTGCTCGCCAAGCTCGACGACACCGAGCGCGAGAGCCTCCACCTGCTCCTGTCCGGCCTCGACGACCACTGGTCCCTGGAGGGCCTGACCACCCTCGTCTACGGCGTCCCCAAGCAGCGCCTCGGCCTCCCCATGGACGTCAAGCCCACCCCCGAGCTCAAGGTCGCCCAGCGCGAGTTCTTCGCCCTCCTCTACCACCTCCTGGTCGGCCGCGACACCGGCCCCCGCCTCCCCACCCTCCTCCTCGCCGTCGGCCCCGACCAGGTCCGCAAACTCCTCACCCCCTGACCCCGCCCGACCTCTACCGCGTCGATCTTGCGTGAACTGTGGGGATGACACGCCCCTTCCGGGCGTATCCCTAACAGTTCACGCAAGATCGACGCGATCTTGGGCGCGGCGGCGAGTCACGGGGTGAGGAGGGTGGCGCGGAGTGCCGCGACGTAGGGCTCGTCGATGTCGAGGCGCTGTTCGGCGTAGCCGCGCAGCGAGCCGTAGTTGTCGTTGACCCAGGCCAGGAACAGGGTCATCACCTCGGCGGGGGCGCGGCCGTAGCCGCGCCAGTTCGGCGGGCTTCCGTCGCGGGCGATCCAGTCGGCGACCAGGCGCTCGCTGGCCAGCTCGGTCAGCGCGTAGTCGGCCACGATGACGTCCTCGGGCACGTCCAGCAGGGCCAGCACCAGCGCGGCGATCAGGCCGGTGCGGTCCTTGCCGGAGGCGCAGTGGAACACCACCGGCGCGTTCTCGTCGGCGACGATCACGTCGAGCGCCTGGCGCAGCTCGGCCACCCCGTCCTCGGCCACCTCGGCGTACTTCTCCGCCAGGAACGGCCCGATGGGCAGGTCGGCGTCCTGACTGGCCTGCCGGTACGGCCGGTGCTCGATGCTGAGGTTGTGGTACGCCAGCTCGGCGTGCTCGCGTACCCGCCCGGCGCGTTCGATCTCCCACGGGTAGCGCAGGTCGATCACGGTGCGCACGCCCAGCTCGGCGAAGCGCGCCCAGTCGGCGTCGTCCATCTTCGACAATGCGTCGGACCGGTAGAGCCGCCCCCACCGCACGGTCCTGCCCTCGTGCCCGCGATAGCCGCCCAGGTCCCGGAAGTTGTGTACGCGTCCGAACGCGATGTGTCTGTCCACACGCGGCACGGTAGCCGAGCCGGCACCGCATAACCGATCAGGATGATTTCTGCAATCTACTCAAAACGGGCGAATCGCTGTACCGTCGTCAGCAGCCGCGGCACCACGAAACTGCACGTCATCGCCAGGTAACACGTCAGGAGACGGTGATGCAAGCGTTCACCCTGCCCGATTTCTACCTGCCCCACCCGGCTCGGCTCAATCCGCACGAGCAGCACGCCCGGGACCACTCCAACGAGTGGGCCCGCGCCATGGGCATGCTCGACGCCCCCGGCCCGTCCGGGGAACCGGTGTGGGACCAGGAGAAACTGAGCAAGCACGACTACGCGCTGATGTGCGCGTACACCCATCCCGACTGCGACTCCCCGACGCTGGACCTGGTCACCGACTGGTACGTGTGGGTCTTCTTCTTCGACGACCACTTCCTCGAGTCCTTCAAGTACGACCGCGACCTCACGGGGGCGCAGGAGTACCTGGACCGGCTGGAACTGTTCATGACCGAGCCGGGGCAGACACCGCCCGAGCCGGGCAACCCGGCCGAGGCGGGACTGGCCGACCTGTGGGCGCGCACCGTCCCGCACATGTCCGACGGCTGGCGGCGGCGCTTCGTCACCAGCACCCACAACCTCATGGTCGAGTCCATGTGGGAGCTGGAGAACATCTCCCGGCACCGGGTCGCCAACCCGATCGAGTACATCGAGATGCGGCGGCGGGTGGGCGGCGCCCCCTGGTCGGCCAACCTTGTCGAGTACGCCTGCGGCGCCGAGCTGCCGGACCGGCTGGCCGGGCGGCGCCCGCTGCGGGTGCTGCGCGACACCTTCTCCGACGCGGTGCACCTGCGCAACGACCTGTTCTCGTACCAGCGTGAGGTGGCCCAGGAGGGCGAGAACTCCAACGCGGTGCTGGTGCTGGAGCGCTTCCTGGAGGTGCCGCCGCAGCGCGCCGCGGACCTGGTCGGCGAGCTGCTCACCTCGCGGCTGCACCAGTTCGAGAACACGGTGCTGACCGAGCTGCCGCTGATGTTCGCCGAGCACGCGGCCACCCCGCCGGAGCAGCTCGCGGTGAGCCTGTACGCCAAGGGCCTGCAGGACTGGCAGGCCGGCGGGCACGAGTGGCACGCCCGGTCCAGCCGCTACCAGAAGATCGAGGAGCGGGCCGGGACCGGGCCGCTGGCCCCGGGGGTGGCGACGCTGCTCGGCCAGTACGCGCACGTGCCGCTGGCGCGGCGCTCCGGCCACCTGCCGCTGCCCGCTTTCCACATGCCGTACCGGCCGCACGCCAGCCCGCACCTGGCCCGCGCGCGGCGGCACGTGGTGGCCTGGGGCCGGGCGATGGGCTTCTTCGATCCGGTGCCCGGCACCGGCGTGCACGGGCTGTGGGACGAGCGCGCGCTGGCCGGCTTCGACTTCGCCCACTGCGCCGCGATGATCCACGCCCACGGCACGCCGGAGCAGGTCGAGCTGTCGTCGGACTGGCTCGCCTGGGGCACCTACGGCGACGACCTGTTCCCGGTGCAGTACGGCCGCGGCCGCGACTTCCTCGGCGCGAAGGCACAGAACGCCCGGCTGTCGCTGTTCCTGCCCCTGGACGGCACGGCGCTGCCGGAGCCGCTGAACCCGCTGGAACGGGGCCTGGCGGACCTGTGGCGGCGCACGGCGGGGCCGATGGCGCCGGCCGCGCGGGCCCGTTTCCGTAAGGCGGTCGAGGACATGACCGCGTCGTGGCTGTGGGAGCTGGCCAATCAGATCCAGAACCGGGTGCCCGATCCGGTGGACTACGTGGAGATGCGCCGGGCCACCTTCGGCTCGGACCTGACCATGGGCCTGGCCCGGCTCGCCCACGCCGGGCAGGTGCCCGACGAGGTGTACGAGCACCGGGTGATGCAGCAGCTGGAGCACGCCGCGCAGGACTACGCCTGCTTCACCAACGACGTGTTCTCGTACCAGAAGGAGATCGAGTACGAGGACGAGATCCACAACATGGTGTTCGTGGTGGAACGGTTCCTCGGCTGCGACCGGCTCGCCGCCCGGGACGTGGTCGCGAAGCTGATGACCGAGCGCATGCGGCAGTTCGAGCACACCGTCGCGGTCGAGCTGCCCGCGATGTGCCGACAGCTTGGCCTGGACGACGAGATGCGCGGGCAGCTCGGCGCGTACGCGGACCACCTGAAGGACTGGATGTCGGGCATCCTGCGCTGGCACCAGCAGTGCGTGCGCTACTCGGCCGCCTCGCTGGCGCAGCGCAGCCCCGGCCTGGGCCTGCCGCACGCGCCGGCGGTGCCGCTGCCGTCCGGGCTGGGCATGTCGGCGATGCGCGTGCTGGAGTGGCTGCATCCGGTGCACCTGAACTGAACGGGCGGGCCCGTACGGCGGCGGCGCGGGGTCGGGGAGGGTGCTCCCCGACCTCGCGCCGCCGCGTGCTCGGCCCCACCAGCGAGCCCGTGAGCTGTGCCAGAAGCTCACAATGTATCGATGTTAATAGATTGTTTCAAGCCCGGGGCGGACATTGATATCTGACACTCTATCGATCTATGGCCACGCTTAGTATATCGGCGATCGCCGAAGAGTCACATTCGGTGATCTCCGTCCCCGTCCGTCCCCGACACCGGAGGCCCTCGTGGTCCGACTCGCCCGCGCCGCCGTCACCGCCATCCTGGCGATCGGCGGCACCCTCATCGCGGCCGCCCCCGCCGAAGCCGCGGTCATCGACGTCACCTGCACGTCGCCCAACAGCACCAACGTCATCACGTTCAGCCCGCCGCTGACGCTGGTGAACCAGCTCACGGTCGTGTCTCGCGCCACCAAGTACGAGCCCTGCCGGGCGCCGCGCTGGCCCAACCTGGTCGCCGGCAAGGAGAGCAAGACGATCACGATGTTCGACGACTGCACCATGGTCCTCGGCACGCTGAACGTCAACTTCACCATCACCTGGAACACCGGCCAGACCACCACGGTCAGCGCCGTGCGCACGGCGTCGCTGTCCGGCTCCAGCCTCGTGGTGACCTTCAACGGCACCGTGACCGCCGGCCTCTTCCTGGGCAGCAACGTCAACCAGGTGTTCGTCGGATCCGGCGTCGACCTCATCAACTGCCTGAACGGGCGCGGCGAGGTCAAGAGCATCGTGTCCCGGGTCAACCTGACCATCTCGCACTGACGTGTGCCGGCCGCGGCGGCCCCGCCCCTGGCCGCCGCACCTGATCGCGGGTTCGTGTCAGAAAGTGTGGCCCCACCGCAGGTTCTGACACGAGACAGCGATCTTCAGCGCCGGAGCGGTCGAGCTCCGGACAAAGCGAAACGCCCAGGTCGTTGACCTGGGCGTTTCTTCGGTGGAGCCGAGGGGACTCGAACCCCTGACCCCCACACTGCCAGTGTGGTGCGCTACCAGCTGCGCCACGGCCCCTTGTTACTGGTAAGTCCCCGTTTGACGTTTCCGTGTCCCGGGCACCTGCGAAATAGTACACGGCCCCGGGCCCCTCGCAAAAACGGGTATCCCGGCGAGTTGACCAGGAGGTTGTGCACCCGCCACGCCGGTCGATCATGAACTTGAGTTCATGATCGACCAGGAGGTGGACGGGTCAGTTGAGGGAGACGTCCGGGGGGTAGTTGGCCACGGCGGCGGTCATGCCGCCCTGGCGGCGCAGGACCAGGGACCACAGCTCCTCGGGCTGGGTGCGGAACGGGTCGCTGGGCAGGGCCTCGAACACCAGCCAGGCGTTCTCCTCGATCTCCTGCTCCAGCTGCCCGGCGCCCCAGCCGGCGTAGCCGTGGTAGACCCGCACGCACTCCAGCCGCTGGCCGATGCGGGCCGGATCACGGCTGAGGTCCACGGTGCCGATCTGGCCCATCACCCGGCTGAAGCCGACGAACCCGGCCACGCCCGCGCGGGCACGGGCCACGCAGATCGCCGAGTCGGTGCCGACCGGGCCGCCCTCGAACAGCACTCCGGGCTCCCGCAGCAGCGGCTCCCAGCCGGGCAGGATGTCCCCGACCACCGCCTCGGTGGGCCTGTTCAGCACCACCCCGAGCGCCCCGTCCGCCTCGTGGGCCAGGACGAAGACGACCGTACGTTCGAAATTGGGGTCTCGCAGCGAGGGCAGGGCAACCAGCAGGTGCCCGGTCAGTGACTCCACCGCGTCCCGCCCCGTGCCCTTCCCCGCCTTGTCGTGCCGCGTTATGTGCGGCTCTCCCGACGCCATGTCTGGCACCCTATCCGTCCGGAGGCGGCACGGTCAGGGTCTCCGCGCGGCAACTGCGCCAAAGTTCCCCGTCTCGGTGAACCCGACCGCGCTGACCTGCTTGCGCCGCACGGTCTGAGACCAACCCGACACGCCGCCTACACTTCCCGGCATGAAACTCACCGGCACCGTGACCCCCGACCGGCCGCTGATCGTCGTGGCGCTGCCGGAGGAGGCGGCGCATCTGCGCACGGATCACCCGGTGCTGCTGACCGGCGTGGGCAAGGTGCACGCGGCGCTCGCGGTGACCCGGGTGCTGGCGGCAGGCCCGCTGCCGCGCGAGATCCTGAACCTGGGCACGGCCGGGGCGCTGCGCCCGGGGCTGGCCGGCACGCACGAGATCAGCCGGGTGATCCAGCACGACTTCGACTCGGCGACGATCCAGGCGCTGACCGGCCGCACCTTCGGCGCGCCCCTGGATCTGGCCGGGTCCGGTCCGGTGCTGGCCACCGGCGACGTCTTCGTCTCCGACCCCGCGCTGCGCGCCGCCCTGGCCGAGCACGCCGGGCTGGTGGACATGGAGGGGTACGCGGTCGCGGCGGCGGCCGCCGAGCACGGCGTGCCCGTCCGCATGATCAAGCACGTCAGCGACGAGGCCGACGACACCGCCTTCCAAAGCTGGGCCCAGTCCGTCGACGCCTGCGCCCGCACCCTGGCCACCTGGCTCACCACCTACCACCACACCCACTGACCAGCGCCCCCGCCGTCAAGATCGCTGTCTCGTGTCAAGATCTGCGCTCTGACCAGAGCTTCCGACACGAGACCGCGATCTTCACCACCGCGACCCCACATCGCGACACGAGACCGCGATCTTCACCACCAGGGGTGGCGGGTCAGGGCATGGTCTTGGTGACGGGCTGGCCGGTGACCGCGTCGAGGATGACGCGGTCGGCAAGCGGGCCGGTCAGGGTCACCTCGACGGGGGCGAACTTCAGCATCGCCACGCAGGCGCGGTCGCCGTCCGGAGGGCTGGCGCTGCCGCCGATGACGACCACGTCGGCCGACTCCCAGACCAGCGGCGCGATGTCCTTGTCGCAGGCGCCGACGCCGACCCGGTAGGCGACGGTCCGCTCCTCGACCCGGTCCAGCGTCTGCGTCGCCACCAGCAGGAAGTCCTGCTCCTGCGGCACCGGCGACACGGGCAGCTCGGGCAGCGGCCGGACCGCCTCCGGCGCCACCGCCACGCGCACCATCGGATCGGGCAGCTCCTTGACCGTGAAGATCCATGCGGGCACCGTGGCCAGACCTCGGCTGGTGCGCAGCTGGGCCGTGCCGAGCTTCACCCCTGTGACGGTCAGCACGCCGCACGGACCGGCCGGCGCGGAGACCGACCCGTCGGTGCCGGTGGTGGAGCTTGGCGCGGGCGCGGGGTCGCACTGCGGCTGCCCGCCGTGGGCGAGCGCCCGGTACGCCGCGTCCGCGCTGACCACCGGCACCGGGAGGTCGCTGCCGTCAGGGAAGGCGATCGTGCCGTTCCCGGCCTGCTTCGGCAGTGTGGTGCTCAGCCGGTACCACCCGGCGGAGGCGGCGATCTTCGTCGTGTCGTCGGGGTAGCCCCGTTCGGGCTCGATGGTGAGCGGCGCCAGCGGCACGAAGCCCTCGCGCCAGGCGGTGGTGAGGCCGGAGTCGCGCCACTGCTGCGCGACCTGGGCGGCGCGGCGCTCGAAGGCGGCGGCCGCGGCGGCGGGTGCGGTGGTGGCGCCGGGGCCCGCGGCGTCACCGGCGGGCCGGCCGCAGCCCGTGGCGAGCAGGGCGGGCAGCAGCGCCAGCAGCAGGAGCCGGCGGATGGGGGTAGCCGTCGCGGCACGCCGCGAGGGACCGGATGCGGAAGCCATGCCGGTCAGACGCGGCGCGCGGGGCTCAGGTTTCCCCGCCGAGGTCGACGCCGTACGCCTGGTAGAGGACGTCGGCGCTGCGCTGGCGGTAGGCGGACAGCTTGCGCGCCAGCGCCTCCTCGCTGTGCCGGTCCGCCGGGCGGGAGGTCACCGCGTCGAGCAGCGCCCGCCGGTCGGACTCCAGCGCCTGCACGCGGTGTGTCAGCCGTGGCGCGTCGGCGATCACGTCGCCGAGTCGGCCGGCGGGGCCGAGCACGGTGTTCGACAACTCGTCCATTGGATCGGTGGCCATACGTCACCCCCGGGACCGCGAAACGTCCTTGCGTTCGATGGTCACGCCGCCGGGGTCCGATGTCCATAGTTTCGCCCAGGTTTGAACGGTCGTTCAGTCGGTCACCGAGGCAGGAAAGGCCTGGTCATGACGAAGGCCCCGATCCCAGGTCGGGATCGGGGCCTTCGGTAGGTGGAGGTGCCGGGAATCGAACCCGGGTCCATCGCCGCATTGCCAGGGCTTCTCCGAGCGCAGCTCACTATGCCTCTACTCGGCCCCACCGATCACGTGAGCGAGACGGTGTGACGGGCCCAGTCGCGATTGATCTCGCCTCAGCAGCCCCGCGACGGGACTGAATCGGCCAGCCTACTAACTGATGCCGGTACATGGGCCGTAGGCACTCCCAGACCGACAGACCTGCTACTCGCCTCAGGCGGCGAGAGCGAGGTCGCGCTTCACGTAAGTGTTGGCGCTTATGGTTTTCCGACGATGATTATCGAGACAACGTCGGCTTCCTCGGCTCGCTTCTCCTGCCTCAACGTACGATGTCGAAACCTGTCACCCCCTCGTCGTGCGCGAACGCACTCGCGGTGGCGATCACCGCGCTCATAAAGAGTAACGCTCGGGCGCGGCGAAGTCATTCCGGTATCGGTCAACGCCCCGTACAGGCGATCCCGTCGACGGTGCACGCGGTGATCGACTGGCCCAGCGCCAGCAGCGCCGGGAAGCGGATGGTGAAGGTCACCGAGCCGTCCGCGGCCAGGGACGCCAGCGGTGTGACGGTGACCTCGGCG
This sequence comes from Catellatospora sp. IY07-71, assembly GCF_018326265.1. Classification (GTDB taxonomy): domain Bacteria; phylum Actinomycetota; class Actinomycetes; order Mycobacteriales; family Micromonosporaceae; genus Catellatospora. The sequence continues at coordinate 450,759 of NZ_AP023360.1, forward strand.
CCCGACTGCGCCATGCCGACCACCGCCGGGGAGCGGTTCTCCACGGTCTTGACGGCCGGCATGGTCAGCACCACGGTCCAGCGGTCCACGGCGGCGGCGCCCGCGTTGCGCACGGTCACCTCGGTGTCGAAGCCGCCCAGGCCGAGCAGCGCGACCGTCTTGTACGACGCGGCCAGCGGCGCCCCCGCCCCGGCCGACCCGGTCGCCTCCGGCAGCGGCGTGCCGCTCACCAGCGGCGTGGCACCCGGCGAGGCCGTCCCGCCGGAGAGGCCCGGCTGCGGCGTACCCGATCCGGTCGCGGCGGGCACGGTCGCCGCCGCCTGCACGCCGGAGTCGAGGCCGTGCGCGGCCTCGGTGTCCGGCCCGGGGTCCGCGCCGCCGCCGATCATGACCGCGGCGGCCGTGCTCACCAGCACCACCAGCACCACGGCACCGGCCAGCGAGAGCAGCCGCATCCGCCGGGAGCCGCCCTCGGCCGCCGCCGGCGGCTCGTCGAGCGGGACCGCCTCGCGCCGCCGCGGGATGGCCGTGTGCAGGTCGGCCACCACGCCGCCCAGATCCACCTCGCCGGTGGCCAGCCGGTCCAGGGTCAGCGGCAGCTGCTCGCCGAACATGAACTGGTATGACCGGCGCAGCTCCCGGCGGCGCCGGGTGCCGTCCACCCCGAAGAAGCCCGCCTGCAGCAGGGTCAGCCGGGTGCCCTGCTCGTGATCGGCCAGCTCCCAGGTCACCTCGGTGTGGGTGTGGTCGTCGCGCCAGTGCATCGCCATGCGCCGCTGCGCCGTCACCTCCACCACGTCGAGGTCGAACGGCGTGGCCAGCCCGGCCAGCCCGGGCGGCGGGAACGCGCGGAACGTCTCCCCCGGATGCGGGGCGAGATCCGTCGGCACGAACCACTCGCGCAGCAGCCGCTGCTCGGTGAGCGCGCGCCAAACCCGAGCGCGGGGATGGGGAAGATCGACGTCGAGTCGCAGCTCGGTCACGGACCGACTATAGGGTCGGCGCGACGGCGGCGGCAGCCCCGAATTCGACCATGCACACCGGACGGGTGTCGGCTGCCCGTCAGGAGCAGGGCGTGCCGTTCACCGCACAGCCTTCGGGCCGGGTCGCCCCGGACTGGTCCCCGACCTGGAACGCGAACGTGAAGTCCTGGTCCGCCGGGAGCCTGCGGTGCACCTGCTGCGGGATGAACGTGACCCGCCCGCCGCCCTGCCGGAAGTCGATCCGGTCCCAGGCGCTGGTGACCCGCGCCTCCGCCGGGAGGTCCACGGTGGCGGTCCAGCCCGTCAGCCCGCCCGGACCCGGCCGGATGGTGATCTCGCCGATGTAGCCGCCGGTGAACGACTCCACCGTCCGGTAGGAGACCGACAGGCCGGGGACCGTCTTCACCCCGGTCTCACCGGTCCCGGTGGCGGGCGACGGCAGGGCGCTGGGCGGCGGCAGGGCGCTCGCGGACGGCACCGGGACCCCCGCCGGGGGCGTGGGCGACACCGAAGCCATGGGTGACGCCGGTGCCGCGGACGACGTGGACACGGCCGGATCGCCCGCCTGCACCCCACCGCCGGGACCACGACCCGGCGCCCCGGCCGACGGGCCGGGCGTACGCAGCAGCAGGGTGGTCAGCGCGGTGACGGCCAGCACGGTGAGCACCATCGCGCCCCCGACGGAGAGCAGGCGCAGGCGGCGGTCCCCCGGCATGCCGCCGAGGCGGCGCAGCAGGCCGTGCCTCGGGGACGGATCCTCGAACGGCTCCGGCTCGCGGCCCGGCGCGAAGACGGGCGGCCCGACCGGCACCGACACCGGCGGTGCCGGCTGTACCTCGTCCAGCCACTCCAGCAGCTCGGGCAGCCGCTGCTCGAACATCAGCTCGTACGCCTGCCGCAACTCGGCGCGGCGCTCGTCGCCCGCGATGCCGAGGAAACCCGTCTGGCTCACCCGCAGCAGGCAGCCCGTGCCGTCGGCCGCCAGCTCCCAGACCACATCGGAGTGCAGCTCCTCGCCGCGCCAGCGCAGGACGAGCCGAGCCGGCCGGACCGCCTCGATCACGTCCATCTCGAACGGCACCGTGAACCCGGGGATGCCGGGCGTGGGGAACGCGCGGAAGACACCACCCGGCTCGGGCCGCAGATCGGTCCGCAGGAACCACTCGGTGAGCAGCTGCTGGTCCGTCAGCGCCTGCCAGACCAGCTCCACCGGGAACGGGAGCGTCACCTCGAGCCGCAGCACGGTCACGGCCCGAATATAGAGCGGTTGTGGCCGATGCGCCGCTGGCTTTAGGGCCGGTTTAAGGCTCCTGTCAGGCGGCCTGGCATGCCGTCCCGTTCACCGTGCAGGTCACCGTGAAATCAGCGCTCGAGCCGCGCTGGCCGATGAACCCGAAGACGTACGTCGCGCCCGGCGCGAGCGGTCCCCGGTCCGGGGTGAACACCCACCCGCCGTCCTGCGTGGCACGGTCGGCCTCCCAGTCGCCGCTCACGGTCGTGCCCGCCGGCAGCTGGATCCGCACCGTCCACTGCAGCGGCTCGCTGCCCGTGTTGCGCACCTGCACGCTGACCACGTAGCCGCCCGGCCAGGTGTCGGCGTCGTACACCGCGGCGACCGAGGATCCTCCCGGCGGCGGTGCGCCCGGGGGCGGCGCGCCGACGGTGGCACGCGACGGACTCGGCGCGGCCACGCTGGGGCTGGCCAGGGGCGACGCGCCGGACGTGGCCGTGGGACTCGCCGGCGGCTGGGCCGGGGCAACCGAGGCGAGCTGGGTCGGGCTCGGCGTGACCACCCCGAAGCCGTCCACGAACCCGGCGCCCGGCGTCGACGCCAGGACGTCGGGCAGGGCCACCGTCGGCTTGGTCGGGGCGGGCTTGGCCAGCGCCCACGCCGCCGCGCCGGACAGCAGCAGCCCGGTGGTCACGATCGCGATCACGACCGGCGCGCGCCGGGAGGGCCGCTGCGGGTCGTCCTCGACCCCCGGCTCCTCGACCGCCGGCTCCTCGACCGCACGGGGCAGCAGGGTGGTCTCGTCGTCCTCACGAAGCCGATGCTTGCTCACGTTCGGCGAGGCTACCGGCACGGGTCACCCGTGCGCGATCGGCCATCCGACTGCAACCGGCCGGGCGGACGCCCGTCAGCGGATCCCCTTCGCGCGGCGGCCCAGCTCACGCTGGATCTCGCGGTCCGAGTCACGCTTGGCGATGTCCTGCCGCTTGTCGTAGGTCTTCTTGCCCTTGGCCAGCCCCAGCTCGACCTTGGCCCAGCCGTCCTTGAAGTACATGGACAGCGGCACCATGGTCAGTCCGCCCTCGCGGGTCTTGGTGAGCAGCTGCACGATCTCCTTGTGCTTGAGCAGCAGCTTGCGGGTGCGCCGCGGGGCGTGGTTGGTCCACGTGCCCATGGCGTACTCCGGGATGTGCAGCTGGTGCAGGTAGATCTCGCCGTCGCGCTCCTGGCCGAACGCGTCGACCAGCGACGCGCGCCCCGCGCGCAGCGACTTCACCTCGGTGCCCATCAGGGCGATGCCGGCCTCGAACGTCTCGAGGATGGTGTAGTCGTGGTACGCCTTGCGGTTGGACGCGATGACCTTGCGCCCCTTCTCCCGCGGCATGACGGCCCTCCTCTCCTCGATCACCGAACCCGACAATGCTACCGACCCCGGGTCCCGCATCGCGATCGAGATAGACGTCGCGGGTCTAACAGAGGCAGCCCGGCAGCCAGTCCAGGGGCTGGACGGGGGTGCCGTTGCGGCGGACCTCGAAGTGCAGGTGGTAGCCGGTGGAGGCGCCGGTGGTGCCGACCCGGCCGATGAGCTGGCCGCCGCGCACCTTGTCGCCGTTCTTCACCAGGATCTTGGACTGGTGGGCGTAGCAGGTGGAGATCACCTTGCCGCCGGAGCGGCCGTGCGTGACGCACGTGTAGTTGCCGTACCCGCCGAGCCAGCCGGCGCTGCTGACGGTGCCGCCGGCCGCCGCGTAGATCGGCTGGCCGCCGCCGGCCGCGATGTCGACCCCGGCGTGCAGCTGCCACACCCCGTAGTAGGGGTCGAAGCGGTTGCCGAAGTCGCTGGACTTCCAGCCCTTGGTCGGCATCAGGAACTTGGCTCCGGGCCGCAGCACCGGCACCCACTTGCCGTACTGCTCCTCCCAGACTCGCAGCTCCTGCGCGATGCGCTCGCTCTGCTCCTTGACCTCCGCATAGCGGCGCTTGACGTCCTCCTTCTCCTCGCGCGCCGCGGCCAGCGCCTTCTCCCGGCGCTCGGTGAGCGCGACGAGATCCCGCTGTGCCCGCTCGGCGTCCTTGCGGGCCTGCTCGGCGGCGAGCAGCGCGGCGCGGGCGGCGCGGGCCGCGTCGTCGGCCTCGCGCCGGATCAGCTCGGCCGCGCTGGTCACCTCCTTGGCCTCGCGGCGGGCGGTGACGTAGCCGTCGATGGCCTGGCGGCGGATCTGGCCGAGCTGGCTGATGTAGCTGCTGCGGTCGAGCAGCTCCTTGGGCCGGGTGGCGGCCAGCAGCGTGTTGAGCTCGGCGAGCCCGGCCCCGTGCAGGGTGGCGACGGCGAAGCGGGCCATCCGCTCGCGTCCCTCGGCGACCTGGCGTACGGCGGCCTGGTAGCGCTGGTCGGTGACGGCCCAGGCGGCGGTGGCCTTGTCGGCGCGGCGCTGGGCGGTGGCGGCCTTGGTCTCGGCGACGGTGACGGCGGCCCGGGTCGTGACGATGCGCTGCTGCGCGGCGGGCATGGCCTGCTCGGCCTGGGACAGCTCGGCGGCGGCCGTGCGGGCCTTCGCCGAGACGGCTTCCAGCAGCGCGCCGGTCTTGGCCAGCTCGGCGTCGATGCGCTTCTTGTCCTGCTTGACGTCGTCGGGCGCGGCCTGTGCGGGCAGGCCGGCCGCGAGCACGGTCAGCAGGACCACCACCAGGTGTACGAGTTGCCGGCGCACGGGACCTCCTGCGGCTCGCCTGTCCCGATCACCCTACTGCCGACATACAGCCTTATTCTACCCAAACCCGACATCAACCATGATCGGCGCAGAAAAGTGACGGCCCGCCCCTGAGCAGGGACGGGCCGTCGCGCACGGGGTGCCGCGACTAGACGCGGATGTAGAAGCGCAGCGTGATCCAGCCGGTGACGGCCGCGACCAGCGAGCCGATACCCGCCAGCACCGGCAGCATCAGGTTGACGTTGCCCCAGCTGACCGGCAGCAGCAGGTCCGTCAGCGCGGCCAGCTTCTGGTCGATCAGCACGACCTTGCCGATGACCAGCATCACCCACGCCAGGATCGAGCCGAGCAGCGCGGCGAAGACCGCCTCCAGCACGAACGGCGCCTGGATGAACCAGTTCGACGCGCCGACCAGCTTCATGACCGCGACCTCGCGGCGCTTGCTGTACGCCGCGACCTGGATGGTGTTGGCGACCAGCAGCAGCGCGGCGATGCCCATGGCGCCGGCGACGACCAGCGACAGGTTCTGCACCGAGCCGAGGATGTCGAAGATCTTCTGGAGCAGCTTCTGCTGGTCCACGACGGTGTCGACGCCCTCGAGGTCGGCGTACGCGCCGCGGATCTGCTCGAACTGCTGCGGGTCCTTCAGCGCGACCCGGAACGACTCGGGCAGCTCGGTCGGGCCGATGGCGCTGACCAGGTCGGGGGCGTCCCGGAACTGGTTCTTGAAGTTCTCGTACGCCATCTCCTGGGTCTCGTAGATGACGCTCTTCACCTTGTCGTCGGCGTCGAGCTGCGACTTGATCGCGGACCGCTGCTCGTCGTTGATCGACTTGTCCAGGTAGATCGAGACCTCGACCTGCTCGTAGTAGTGCCCCTTCATCTCGTTGACCTGCAGGTACATCAGCAGGCTCGCACCGAGCATGGAGAGTGACACGATCATGGTGATGATCATGGCTACGGTCATCGTGACGTTGCGCCACAGCCCGACCAGCACTTCGGCCAGGACATACTTCGCACGCATCGGGGGGAATCCTCCGGGGAGACGGTCAGGTCGTCAGGACTTGGGGGCTCAGGGGTCGGTTACGGCTCAGCCGTAGACGCCACGGGCCTGGTCGCGGACGATCCGGCCGCCCTCGATCTCGATGACGCGGCGGCGCATCTGGTTCACGATGTTCGAGTCGTGGGTGACCATGACGACGGTCGTGCCGGTCCGGTTGATCCGGTCCAGCAGGCGCATGATCTCGATGGAGGTGTCGGGGTCGAGGTTACCCGTGGGCTCGTCCGCCAGCAGGATCAGCGGCCGGTTCACGAACGCGCGCGCCACCGCGACACGCTGCTGCTCGCCACCGGAGAGCTCGTGCGGGTAGCGGTGCTCCTTGCCACCCAGGCCGACCAGCTCCAGCACCTCGGGCACGACCCGGCGGGCGACCGCCTTGGACTTGCCGATGACCTCGAGCGCGAACGCGACGTTCTCGTATGCCGTCTTGTTCGGCAGCAGGCGGAAGTCCTGGAAGACGCAGCCGATGGAGCGGCGGAAGCTGGGAATCTTCCACGACCGCAGCGAGCTGATCTCCTTGTTGTTCACGAAGACCTTGCCCTTGCTGGGCTTGATCTCGTGCAGCATCAGCTTGACGATGCTGGACTTGCCTGAGCCGGACGGACCGATGAAGAAGACGAAATCGCCCTTCTCGATCGAGACCGACACGTCGTCCAGTGAGGGCCGGGACGCCTTCGGGTAGGTCTTGGTCACGTGCTCAAGTCGAATCACGGCGGAGAGTCTACGCGGTGTCGCGGATTCGCCAAGCCCGCAGGGGTTGAGATGACGGTATTGCCGCGAATGTTCCTAGAAAATTCGGTGACCACACCGTGATCAACTTTCACGGACAGTAGTCATCTCACCCGCCAGGGCGATGCCATCCACCGACAGGACGACGCCCCCGCCACGGATGGGGCGAGGGCGTCACGACCGGCGGCCGGACGGCTACGCGGCGGCCTCGAGCTGCTGCTGCTTGCGCCAGCGGATGCCGGCCTCGACGAAGCTGTCGATCTCGCCGTCGAAGACCGCGTTCGGGTTGCCCGTCTCGAACTCGGTGCGCAGATCCTTGACCATCTGGTACGGGTGCAGCACGTACGAGCGCATCTGGTCGCCCCACGAACCGGCCGCGTCCGTCTTCAGGCCCTCCAGCTTGGCCCGCTCCTCCTGGCGCTTGCGCTCCAGGAGGCGCGCCTGGAGCACCCGCAGCGCGGACGCCTTGTTCTGCAGCTGCGACTTCTCGTTCTGGCAGGACACCACGATGCCGGTCGGGATGTGCGTGATGCGCACCGCCGAGTCGGTGGTGTTGACGCTCTGGCCGCCGGGGCCGCTGGAGCGGAAGACGTCGACCCGCATCTCGTTCTCAGGGATGTCGATGTGGTCGGTCTGCTCCACCACCGGCAGCACCTCGACGCCCGCGAAGCTGGTCTGGCGGCGGCCCTGGTTGTCGAACGGGCTGATGCGGACCAGGCGGTGCGTGCCGGACTCGACCGACAGCGTGCCGTAGGCGTACGGCGCCTTCACCGCGAAGGTCGCCGACTTCAGGCCCGCCTCCTCGGCGTACGAGGTGTCGTAGACCTCGGTCGTGTAGCCGTGCCGCTCGGCCCAGCGCAGGTACATGCGCAGCAGCATCTCGGCGAAGTCCGCGGCGTCCACGCCGCCCGCACCGGCCCGGATGGCGACCAGCGCCTCGCGGGAGTCGTACTCGCCGGAGAGCAGGGTGCGCACCTCCAGCTCGTCGATCGCCTTGGCCAGATCGGCCAGCTCGGCCGACACCTCCGCCATGGAGGACGCGTCGCCCTCGGCCTCGGCCAGCTCCAGCAGCACTCCGGCGTCGTCGATCCGTCCGCGCAGCTTCGTGAGCTTGTTGATCTCGCTGCTGACATACGACAGCCTGGAGGTGACCTCCTGCGCCTTGGCCTGGTCGTCCCACAGGTCGGGAGCCGAGGCGGCCTGCTCCAGCTGCTCCTTGTCGCGGCGCAGCCGGGACAGGTCGAGCACGGTCTCGATGTTGCGCATGGTCGCGTCGAGGGACTTGAGCTGATCGGCGTAGTCGGCAGTCACACAACCAGACTAGTGGTAACGGCGACCGACTTACCGGGGCGGCACCCTGACTTGACAGCCGGGCCGGTCCGCCACAATAGTTAATCTACTTTCCTATTATGGAGGAGAACGCGTGGCACGGCTCGCCGGATCGTCCAAGCTGCTCCGGGCCATGAACGAGAGCGCGACCATGGCGCTGCTCATCGACCGGGGCACGCTCACCCGCGGGGAACTGCGGGAGCTGACCGGGCTGTCCAAGCCCACCACGTCCGACGTGCTGCGCACGCTGACGGAGGCGGGGCTGGCCACGGTCGTCGGCCACACCAGCGGCGGGCCGGGTCCCAACGCGGAGGTGTACGCGGTCAACCCGGCGGCGGCACTGGTGGTGGCCGTCTCGGTACGGGACGTGTCCGAGACACTACACGCCCCGTTCGACGCCGCCCTGTGCGATCTGACCGGCGCCGTGCTGGCCCGCGCGGAGTATCCGGCCGACCCGGCCGCGGGCGACCCGGTCGCCACCGTGCGCGCGATCATCGCCGACCTGCGCGAGCGCGCCGGCATCCAGGCCGAGCGGCTCACCCACCTGCAACTCGGCGTGCCCGGCTCGTACGACCCCGGCACCGGCACGATCCGGCACATCGACGTCGCGGGCTGGAGCCGGCCGGGCCTGGTCCCCGAGCTGGCCGCGGCGCTGGACGTCACGGTCGACGCCGACAACGACGTCAACCTGGCCGCCATCGCCGAGCGCCACCGCGGGGTCGCCGCGGGCTCCGGCAGCTTCGCCCTGCTCTGGCTCGGCGCGGGCCTGGGCTGCGCCATCGACCTCGGCACCTCGCTGCTGCGCGGCGCCACCGGCGGGGCCGGCGAGATCGGCTACGTGCCGGTCGGGCTGGCCGCCCCCGGCCAGCCCCGGGATCTGCAGGGCCTGGCGGGCGGCCCGGCCGTGGCGGCGCTCGCGGCGACGTACGGCTTCCGCGGGGCCACCGCCGAGGAGATGATCGCCGAGGCGGTGGCCCGGGCGGGCGATCCGGAGGCGGACGCCTTCCTCAGCGCGCTGGCCGACCGCATCGCGGTGGTGCTGGCCGTGGTCGCCGCGCTGGTGGACCCGCCGCTGGTGGTGCTGGCCGGGGAGCTGGCCCAGGCCGGCGGGCAGGTGCTGCGTGACCTGGTCACCGAGGCCTTCCACCGCAACACCCCGCTGCGCACCCCGGTCGAGGTGACCTCGCTCACCGACGACGCGGTGCTGCTCGGCGCCATGGACGCGGGCCTGCGCTCGGTGCGCGAGTCCCTGATCGACTCGCTGCGTTACGCGCTGACCCCCGCCTGACCACCGCGTGACCCCCGAGGAGCCCGCCGCAGCCGCGCCGCCGGGCGGGCTCCACGTACCGAGAGCACCGACAGAGAGAGCACCGATGAAGATCGCAGTCGTGGGTGGCGGTTCCACCTACACCCCCGAGCTGGTGGACGGGTTCGCCCGGCTCGCCGGCAGCCTGGACGTCACCGAGCTGTGCCTGATCGACCCGGCCGGGCCGCGGCTGGACGTGATCGGGCCGTACGCCCGGCGGCTGCTGGCGCACCACGGCCACCCCGGCACGCTGACCTGGACCACCGACCTCGACGCGGGCCTGACCGACGCCTCCGTGGTGGTGGTGCAGCTGCGGATCGGCGGGCAGGCGGCCCGGATCAGCGACGAGACGTTCCCGCTGGAGTGCGGTTGCGTGGGGCAGGAGACCACCGGCGCGGGCGGGCTGGCCAAGGCGCTGCGCACGGTGCCGGTGGTGCTGGACGTGGCCGAGCGGGCGGCGCGGCTGGCCGCGCCCGGCGCCTGGATCGTCGACTTCACCAACCCGGTCGGCATCGTCACCCGGGCGCTGCTCGACGCGGGCCACCGCGCGGTCGGCCTGTGCAATGTGGCCATCGGCTTCCAGCGCCGGTTCGCCGCGCTGCTCGGCGTCGACCCCGGCGCGGTCACCCTCGACCACGTCGGGCTGAACCACCTCACCTGGGAGCGCGCCGCGTACGTCGACGGCGTCGACCGGCTGCCCGAGCTGCTCGCCGGGCACCTGGACGCGCTGGCCGGCCAGGTGCAGCTGCCCCGCGAGGTGCTGACCCTGCTCGGCGCGGTCCCGTCCTACTACCTGCGCTACTTCTACTCCCACGACCTGGTGGTGCGCGAGGAGCGCGACGCGCCCACCCGCGGCCAGAAGGTGGCCGAGATCGAGGAGAAGCTGCTGGCGATGTACGCCGACCCGGCCCTGACCACCAAGCCGGAGCTGCTCGGCCAGCGCGGCGGCGCGTTCTACTCCGAGGCGGCGGTCGGGCTGATCACCTCCCTGGTCGCCGGGGACGGCGCGGTGCACGCGGTGAACCTGCGCAACGACGGCCACCTGCCGTTCCTGCCCGACGAGGCGGTGATCGAGGTCAGCGCCCGGGTGGACCGCGACGGCGCGGCACCGGTCGCGGCCGCGCCGGTCGGCCCCGAGCTGTCCGGCCTGATCGCCGGTGTCGCGGCGTACGAGGAGCTGGCGGTGCGGGCCGCGGTGCACGGCGGGCGCGACCGCGTCTACGCCGCGCTGCTGGCGCACCCGCTGGTCGGCCAGCACGAATACGCTGCCTCGCTCACGGACGGCCTGCTGGCCGCCAACGCCGCGCACCTGCCCTGGGCCCGGTGAGCGGCGTGCGTGAAGTGACGGGATCCCGCGGCGAGGAGAAGGCATGAGCCCGGCTGAACTGTTCCTGGCGATCGACGGCGGCAACTCCAAAACCGACGTGGTGCTCGCCGACTCGGCGGGCCGGGTGCACGGATACGTGCGCGGGCCCGGCTCCTGCCCACAGGTGATCGGCCTGGACACCGCCGTCGCGCTGCTGGACCGGCTGGTCGGCGCGGCGCTGCGGCAGGCCGAGATGCCCCGGTCCGTGCCGATCGAGCGCGCCGAGGTCTACCTGTCCGGTCTCGACCTGCCCGAGGAGGTCGACGCGGCGGCCAAGGCCGTCGCCGGGACCGGCTGGGCCGAGTCGTACCGGCTCGACAACGACACCTTCGCGCTGCTGCGGGCGGGCACGGACAGCCCCGACGCGGTCGCCGTGGTGTGCGGGGCGGGCATCAACTGCGTGGGCCGCGCCGCGGACGGGCGCACCGCCCGGTTCCCGGCGCTGGGCCCCATCTCCGGGGACTGGGGCGGCGGGCTGCACCTGGCCTCGATGGCGATGTGGCACGCGGCGCGGGCCGAGGACGGCCGCGGCCCGGCCACGGCGCTCGCCCCGGCGGTCGCCGCGCACTTCGGGCAGGCCCGGGTCGCCGACGTGATCACCGGGCTGCACCTGGGCAGCCTGAGCCAGGACCGGATGATCGAGCTGAGCGAGGTGCTGTTCGCCGTCGCCGGGCAGCAGGACGAGGTCGCCCGGCGCGTGGTGGCGCGACAGGCGACCGAGATCACGGCCTTGGTGACGGTCGCCGCGGACCGGCTAGGGCTGAGCGGAACGCCCTATGCCGTGGTCCTCGGCGGTGGTGTGCTGCGCGCCCGGCATCCGCTGCTGGAAGATGCCGTGTACGCGGGGGTGAAGGCCCACTCGTCGAGGGCCCGGCTGACCGTGCTCGCACAGCCGCCGGTGGTGGGAGCGGGCCTGTTCGCACTGGACGCGCTGGGCGCGACGGCTGCCGCCGCGGCCGCGCTGCGTTCCGCGCTGGAGGAGGGGCGACCGCACCTCGCCTAGCGCCGAGCGCTCACTTGGCGATGGCCGTCTTCAGCCAGTTCAGCGCGGCCTTGTGGTAGGCGACGGCGAACTCCAGCCCGGCGGCGGTGAAGTCGTCGCCTTCCTTCTTGGCCTCCTTGGCCTGCTCGCGGGCCTCCGCGAGCGCCTCCGAGTGGTGCGAGTTGGCGCTGTTGAGCAAGGTGTCGAACTGGTTGGTCGCGTGCGTGGATCCGAACGCGACGCGCAGCGCGTACGGGTTGCGCACCAGCTCGCGGCCGGGTTCCTCGTTCAGCCAGCGGGCGAAGGCGCGCTTGCCGGACGCGGTGATCGCGTACGGCTGGCTCGCCCGCGGGCCGGGCTTGCCGAGCTTGACGTAGCCGAGCTCGGCCAGGACCGGCAGTTCGCGGTAGACCTGGGACCGGGTCATCGACCAGTACGGGCTGAGCCGGCGCTCGGCCGCGGCCATCAGCTGACCGCCCGTCATGGGCCCATCGTGCAGCAGACCGAGCACGGCTGCTGCGGTAGCGTTGATTCCTACCTCTGCCATGACTCAACGCTGCCACTTCAACAGCCTTCTGTCCAGGATATCCGCCCATCCACAGTGCACATTCCGCGCCGGACAGTCCGGTCCCGACTGTCTGATCAGACAGGAATATGTCCGTTTCATGCCCGGGAAGGCCTGGGTGACGGGATAGCACAAACCGCCCGATATCCCCCTCCCCGGCGTGTCGCCCCATTCCTCCCTTCCGGCGCGACACGATCTTGCGCCGCTCAACACCCATCGGCGCCACAAAAGGGACAAAATCTCTGCCCGAGGGAGGATGATCGTTGCTTCGGGTCCGAACCTCGCGTCCAACCACACCTATCGACATGAGATGGCGATCACACCTCCGCCCGGCCCGCCGCGCTCAGAGGACGGCCCGCAGGTGCCAGAGGGCCGGGTAGAACCGCGCCTCGAGCCGCGACCGCAGGTAAGGGCTGCCCGCGGAGCCGCCGGTGCCGGTCTTGGTGCCGATCTGGCGCTCGGCCATCAGCACGTGCCGGGCCCGCCACAGTGCGCACGCCTGGTCGTGGGCGAGCAGCGCCTCGGCGAGGTCCCACAGCACGCCGTGGCGCTCCCGGTCGTGCGCGATCGCGACCAGGGAGGCGGTCAGCGCGTCGGCTGGCTCGGTCGCGAAGCCTTGCGCCTGGAGCAGCGCCAGGTAGCCGTCCCACAGCGTCGGCTCGGCCAGCCGGCGCCGCAGCCGCTGCTCCTCGCCCCGCTCCAGCCCGCGCAGCCGGTCCAGGAAGGCCGGGTCCTTGAGCCCCGAGATGAACTCGATCTCCCGGAACTGGGCCGACTGGAAACCCGACGCCGGGGCCAGCACGGTGCGGAAGGCGAGGAAGTCCTGCGGCGTCATCGTGTCGATCACGTCCACCTGCTGCACCAGCAGCTGCTCCACCACGTGGCAGCGCTCCAGCCGGACCCGGGGCAGGTAGCCCTCCCCCGCCAGCATCCGGTCCCGGGCATCCTCCAGCTCGTGCAGCAGCAGCTTGAACCACAGCTCGTATGCCTGATGGATGGTGATGAACAGCAGCTCGTCGTGCGCCTCGGGTCCGGCCATCCGCACCTGCTGCGCGAGCAGCTGCGGCACCCGCAGGTAGCTGCCGTACGTCAGCCGCCCGCCTTCCTCACCGAAACTGCGCCCCACCCCGTACCCCCCGCAAAATGATCTAGGAGTGGCGGCCCGGAAACGGGGCCACCACTCCTAGACCGAGGCAGGAGGGGCTACGGACGCGGGTGGTCGGTGTCCATGTGCGGGTAGCGGTGGTCCGTCGGCGGGACGAACGTCTCCTTGATGGTCCGCGGCGACATCCAGCGGATCAGGTTGTGCCACGAGCCGGCCTTGTCGTTGGTGCCGGAGGCCCGGCCGCCGCCGAAGGGCTGCTGGCCGACGACGGCACCGGTCGGCTTGTCGTTGAGGTAGAAGTTCCCGGCCGCGAAGCGCAGCTGGTGGCTCATCCACTCCAGCGCCCGCCGGTCCTGCGCGAAGATCGCACCGGTCAGCGCGTACGGCGCGACGCCCTCGGCCTGCTTGACCACGGACTCGAAGTCGGCGTCGTCGAACACGTGCACGGCCAGGATCGGCCCGAAGTACTCCGTGGTGAAGACCTCGTTGGCCGGGTCGGAGCAGACGATCACGGTCGGCGAGACGAAGAAGCCCTCGCTGTCGTCCACGGTCCCGCCCGCGACGATCTCGCAGGCCTCCGACGCCTTCGCCTTCTCGATCGCGGCCGACAGCCGGGCGAACGAGCGGCCGTCGATCACCGCGCCGCCGAAGTTGCGGAAGTCGGTGACGTCGCCGTAGGTCAGCGACTCGGTGTCGGCGACCAGCTGGTCGCGCACGCCCGACTCCCACAGCGAGCGCGGCACGTACGCCCGCGACGCGGCGGAGCACTTCTGCCCCTGGTACTCGAAGGCGCCCCGGACCATCGCGGTGACCAGCGCGGCCGGATCGGCCGACATGTGCGCCACGATGAAGTCCTTGCCGCCCGTCTCGCCCACGATGCGCGGGTAGGAGCGGTAGCCGGCGATGTTGTCGCCGACCTGCTTCCACAGGTGCTGGAAGACCTTGGTCGAGCCGGTGAAGTGGATGCCGGCCAGGTCCGGGTCGGCCAGGGCGACCTCGGAGACGGCCAGGCCGTCGCCGGTGACCATGTTGATCACACCCGGCGGCAGGCCCGCCTCCTCGAACAGCCGCATCACGAAGTGCGCCGAGAACTGCTGCGTGTGGGCCGGCTTCCAGACCACGGTGTTGCCCATGAGCGCCGGGGTGGCCGGCAGGTTGCCCGCGATCGCGGTGAAGTTGAACGGCGTGATCGCGTAGACGAAGCCCTCCAGCGGGCGGTGGTCGAAGCGGTTCCACACGCCGGGCGACGAGACCGGCTGCTCGGCCAGCAGCCTGCGGCCGAACTGCACGTTGAAGCGCAGGAAGTCGATCAGCTCGCAGGCCGAGTCGATCTCCGCCTGCTGCACCGTCTTCGACTGGCCCAGCATGGTGGCGCCGTTGAGGGTGTCCCGCCACGGCCCGGCGAGCAGATCCGCGGCCTTCAGGAAGATCGCGGCCCGGTCGTCGAACGACATATCACGCCAAAGTGGGGCCGCTTTCTTCGCGGCCGTCACCGCCGCCACCGCATCGGCGTTGGTGGCATTGTGGGTGACTCCCAGCACATGCGAGTGCTTGTGCGGCTGGACGACGTCGATCGCGTCGCCGCCACCCATACGTTGCTGCCCGTCGATGGTCATCGTCAGGTCGAGGCGCTCGGCGGCCAGTTCGCCCAGCCGCTTCTGCAGCCGGGCGCGTTCGGGGGTCCCCGGCGCGTAGGTGTGCACCGGCTCGTTGCGGGGTTCGGGCACCTGGGATACGGCGTCCATCGACGGCTCCTCCGATCGGAAGGTACGGCAACGTTCTTTGTATACAAGTACGCAAAGTACCGCCAGGCGTCCCCACGGGTGCGGACATGTGATCCGTTCAACCCTCGGCGCAGCACCGGCGGGCCAGTCCCACCGGTCCAGACTACCCACCCTTCCGGCATGGCTAGGCTAGGTCGACCGAGCACCCCGACCCAGCCTCGCGAGCCGCTCAGGCCCTCACGACACGGGGCCGTCCCGACGGTGCGCACCGCGCCGCCGCCAGGCCCACTGTCGCCCCACAGGAGACCACGATGACCGAGCCAGCGACCGCCACCTCCGCCCAGCAGCGCACCGCCGGACCAGGTGCGCCCGACGGAGCGCACCGCCCCTCCCCGACCGGATGGCTCGCCTTCTCGGCGCTCGCCTGGCTGCTGGTCGCCCTGCTCTTCTACCGGACCGCGTTCACCGGCGCCGAGGGCGACTACAACCTGGTGCTGGCGTCGCTGCTGCTGCCGCTGGTGGTGCAGGCCAGCCTGGTCGCCGGGGCGGCCGTCGGGCTGTGGTCGACGCTGGCGCTGGGCCGCCGCAGACAGTGGGCCGACCGTGGCGCCGGGCGCTGGGCGGTCGGCATCGCCGCCGGCCTGCTCACCGGCGCCGTGGCCAGCGGCGCGGTGCTGCTGGCGTACGGCATGTCGGCGCGTGCGGTGGGCGTGGTCGCCATCGCCATGGGCGCCTCCGGCGCGCTCGGCGGGGCGCTCGGCGCCGTCCGCCCCGCCCGCATCCTCGCCGCCGGGCTGACCGGGGCGCTGGCCGTGCTGGTCTTCCTCAACGTGATGGCGCTGTTCTCCACACCGCTGCTGGACGCCTTCGGCGGCGGCGACACCGCGGCCGACCGGTACGAGGCCAACGGCCTGCTCGCCGGATCGCTCGCCGTCATCGCCGGGCTGATCGCCGGGTTCCTCGCCTACACCCGGCTCCGCCGCGCCGCCAAGCGGGCCGGGGACAGCCCGTCCTGGCCGGTCTACCTGGCCGCCGGCGCCGCCGCCGGGATCATGCTGAGCGTGGCGGAGCTCGCCGTGCGCCTCGGCGTCGCCCAGCTGCTCGCCCTGGCCAGCGCCGACATCACCGCCGACGCGGAGATCCTGGACTTCATCGCCGCCTCGCGGCGCAACACCGGCCTGGTGGTGCTGTTCGTCGGCGCGATCACCGCGATCATCGCGTACGGCCGCAGCCTGCCCAAGCCCACCCGCGACTGACAAAAGGAAGGGCGCCTTCTACCTCGAAAAGCGAGCTGAGCTGCTGCTCATCTCGCTCCGCGAGCTCACGAAGGTGCCCTTCCTGACGGTCATTGCCGCAGGAGGTCGTCCAGCTCCTCCGGCGCGTACCAGAGCAGGTCCAGATCTTCCGCCGAGTCGACGGTGAACTGCGCGTCCGGATCCCCGGCGGAGGCCTGCTCGACCACCTCGGCGGCGGCCGCCACCACGGACTCGCCGTCGGCCTCGTCGACATGGAACGCGGCGATGGCGCCCCGGGGCACCGCGCCGGACAGCCGCACCGTGCTCGTGCCGAGGTCACGGTCCTGCACGCTCACCTGCGACGCGGGCACGTCCGCCGAGACGACCACGCGCCGCCGCGGTGCCGCCGGATCGTCCCGCAGCAGGCGCAGCGCGTCCTGCGCGGCCCGCATGAACGCGACGTACTCCAGCTCCTCCTCGTCGCCCTCGGCGTACCACTCCCGCAGCGCCGGAGTCACCGCGTGGGCCATGGCGCCCGCCAGCTCGCCGCCGTCGCGCAACGCCGCCACCAGCGGCACCGTCGCGGGCAGGTACACCCTCACGAGATCGCTCGCCACGTCCCCGTCCTCTCCCGGCGCCGGCTCCGGCCGCCTAGTCGTCTGCTCAGTCTCGCATGTGCCCACCGGGCTCCCGTGTCACACCATCCGGTGGCAAACTGAAGCAACCGCAAGCATTCCTCTTGCCACAGGAGAACCGCCGACATGACCCAGGCCCAGCCCCGCTTCCTGACCCTGGACCAGGTGGCCGAAGAACTCAGCACCACCACGGCGCAGATCTACGCCCTGGTCCGGCGAGGCGAGCTGCCCGCCATCAAGCTCGGCGGCCGCGGCCAATGGCGCATCGAGCGGACCCGGCTGGAGGAGTACATCCTGCAGCTGTACGGCGAGACCGAGCAGTACATCAGGGACAACCCGCTGACCGGCGGCGACGAGTGAGATCTTGGGATTGGCATTGACCGATCGATGCTGGAGGCGCTACAAAGAATCAAACGAAGGCAAACTCAAGCAAACTCAAGATCAAAGGGTGGTGATCCCGATGACGGTCGCACCGGCCGGGTCCGTCCGCATCCATCGCGCGCCGCGGCTCGACCCGCCGTTCGACGACGAGCTGCACCCCACCACCTACCGGCCCGCCCGAGCCGAACCCGCCGAGGCCGTGCCGCCGCAGGCCGTCGCCGGCGCCTCGCCCGAGTGCCACACCGCCGCGCACCGCTTCCTCAACCTCTGCCTGGAGCTGTTCAACGGCTTCCGCGCGCCCAGCCAGCTGCGGCCGCTGCTGCGCGTCACCGAGGCCCACGACCTGCTCGAAGAGCTGGCCCGCGCGCTGCGCCGACTGGCCCTCCTGCGCCGGACCGCCCCGGCCGGGACGACGCACCAGCCCGTGCGCCGCCGGCAGCTGCGCACCTGCGAGCCGCGAACCGGCGTCGCCGAGGTCGCCGCGGTGCTCAGCGACGGCCGCACCACCTGGTCTCTGGCGTACCGCCTGGAGCGCGACGGCACCACCTGGCGCTGCACCGCCCTCACCGTCCTCCTCTGACGCCCACTCCGACCCCCGGGCCGGGCGCCCGCGAGCCACACCACCGCAACGCCCGTCCCGGGCTCCACCCCGCGCCCGGCCCGAGCAAGATCGGCACTTCGTGTCCAAACCTGTGGCCAGACCCCACCTTTCGACACAAGACACCGATCTCCCCCAGACACCCGGCCCCCGCCCGAGCCACACGGAAAGCCGAAGGCAGCCAAGATCGCGGTCTTGTGTCACAACCTGCGGCTGGACCCGACCTTTGGACACCAAACAGCGATCTTGATCCGACGGACACCGGCTGGCCGGGATCCGCGGAGGCTGAGCACGCTGAAGATCGCCGTCTCGTGTCGGAACCTATGGTTCAGCCTTAGCTTTGGACACGAGACGGCGATCATGACCGCACCCGACGAAACCGGGCCGGGCAGGGGCGGGGTGGATACGGAGAAGGGGCCGACCCGTGCCGGGTCGGCCCCTTCTGGTGCTGGTGGGCGCGGGTCAGGCGGCGCCGTGGCAGCGCTTGTACTTCTTGCCCGAGCCGCAGGGGCAGGGCGAGTTGCGGGACGCCGGAGCGGCCACCGCGCCGCGGGCACCGCCGCGCGGGGACGGCTTGCGGTCGCCACCGCCGCCGATGCCCAGTGCGGGGGCCTGCTGCACCTGCGGCGAACCGGCACCGGCGGCACCGTCGATGGTCGGCGAGGTGTACTGCACCCGCTGCGGCTGCTGCCGCTGGCCGAGACCCTTGGCCCGGACCTCGACGTGCGACTCGCCGTCGGGCAGCGGCACGCCGGGGGTGGGCTCGGCCGGCGCGGCCTGCTCGACCTGGACCTCCAGGTTGAACAGGAAGCCGACGGCCTCCTCCTTGATGCCCTCCATCATCTGGGCGAACATGTCGAAGCCCTCACGCTGGTACTCGACCAGCGGGTCGCGCTGGGCGTACGCGCGCAGGCCGACGCCCTCCTGGAGGTAGTCCATCTCGTAGAGGTGCTCGCGCCACTTGCGGTCGATGACCGCGAGCAGCACCTGGCGCTCCAGCTCACGCATGGCCTCGGACCCGAGCTGCTGCTCGCGGCGGTCGTACGCGTCGTGCGCGTCCTGCTTCATCCGCTCGACGAGGAAGTCGTGGTCGAAGGTGCTGCGCTCGCCGCCGGTCTCCTTCTCCAGCTCGTCGAGCGTGATGCCGACCGGGTAGAGCTGCCGGAGGTTGGTCCACAGCTGGTCGAGGTCCCAGTCCTCGGCGTACTCCTTGCCGGTGCCGGTGGTGCCGCCGGTGACGTACGCCGTGACGACGTCGTCGATCATGCCCTCGACCTGCTCGTTCAGGTCCTCGCCGTCGAGCACGCGCTTGCGCTCCGCGTACACCACCTGGCGCTGCTTGTTCATGACCTCGTCGTACTTGAGCACGTTCTTGCGGATCTCGGCGTTCTGGGCCTCGATCTGCGTCTGCGCGCTGCGGATCTGCCGGGTCACCATCTTCGACTCGATCGGCACGTCCTCGGGGATGTTGAAGCGGTCCATGACCGCCTCGACCGCGCCCGAGCGGAACCGGCGCATCAGGTCGTCCTGCAGCGACAGGTAGAACCGGGACTCGCCCGGGTCGCCCTGCCGGCCGGAGCGGCCGCGCAGCTGGTTGTCGATGCGGCGGGACTCGTGACGCTCGGTGCCCAGCACGTACAGGCCGCCCGCGGCCTGCACCTCCTCGGCCTCGGCCTTGCAGGCCTCCTCCCAGGCCGGGAGAATCTCGTCGAGCGCCTTGTAGTAGTCGTCGCCGTGCTCCTCCTCGGTGAGCCCGCGCTGGCGCAGCTCGGCCGCGGCGAGGAACTCGGGGTTGCCGCCGAGCAGGATGTCCGTGCCTCGACCCGCCATGTTGGTGGCGACGGTGACGCCGCCCTTGCGGCCGGCCTGGGCGACGATCTCGGCCTCGCGCGCGTGGTACTTCGCGTTGAGGACGGAGTGCGGGATGCCCTTGCGGCGCAGCAGCTGGGACAGGATCTCGGAGTTCTCCACGGAGACCGTGCCGACGAGCACCGGCTGGCCGGTGGCGTGGCGCTCGGCGATGTCCTCGACGACCGCCTGGAACTTCGCCTTCTCGGTCTTGTAGATGACGTCCGACTTGTCCTGGCGGACCATCGGGCGGTGCGTCGGGATGCTCACCACGCCGACGTTGTAGACCTTGTTGAACTCGCCCGCCTCGGTCTGCGCCGTGCCGGTCATGCCGGACAGCTTCTCGTACATGCGGAAGTAGTTCTGCAGGGTGACCGTGGCGAGGGTCTGGTTCTCCTGCTTGATCTCGACGCCTTCCTTGGCCTCGATCGCCTGGTGCATGCCCTCGTTGTACCGGCGGCCGTGCAGGATGCGGCCGGTGAACTCGTCGACGATCAGGACCTCGCCGTCGGAGACGATGTAGTCCTTGTCGCGCTTGAACAGCTCCTTGGCCTTGATGGCGTTGTTCAGGTAGCCGACCAGCGGGGTGTTGACCGACTCGTACAGGTTGTCGATGCCCAGCCGGTCCTCGACCCGGGAGACGCCGCGCTCGGTGACGGCGATGGTCCGCTTGGCCTCGTCGACCTCGTAGTCGCCGGAGCCGTCCTTGCCGCGCTCCAGGCGGCTCACGACCGCGGCGAACTCGCCGTACCAGCGCTGCGACTGCTCGGCGGGGCCGGAGATGATCAGCGGGGTCCGCGCCTCGTCGATGAGGATCGAGTCCACCTCGTCGACGATCGCGAAGTTGTGCCCGCGCTGCACCATGTCGTTGGCCGACCAGGCCATGTTGTCGCGCAGGTAGTCGAAGCCGAACTCGTTGTTCGTGCCGTACGTGATGTCGCAGGCGTAGGCCGCGCGGTGCTCGTCGGAGGGGCGGTTGGGCAGCACCACGCCGACGGTCAGGCCGAGGAAGCGGTGCACCCGCCCCATCCACTCGGCGTCACGCTGGGCCAGGTAGTCGTTCACGGTGATCACGTGCACGCCGTTGCCGGACAGCGCGTTCAGGTAGGCCGGCAGGGTCGACACGAGGGTCTTGCCCTCACCGGTCTTCATCTCGGCGATGTTCCCGAAGTGCAGCGCCGCGCCACCCATGATCTGCACGTCGTAGTGCCGCTTGTGCAGCACCCGCTTGGCGGCCTCGCGCACCGTGGCGAACGCCTCGGGGAGCAGGTCGTCCAGGGTCTCCCCGTCGGCGAGACGCTCACGGTACTGGTCAGTCAGCGCCCGCAGCTCGGCATCGCTGAGATCGACGTAGTTCTCCTCGATGGAGTTGACGGCGTCGGCGATGGCCTTGAGCCGACGGAGCATCCGCCCCTCACCGGCACGGAGGATCTTCTCGAAAATCGACACGGGTGTTCATCGCTCCCTAGACAGTCTGCCGACCCATCGTAGGCGCATCGGACGGCGAATCGTCACCCCCGGGGAAGTGACCCAGCAGAATCGGTCAACAAGTCACATACCCCCAACCATTCCCGGGTCGTCGAACGTCGGTGACACGGCCGCCCGCCGCAGGGGAGACGGCCGCCGCGCCGCAGCGCGCCGGCCGCCCCCGTACCCCCTGACACCGGGCCGAGCCGCTCACCGTCACGACCATGGTGAGCAACGCTGCTGCCGCGCCGCTGCCGATATGCTGCCGACTGCTGCGCTCCGGCTGACCCCTGCGCGTCCGCGCCGCTCAGCCGCGCGAGCAGCCACCCCGACCAGGAGGACCCCCGTGACCGACAGGCCGCTGCGCTTCGAGCTGCTGGGCCCGCTGCGGGCGTGGCACGGCGGCCGGGAGCTCGACCTCGGGCCCGGCAAGCAGCGGGCGGTGCTGGCGATGCTGGTGCTCAACGCCAACCGGCCGGTGTCCCCCGCCGCCATCATCGACGCGGTGTGGCAGCAGGAGCCGCCCGAGAACGGCCCGAACGTGGTACAGAAGTACGTGGCCGGGCTGCGCCGCGCGCTCGACCCGGACCACTCGCCGCGTACGCCGGGGCAGCTGATCACGCTGACCCCGGCCGGCTACGTGCTCACCGTGCCGGAGGGCAGCCTCGACACCGAGCGGTTCACCCGCGAGGTGGCCCGCGCCCAGGGCCTGCGCGCCGAGCGGCGGCTGCTGGAGGCGGCCTCGGTGCTGCGCGAGGCGGCGGGCGGCTGGCGGGCCGAGCCGCTGGCCGGGCTGACCGGCCCGGTGTTCGACGCGGCCCGGGAACGCCTGGTGGAGGGCCGGGCCGCGGCCCTGGAGGCGATGGTCGAGCTGGAGCTGGAGCTGGGGCGGCACGTGGACGCCGCGCCGCGCCTGGTGGAGCTGGTGGCCGAGTTCCCGCTCCGGGAGGGCCTCCGTTACCTGCTGATCCTGGCGCTGTACCGGTGCGGCCGGCAGGCCGAGGCGCTGGCGGCGTACCGGGACGCGCGGGCCCTGCTGGCGGACGAGTTCGGCGTGGAGCCGGGCGAGCGGCTGCAGCACCTGCACCGCGGCATCCTGCAGGGCGACCCGGCGCTGCAGGCCCCTCCCCCGCCGGTGCCGAGCCAGGCCCCGCCCGCGCCGATGCACCAGCCGGTGGCCACCGCCGTAGCGACGGTGCTCGCCGGGCCGTATCCGGTGCCCGCGCCGCACGCCCCGCTGCCGGGCGGTCCGGCGGTGCCGGCCGGCTGGGCGCCGTACCCGGTGGTGCCGGGGTGGCCGGGGTATCCCGCGCCGCCGCCTCCGCCGCCGGTCTCGCCCGAGGACAGCGCGCGTACCCAGCGGATCATCCTGGCCGCGGTGGGCGGCGCGGTGCCGCTGCTGTCGTGCGGCTTCGCCAGCTTCGCCACCATGGGCTTTTTCGCCGCGTACCGCCGCAGCTGGTGGGTGGCCGGGTCGGCGGTCGCCTACCTGGCCCTGAACGTCTTCGCTTGGACGAGCATGACCACCGGCGAGACCGAGGAGCTGACCCTGCGCGACGACCTGGCGCTGATGTCGATCCTGGTCGCCTGGGTCGGCGGCATCGCGCAGGGCCTGTTCCTGGGGCTCGACAAGCCCACTCGCACGCCGTCGGCCGCCGTGGTGCGCGCCATCGAGCTGCGGGTGCGCCGCGAGCAGGCACGCCACCTGCTGGCCCGGCACCCGGACATCGCCAAGCGGCTGCACATCGGGCGGCCCGACCTGGCCCCCGCCTTCGACGACGGCGGCCTGGTCGACGTCAACAGCGCCCCGGCCGAGGTGCTGGCCGCGGTGCCCGGCATCACCGCGGAGCAGGCGCGGCACATCGTCGCGCACCGCGCCGAGCACGGCCCTTTGCTGACGGTGGACCACCTGGCCCATCACCGGCTGCTGCCCGCGCAGGTCGTCGACGACCACCGCGACGTGCTGGTGGCGCTGGCCTGAGCCGATAACGGGTACGCCCCCGGCCGCGCGATGTGCCAGGGTGGGGCCATGAGCAACCCGTACGACCACCCCCAGCCCGTGCTGCGCACCGTCACCGCGCGCGGGGAGGCGCTGACCCTGCGCCTGCCGGAGCCCAGCGACGCCCCGGGCATCCTGGCCGCCTGCACCGACCCGGAGACCCTGCGCTGGACCACGGTGCCGCTGGACTACGACCACGAGCGGGCGCTCGGCTTCGTGCACGACTACGCGCCCGGCTGGTGGCAGCGGCGCGAGGGCGCGGCGTTCGTGCTCGCCGACGCCGAGGGCTACGCCGGCCAGATCGACCTGCGGGTCGGCAAGGACCCCGAGGTCGCCGACGTGGGCTTCCTGACCGCGCCCCGGGCGCGCGGCCGCGGCTACATGAGCGCCGCGCTGCGCACGGTGGCCGAGTGGGGCATCCGCGAGCTGGGCCTGGCCCGGGTGGAGTGGAAGGCCCACGTGGGCAACGACGGCTCCCGCAAGGTCGCCGAGCAGGCGGGTTTCACGTACGAGGGCGTGCAGCGCAACGGCTGCGCGCACCGCGGCGAGCGCCGCGACGCCTGGACCGCCGCGCTGGTCCGCGAGGACCTCCCGTGACCGAACCGGTGATCCTGGAAGGTGCGGGGGTGCGGCTGCGGCCGTTCGCGGCGCAGGACGCGCCGCGCGTGCGCGAGGCGTGCAACGATCCGCTGATCACGCACTTCATGGCACAGATGCCGAGCCCGTACACCGAGGCCGACGCGCAGTGGTGGATCAACGAGGGCGCCCCGGCGGCCTGGCGCAAGGGCGGTGCCGCCTGGGCGGTGGTCGATCCGGACACCGGCGACCTGCTCGGCGGCGCGGGCATGGGCCAGGTCCTGCCCGAGCGGGCGCAGGCCGAGGTCGGCTACTGGGTCGCCCCGTGGGCACGCCGGCGGGGTGTGGCCACCGCGGCCACCCGGGCGATCACGGACTGGGCGTTCGCCGAGCGCGGCGTCGCGCGGATGGAGCTGGTCACCGCGCCGGGCAACGCGGCCAGCCAGCGGGTGGCCCTGGCGGCGGGCTTCACCCGCGAGGGGGTACGCCGCGGCGGCGCCACCCTGCGCGACGGCTCCCGTGGGGACTACATCGTGTTCACCCGGCTCGCGACCGACCCGCCCGGCCCGGTCGCCCCCGGCCTGCCCGACCTCCCCGGCGGCGAGCTGACCGACGGCGCGGTCCGGCTGCGCCGGCTCGGCCCCGGCGACGCCGAGGCGCTGTTCGCGCTGTCCCAGCTGCCGGAGGTGCGGCGCAGCAACATCGGCGGGCCGAGCACGCTGGACGGCGTACGCGAGCGCTGCGCGCTGGCCGAATCGGAATGGCTGGCCGGGGTCCGCGCCGTCTGCGCCATCGTGGACGCGGCCACCGGCGAGTTCGCGGGTGACATCGGCCTGTTCTACCAGGAGCCGTTCCTGCGGCAGGCGATCATGGGATACAGCCTGCGCCCGGAGTTCCGGGGCCGGGGCCTGGCCTCCCGGGCGGCCCGGCTGCTCAGCGACTGGGCGATGGCGGACGCGGGCGTGATCCGGGTGGTGGCCGGCACGTTCCCCTACAACGACGCGTCGCGCCGGGTGCTGGAGCGGGCCGGGTTCGAGCGGGAGGGCTACCGCACGGCCCGGCTGCCCGGACCGGACGGCACCCGCATCGACGACATCGAGTACGTGCGGATCGCGCCGCACCGCACGTCCGCCGACCAATGAGAATCGGCCTGTCCCGCCGTCGTGACGGGACAGGCCGAAATGGTCATCTCACCAGGCGAGCGTCAGCAGGCCGTAGTCGTACGCCTTGCGGCGGTAGACCACGCACGGCCGTCCGCTGTCCTTGTCGTGGAACAGGTAGAAGTCGTGCCCGACCAGCTCCATCTGGTACAGCGCGTCGTCCACCGTCATCGGCTCGCCGGAGAACTCCTTCTCGCGCACGATGTGCCACGGCTGGTCCGCGTCCTCCAGCGCGTCCACCGCGCCGCCGGCGCCGTTGGCCGAGCGGATCATGGTGGCGGTCGATCCCGCGGCCGGGGGTTGGAACGCGGCCAGGCCCGCGGTCGCTTCGGCGACGGAGACCGGAGCGCGGCGTCCGCGGTGGACGCGGCGGCGGTCGGCGGCCTTGCGCAGGCGGCGGTCGAGGCGGTCCACGGCCTCGTCGAGGGCGGTGTAGAAGTCGCCGGCGGCACCGGTGGCGCGGATGACGGGGCCGCGGGTGACGCAGGTGATCTCGATGTGCTGGCAGGAATCAGCCTGACGCGGGTTGCGCTCGTGGATTAGCTCGACGTCGATTTCAATGATCTTCTGGTCGTAACGCTCAACCTTCGCCAGCTTGTCTGCCACGTGTACCCGGAAATGATCCGGGACCTCGACATTACGACCCTTGACCTCGATGTCCACGCCTGACCTCCCACGGTCTGTCCGAGTGCGGAAACACCCCGGCGACTGTGTCCGGGGCGCACTTGTGTAAGCCCCTTCCGACGCTCCTGTCACTGCCGAGGCGGTGACTCCATCAGGTGGTTGGCTTCTGACGCTAGCCGCTCGTCAGCCCCTCGTCATCCTTTGTACCAAGACTGTTTTGACGAGATTCGCCCTTTCGGTACCACGCGTCATGGAGCCGTCACGGAGCACCGATCACGTCATTATCCGAAGATTACGACCATATTGCGCGCTGTGGCGGAATACGGCGTGTCGCCGCGAGGACGACGCAGCCGTCGACGCGGACACCCGCGCCCGCCAGCAGCTCCGACGCGGCCGCGAGAGTGGATCCCGTGGTGACGATGTCGTCCAGCAGCAACGTCACGGATCCGGGCGCGGCACGCCGTACGTCCGCTATACCCCTTGATCGCAGAGCGAAACCCCCGGCCGCGGCCGCCGCCCGCTGCGCCGAGGACAGGTGCGCCGAGTCGGCCTTGGGCAGCGCGACCAGCGGCGCGGCGACGGACGCGGACCGCCCGGCCTCGCGCAGCCGGGCCGCCGCCGCGCGGGCCAGCAGGCGCATGTGGTCGCCGTGCCGGGCGCGGGCCGCGGCGGCGGTGTCCGGGACGTAGAGCAGCAGCGCCGGGGCGGACGGGGGCGTGCTCGCGGCGACCGCCTCAGCCAGCAGCGCGCCGAGCGGGGCGGCCAGGCGGTGCCGCCCGCGCTCCTTGAACGCCAGGATCAGTTCACGCAGTTCCCCGGCGTAGTCGCCGAGCGCCACGCAGGGCGGCAGGCCGGGCGGCGGCGGATCGGGCCGGGTGGGAGCAGCCCGGAGCGCCTGGACGGTGGCGGCACAGGTCGCGCACACCTCGGACCGCAGCGGCTCGCCGTCGCGGCCACAGCCGGCGCAGGACGCGGGCAGCACGAGGTCGGCCAGCGCCTGCCACAGCGTCCCGGCGGCCAGGGCTCAGCCCTCGAAGATCGCGCCGGTGACCGTGACCTGCTGCGGCGGGCTGGGCGAGGCCGACGCGCCGGGCGACGGCGAGGCCGTGGGCACCTCGTGCAGCTTCGGCTCCAGCGTGGTCTTGGGCGGGTTGTTGTTGTACGCCTGGTAGCTGATGCCGTCGATGTCGAACAAGATCTTGCCGGGCTGGTCCACGAACGCGGTCAGATTGCTGATCTCGCCTGCCTGATCGTTCCTGTACTGCGCCTCCAGCGCGCCGTCGACGGTGATCTCGGCCAGCCGCACCTTGCTGGCAGAGCCCGCCACCACGAGGGTGTCCAGGCCGACGAAGCCAACCCCGCGCAGCGCCGTGTCCAGCTCGCTGAGCGGCACCCGGTACGGCTCGCCGATGCCGGCGATCTCGGACTTCTGCCGCACCAGCCCGGCCATGTACAGGCGGCCGTCGGCGATCAGCGCGATCCGCCGCCCGTCCGGCGCGACGGCGAACGAGGTGATCGGTTGCGACGTCGGCAGGCGGGATGTGTCCAGCGCAGTGGCCTTGCCGCCCTCCCCGCCCACCGCGTACAGCCTGCCCGAGCCGAGCACCAGCAGGACGTCCGCCTTCCCGTCCAGCCACGCCAGCTCGGTCAGCGCGTCCGGCAGGCCCGTGATCCTCCGCTGCTGGTCATCGCGGGCGAGGTACAGCTCCGGCTTGCCCTTCACGGTCTTCACCAGCGCGAACAGGCTCTCCTCCCGGGCGACCGCGGCCCTGACCACGTTCTGGTTGAGCTTCGCGTCAAGTGGCAGCGGCGCCTGCACCGAGAGGCGGGTCAGCACACCGTCGACCAAGCCGAACCGGGCAGGGTCGCGTACGTCGCCCGCGGCGGCCAAGTCGTTGCGCGCCGAGGACAGGTCGGCCGCGAACTCGACCCGGTTGACCTTCAACTTGATCGTGGCGACCTTGCTCGACGGGGTCAGCGTCCAGAACAGCTGCGACGCGAACTTCTCGAATTGCGCCTCGGGCAGGTCGGTCCTGAGGTTGACCTTGATCTCACTGCCGTCCGCGACGATCAGGTCGATCCGGCTCGTCGTGCCCGGCAACTGCGGCGCCACCACCTGGTCCAGCCATTCCGCCGGGCCGCTGAGCAGGTAGTCGACCAGCCGGTTGCCATGCTGCTCGGCGGGCAGCGCCTTGGGCACGTAGCGCACATCCGTCACCAGCGACGTGCGGTCCTTGTTCCAGAAGTAGACGGGCTGCTTGACGTAGTACGTCTCCAGCTTGTCGACGTCGAGCCACAGCGCTGGCGGCTGTTTGATCAGGTGCAGCCCGCCGCCCTCGGCCGGGCCGAACTCGAACGTGTAGGACGACTTCTTGGGCTGCTGCTCGGGCACGAACTGGCCGTCCGAGTTCAGCGTGCCGACCGTCGTCATCTCCACCACGACGTTGCGCTCGCCCTCGCGGGTCATCCCGCCCGGTGTGCGTCTGACCAGGGTCAGTTCGGTGCCGGATCCGGGACTCCAGTTGTCACGCAGGTTGGGGGCGAGGAAGCTCTTGACGTTGGTGAGGGCGAGGTTGCGGGACGCCGTCTGGAAGTAGTCCCCAGCGGCGGCCGACAGGAAGTTCTCCACCAGGACGGTCCGGTCGTCGGCGGCGGACCACTTGGGCGGCTCCGGGTTGGTGTACGACAGTTGTCCACCCGGACCGGCCGACGGGCCGACGCCGACCCGGGTGACCCCGCTGGGCACCGAGATGCCGCAGCCGGTCAGCAGCACGCCGCTCAGCCCGACCGCGAGCAGCCCGGCGATCCCGCGGACGCCCCGCCGGACGTGGGGCGCCGGACGCTGGTGCGTGGTCATGCGGTCACCTGCCCGGCACCGGTGCGCTGCGGCGCCGTGACGTGATCGGCCGGGATCAGCGGCAGCGGCGAGCCCGCCAGCCGCCCACCCGCGCGGACCGGCAGGGTGAGCCGGAACTGCGCGCCCGCGCCGGGCGCACCCCAGGCCTCCAGCCAGCCGCCGTGCAGCCGGGCGTCCTCCACGCTGATCGACAGGCCGAGGCCGGTGCCGCCGGTCTGCCGCGCCCGGGACGGATCGGCTCGCCAGAACCGGTTGAACACGAGTTTCTCCTCGCCAGGCTTCAGGCCCACGCCGTGGTCGCGCACGGTGATCGCGACCGCACGGCTGTCCATCGCCAGGGTCACCGTCACGGGGCGGCCCTCGCCGTGGTCGACCGCGTTGCCGACCAGGTTGCGCAGGACGCGCTCCACCCGGCGGGGATCGATCTCGGCGATGATGGGCGGGTCCGGAGCCACCAGCACCAGCTCGACGCCGACGCGGGCGGCGACCGGCTCCAGCCGCTCGGTGACCCGCTGCACGACGGTGACCAGGTCGGTGGGTTCGGCGTCGAGCATCGCGAAACCGGCGTCGAAGCGGCTGATCTCCAGCAGGTCGGTCAACAGCTCCTCGAACCGGTCCAGCTCGGCCTGCAGCAGCTCGGCGCTGCGCGCCGACGCCGGGTCGAAGCTGTCGCGCTCGGAGTAGAGCAGGTCGGCGGCCATCCGCACGGTGGTCAGCGGCGTACGCAGCTCGTGCGACACGTCGGAGGTGAAGCGGCGCTGCAGCCGGGACATCTCCTCCAGCCGCACGATCTGCCGCTGGAGGTTGGCCGCCATCTGGTTGAAGGCGTCGGCCAGCAGCGCCATCTCGTCCTCGCCCCGGACCACCATGCGCTGGTCGAGCAGCCCGGCCGACAGCCGCTGCGCGGTGCGGGCCGCGACCCGCACGGGGGCGACGGTGGCCCGAGTGACCAGCGCGGTGAGCATGCCGAGCAGCAGCACCAGCGCCACGCCGACGAAGCTGATCGTGGAGCGGATGTCGCCGGCGACCTTGAACTCGGTGTCCACCGGGAAGAGGTAGTAGAGCTCGACCGAGCCGGTCCGCCACTTCTGCGTGGGCACCGACGAGCCGTAGACGAGGTAGGTGTGTGCGCCGTCGCCGAGGTCGGCTTGCACGTACTGGCTCGCCTCGTAGCCGCCGACGACGTCTTCCTCCAGCTGCGGGGTGATCGCCCGGTGGGCCTCGACCTGCGGCCAGGCCAGCCCGGTCTGCTGAAGGGCCTGCACGTTCTCGCGCTTGAACCGCATGGTGACCACCACGCCGTTCTGGCCGGTCCCGGCCAGTCCGGCCAGCAGGCTGGTGATCTCCGAGGGGGTGTTCGGGCTCTCCGGGTTGGGGATGGCCTGCATCTGCTCGGTCGCCTTGGCCACGCCGCTGCGCAGCTGCCGCAGCGCGTCCTCGTTGGCGCCCTCCAGCAGGCTGTCGGTGCTGCTGTCGGCGATCAGGTAACCGAAGCCGCCGACCAGCGCACTTGAGCAGAGCAGGGTGATGGTGACCATCCGCAGCTGCAGCGAACGCCGCCAGATCCGGTGCGCCTGCCGCACGGGCGGGGCCAGCTTGCGTGCCGCCGGGCGCAGCGCGGGCACCTTGGCCGCACGCTTCACGAAGCGCTTGACCGCGACGGTGGCCCGCTCGGTGGCGCCGGGCACGCCCGCAGGCTGCCCGGACGACTCCGCCTGGCGGGGTCTGGGCAGCTCAGTAGGGGTAGGGGTGGGGGTGGTCACGGCAGGGCAAGGTTAGCTGGTGCCGGCCTTGTAGCCCACCCCGCGCACGGTCAAGATGATCTCCGGACGCTCCGGGTCCGGCTCGATCTTGGCGCGCAGCCGCTGCACGTGCACGTTCACCAGGCGGGTGTCCGCCGAGTGCCGGTAGCCCCAGACCTGCTCCAGCAGCACCTCGCGGGTGAACACCTGGCGCGGCTTGCGGGCCAGCGCGACCAGCAGGTCGAACTCCAGCGGGGTGAGCTTCACCTCGGCGCCGTTGCGGGTCACCGTGTGCGCCGGCACGTCGATGATGATCTGGTTGTCCGGCGGGCCGATGGTCAGCAGCTCAGGCGTGACGTCCTCGCCGCGGCGCAGCCGTGCCCGCACCCGGGCCACCAGCTCCTTCGGCTTGAACGGCTTCACCACGTAGTCGTCGGCGCCGGACTCCAGGCCCAGCACCACGTCCACGGTGTCGCTCTTCGCCGTGAGCATCACGATGGGCACGCCGGACTCGGCCCGGATGGCGCGGCACACGTCCAGCCCGCTCATTCCGGGCAGCATCAGGTCCAGCAGAACCACGTCGGGGCGCGCCTCACGGAACGCGGCCAGCGCCCGCTCGCCGTCGGCCACGAAGGCCGGCACGAACCCCTCGCTGCGCAGCACGATGCCCAGCATCTCGGCGAGCGCGGGATCGTCGTCCACCACCAGGACGCGGGCCCTCATGCGGCATGCCTCGGCATCATCGGAGCGCTCATGCCGTCCAATATCCCATCCCATACGCCGAGACACGAACCGGCTTCGCTGATCTCGTCCGATCGGCCAGGGTAGGGACCGCGCATCGGGCCACGCCGTGCCACTATGGCGGCGACCCGCCCCCGGCACGCCGTGACGCGTGGCGGGCCGCCCCTAGACTCCCCCACGTCCCGCCCGCACACCCCCTCGGAGCGACGATTGGACCGCGCCGCGACCTCGGCCGCCCGCCGGCCGCGCGACCACGCGTTGCCGTTGCGCCCGCTCACCCTCGGCGAGCTGCTCGACGCCGCCGCCGAACTGGTCCGCCGCCGGGCCGGGGTGCTGCCGGCCACCGCCGCCGTGCTCGCCTTGGCCGAGCAGGCCGTGCTGGTGCCCGGCCGCGACACGGTGGGCGTCGTCCTCAGCGCCGGGCTGCCCGAGCTGAGCAGCGGTTACTGGCAGCTGCTCGCGCTGGGCGCCGGGCTGGAAGCGCTGATCATCGTCTGGCTGGGCCTGCTCACCGGGCGTGGCGTGGCCGCGGCCCTCACCAGCCGGGTGCCCCCGAAGGGTCTGCGGGAGCGGCTGCGCGGTGCCGAGGCGGTCGCCGTGGGCGGCCTGATCGCCGCCGTGCCGGCCGCGCTGGGCGCCTTCCTCGGGCCGCTGTGGCTGCTCGGATACCCCCTGTTCGGGCTGGTCGGGGTCGTGGTCGCGGTGGAGCGGCGGGGCGCCTTCGCCGCCCTGGGCCGGGCCGCGTCGGTCGCCTTCCGGGGCGGTATGCGGGTGGCCGCGATCCGCGTGCTGGGCTACCTGTCGTGGCTGCTGCTGCGGTTCGCGTTCTACCTGGGCGCGCTGGCCGGGCTGGAGTTCCTGCCGGTCGGCCCGGAGCTGGCGGAGTGGCTGCTGGTGCCGGTGTTCGTGATCGCCAACGCGCTGGCGTACGCGACACTGGCCGCGCTGGACGCCGCGCTGCTGATCGAGTCCCGGATCCGGCTGGAGGGCCTGGACCTGTGGCTGGACCGCGCCTCGCGGCGCCGCGAGCCGACCCCCGAGATGCTGGCGGCCCGCTGATGAGGTGGTGGAACGAGGCGGCCGCGGTCTGGGACGACATGTTCGGCATCGGCTTCAGCACGCTGGTGCTGCTGTTGCTGGCGGTCGTGGTCGCGGTGCTCTGGTACACGTACCCGGCCTGGCTGCCGTCGCGCTGGAAGCTGCGCCGGGCCGCCCGCCGCGCCCAGCGGGGCCAGGACGTCGGCGAGGTGACCGGCGAGCTCGCCGACGGCGAGCAGGACGCCGAGGAGCTGCCCGAGCAGCCCGCCGAGGTCTTCCATGAGCTGGCCGACCGGTACGCCGCCGAGGGCCGCTGGGCCGAGGCGGTGCGCGAGCGCCTGCGCGCCATCGTGCGCGAGCTGGCCGAGCGCGGCGTGATCGAGCACGTGCCCGGCTGGACGGTGACCGAGCTGGCCCGCGCCGCCGTCGCCGCCCGGCCGGCGC
Source organism: Catellatospora sp. IY07-71 (assembly GCF_018326265.1). Classification (GTDB taxonomy): domain Bacteria; phylum Actinomycetota; class Actinomycetes; order Mycobacteriales; family Micromonosporaceae; genus Catellatospora. The sequence goes on from NZ_AP023360.1 coordinate 483,195, forward strand.
TGGGTCCGGCGCTGGGCGACGCCGCCGCGGTGTTCTCCGGGATCTGGTACGCCCAGCGCCCGGCGTCCGCCGGGGACGACGAGCGGATGCGGGGCCACCTGGCCACCGTGCGCGAACTGGTGCGAGGTGGCCGATGAGCTCCCGGGCCGACCGGCGCCGCCGATGGCGCCTGCTGGTGCCGTTCCTGCCGGTGCTCGCGCTGCTGGCGGTCACCCTGACCGCGCACGCCGTCGAGGAGCCCGACCCGGACGAGCCCGCGTACCTGTCCCCCACCGGCGACGGCCCGGACGGGGCGCGCCGCCTCGCCGAGCTGCTCGCGGCCGAGGGCGTCACCATCCGTACCGTCACCGCCAGCGCGGACGCGGTGCGGGCGGTCGGCGACACGGCTCACCCGGTCACGCTGTTCGTGCCCGCCCCGCAGTTCCTGCACCGCACCCGGCTGAGCACGCTGGCGGAGCTCCCCGAGGGCACCCGGGTGGTGCTGGTGGAGCCGGGCGGCACCCAGGTCTCCGCCGCGCTCGACTCGGTCGGGCTGGTACGGCGGCGCTGGGCGGCGGCGGTCCGGCAGCGCGGCGCCGACTGCGCCCTCACCACCGCCGACCGGGCCGCCGCGCTGCGCAACGTGTACGCCGAGGTGTACGGCGCGCCCGCGCCGGTGCAGCTCTGCTTCGACGGCGGCCTGGCCCGGGTGCGCGAATCCGGCGGGCCCGAGTTCGTGCTGGTGGGCAGCGCCGACCCGTTCCGCGCGGCGCGCATCGACGAGCACGGCAACGCGCGGCTCGCCGTCGACCTGCTCAGCACCCATCGCACCCTGATCTGGCTGGACCTGCACCAGGCGGAGCCGCCGCCGCCCCGGCCGCGCACCCCCCGCGGCGAGCGCCCCCAGCAGTCCGAACCCGACCGCGAGCCCGGGCCCAGCCCGTACCCGGACTGGCTGTTCTGGGTGGTGCTGACGCTGCTGGCGGCGACGCTCACGGTGGCGCTGGCCAAGGGCCGGCGGCTGGGCCCGCCCGCCGTGGAGGCCCTGCCGGTCGAGGTGCCGGGCGCGGAGACCGCGCTCGGGCGCGGCCGGCTCTACCGCCGGGCGAAGGCGCGCGGGCCCGCCCTGGAGACGCTGCGCGCCGACGCCCGCCGCCGCGTCGCGGCCGCCGTCGGCCTGCCGCCCGCCACGGGCCCCGAGGAGCTGCTGCCGGCGCTGCACGCCCGGACCGGCCTCGACCCGACGCTGACGGGCGGCCTGCTGTTCGGCCCCGAGCCGCAGACCGACGAGGAACTTCACCAGTGGGCCGGGCAGCTGCGGCTGCTGGTCGAGCGGGTGACCGCAGGAACTGTGAACGAAGGAGAGCACCGGTGACCGAGCCGTTGACAACCGAGCCGCCGACGACCGCACCCGCCGCCGAGCCCGCGCGCGAGGCGCTCGGACGGCTGCGCGCCGAGGTGGCCAAGGCGGTCGTGGGCCAGGACGGCGTGGTCGCCGGGCTGCTCATCGCCCTGCTCTGCCGCGGCCACGTGCTGCTGGAGGGCCCGCCCGGGGTGGCCAAGACGCTGCTCGTACGCAGCCTCGGCGCGGCGCTGGAGCTGGAGATGAAGCGCATCCAGTTCACCCCCGACCTGATGCCCGGCGACGTCACCGGCTCGGTGATCTACGACCCGCGCAGCGCCGACTTCCAGTTCCGCCCCGGCCCGGTCTTCACGAACCTGCTGCTCGCCGACGAGATCAACCGGACGCCGCCGAAGACGCAGTCCGCGCTGCTGGAGGTCATGGAGGAGCGGCAGGTGTCGGCCGACGGGGTGACCCGGGCGCTGCCCGAGCCGTTCCTGGTCGCCGCGACGCAGAACCCGATCGAGCACGAGGGCACCTACCCGCTGCCCGAGGCGCAGGTGGACCGCTTCCTGCTGAAGCTCACCGTGCCGCTGCCCGGCCGGGACGAGGAGCTGGGCGTGCTGCGCGCCCACCACGGCGGGTTCGACCCGCGCGACCTCGGCGCGGTCGGCATCAAGGCGGTCGCCGGGGCGGCCGACCTGGCCGCCGCCCGGGCCGCGGTCGGCCGGATCACGGTCACCGAGCCGGTGCTCGGCTACATCGTGGACCTCTGCCGGGCCACCCGTGCCACGCCCTCGGTCGAGCTGGGCGCCTCGCCCCGCGGTGCGACGTCGCTGCTGGCCACCGCGAAGGCGTGGGCCTGGCTGAGCGGCCGGGACCACGTCACCCCCGACGACGTGAAGGTGATGGCCCGGCCCACGCTCCGGCACCGGCTGCGCCTCACCCCGGAGGCCGAGCTGGAGAACGTGACCGCCGAATCGGTGCTGGACGCGGTGCTCGCCTCCGTGCCCACCCCGCGGTAGCCGCCGTGCCCACCGTCCGCGCCGCGGTCCTGGTCGCGCTGTGCGCGCCGGTCGTCGGCGTGCTCTCGGCGCTGTTCGCGATCCCGCCGTGGGCGCCGGCCGTGGGCCTGCTCGGCCTGGTCGCGGCCGGGGTGCTGGCCGACTGGGCGGTCACCGCCGACCCCCGCCGGCTCACCGTGCGCCGCGAGGGCACGGGCGCGGTGGTGCGGCTCGGCGAGCAGGTGAGCACCACGCTCACCGTCACCAACCGCACCGGTGCCGACGCGCGGCTGCTGGTGCGCGACGCGTGGGCGCCGTCGGCCGGCGCGGCGCCGTACGCCCACCGGGTCGCCCTGCCCACCGGCACGACGGCCACGCTGACCACCACGCTGACCCCGACCCGGCGCGGCGACCGGCCCGCCGACCGGGTGACCGTACGCAGCCTCGGCCCGCTCGGCCTCGCCTTCCGGCAGGCCGACCACCGGCCGCGGTGGAACCTGCGCGTGCTCCCGCCGTTCACCTCGCGCCGCCACCTGCCCGAGAAGCTGGCCCGGCTGCGCACCGTCGAGGGCGCCACCGCGATCCGCGGCCGGGGCCAGGGCACCGAGTTCGACGTGCTGCGCGAGTACGTGCCCGGCGACGACGTGCGCTCCATCGACTGGCGCGCCACCGCGCGGCGGCGTGACGTCATGGTGCGCACCTGGCGGCCGGAGCGCTCCCGCCGCGTGGTGTGCGTGCTGGACACCGGCCGCACCAGCGCGGTACGCGTCGGCGACGAGCCCCGCCTCGACGCCGCGATGGACGCCGCGCTGCTGCTCGCCGCCGTCGCGCAGGAGGCCGGGGACCAGGTCGACCTCATCGCGGCCGACCACCGGGTGCGGGCCGTGGTCGCCGGGGCGCACGGGCGGGGCACCCTGCCCCGCCTGATCAACGCGGTGGCCCCGCTGCACCCGGCCATGGTCGAGACCGACTTCGAGCTGATCACCAGCGAGGTGCTGCGCCGGGAGCGCAAGCGCTCGCTGGTGGTGGTGTTCACCGCCCTGGAGCCCGGCGCGCTGGGCGAGGGCCTGCTGCCGGTGCTGCCGCGGCTGGCCGCCCGGCACCGGGTGCTGATCGCCACGGTGCACGACCCCGCCCTGGTCGAACTGGCCGCGACCCCGCTGCACGGCCCGAACGAGGTGTACGCCGCCGCCGCCGGCACCCGCGCCCTCGCCGACCGGGAACGCCTCAGCACCGCACTGACCAGGCACGGTGTGGACGTCCTCGACTTCCCCGCCGACATCTTCGCCAGCCGGGTCACCGACGCCTACCTGGCCCTGAAGGCCGCCGGGAAACTCTGACCGTCCATCTCGGCGGCGGCGGCCAAGATCGCGGTCTCGTGTCACAAAGTGCGCCTGGACCACAGGTTCCGACACGAACCGGCGATCATCACCGCGCGGGTCGCCCGGCGGCGGCAGGAAGATCGCCACCTGGTGTCAGAAAGTGCGGTCCAGGCGCACTTTCTGACACGAGACACCGATCTTGCCCCCGGCGGCACGGCGGCACGGCGGCACGGCGGCACGGCGGCACGGGCCGCCGGCACGGCCCGGCGTGGCTGGCCTGGCGCGGTCGGCACGGCCCGGCCGCCGGATCAGGGCCGGGTCGGCAGGGCCGCGTCGAGGACCAGGTCGCCGCGCTCGGCGCGGCGGCCCAGCACCAGCACGTAGCCGAGGAAGGCACCCCACACCAGCACGCCGATGGCGTCGCGCACCAGCAGCGGCAGGAACGACGGCGTCACGAACGCCTCCAGGACGCCCGCCACCGCGAACACCCCGACCAGACCCAGCGCGGCGTGCATACCCTGACGCATCGCGGCGGCCAGCGACTGCCCCCGGGTCAGCACCGGCCCCGGCACCACCCAGGCCCAGCCGATCCGCAGGCCCACCCCGGCGGCCACGAAGATCCCGGTCAGCTCCAGCAGCCCGTGCGGGGCGATGAGCCCGAAGAAGACGTCCGCCCGGCCGTGCCCCACCATCAGCCCGCCGACCAGGCCCACGTTGAGCGCGTTCTGCCAGAGGAACCAGGCCACCGGGACCAGCAGCACCCCGGAGGCCAGGCACTGCGCCGCGATCCAGGCGTTGTTCGTCCACACCATCAGCCCGAAGCTCGGCGCGGTGTGCTCGCTGTAGTAAGCCTCGAACTCGAACTCGACCAGGCGCTCGATGTCCGCCGCGCTCATGCCGAACGACTCGGCGACCCCCGGGTCGCTGTTGACCCACATCCCCACGGCGACGGCGGCGAGCACGAAGCAGACCGTGGTCCCGTACCACCAGCGGCGCGCCCGGTAGAGCGACAGCGGCAGGTCGTACGCGAGGAAGCGCGGCACGCGCCGCCAGTCCACGGGCGCGGCGCCGGTGATCGTCGCGCGGGCGGTCAGCACCAGCCGGGACAGCTCGGCCACCAGCGCCGGGTCGGGCGTGCGGCTGCGCACCACGGACAGGTGGGTGGCCACCCGCTGGTAGAGCAGCACCAGCTCGTCCGCCTCGGCCGCGGTGGGCTTGCGGCGCCGGCTCAGCATCTCCAGCCGCCGCCACTCGCCACGATGCTCGGCGACGTACGCGTCCAGGTCCACCGCTCGTTCCTCCCGGAGTTCTCCGCCGACCGGGAGCAGCCTAACGGGGACCGTCGAGCGGTGCGTGCCTGTGATTCACTGTGCCGATGCGGCAGGGGCGTGAGGCGGCGGACGGCACCGCCACGGGGCTGGTCAGCGGTGAGGCCGTGCACCTGGAGGTGCGCCTGGCCCGCGCCGGGTCACGCACGCTGGCCCTGATGCTCGACGTCCTCGCCCAGGTCATGGTGGCGATGCTGCTGCTCCCGTTGCTGACTTTCGGCTTGATGCTGGTGCTGGGCCCGGACACGGCCAACGTGACGTCCGCGTACATCCTGACGATCGTGCTGGTCGCGGTGGGTTACCCGACGCTGCTGCTGGCGCTGACGCGCGGGCGCACGCTGGGCAAGCTGGCGATGGGCCTGCGGGTGGTGCGCGACGACGGCGGCCCGATCACGCTGCGCCAGTCGTTCACCCGGGCGCTGGTCGGCGCGACGCTGGAGTGGCCCGGCCTGCTGCTGGCGGTGGGCTGGGTGGCGAGCCTGGCCGTGCTGACCGGCTCGCCGCGCGGCAAGCGGCTGGCCGACATGGCGGCGGGCACCCTCGTGGTGCACGACCGTACGCCGGAGAGCTGGGGCTGGGTGCCGAGCATCCCCCCGCCGCTGGCGCAGTGGGCGACCACGCTGGACCTGACCGGGCTGGACGACGAGCTGGCGCTGGCCGCCCGCCACTTCCTCGCCCGCAGCCGCGGCCTGCGCGACCCGCACCGGACGCGCCTGGGCCACGCGCTGGCCACCGAGATCGCCGCCTGCACCACGCCCGCCCCGCCGCAGGACACGCCGGGCTGGGCGTACCTGGCCGCGGTCGTCGGCGAGCGGCACCGCCGCGCGGCGGCCCGGCTGACCCGCGACCGGGCCAGCCACGCGCTGCTCTGGCCGGAGCTGTTCACGCCCGCGCAGACGGTCCCGCAATCCAGGCAGCCGGCCGCCCGGCCCGGCATCCCCGCACAGTCCGGCTCACCGCCGACAGCCGCGTCCAGCGCCCCGTCGACACCCACCGGTGCGGCGCCACTGCGTTCCGCCGCTCCCCGCTGAGCGGGGCTTTCACGCCCGGCACGCCTGACTGCGCGTCATCCAGACGAGCACGCCCGCCTTTGCTCTGCTTACAGATACGCGACGGTTGCGTATCTGTAAGCAGAGCAAAGGCAAAGCCGAAGCTCCCGCCCGGCTGGCAGAACAGCGGGGCGGGAGCTTCGATCGAGCAGCTTCCAGGCTCAGTACCGGTAGTGGTCCGCCTTGTACGGGCCCTCCACGGGCACGCCGAGGTACTCGGCCTGGGACTTGGTCAGCTCGGTGAGGCGCACGCCGAGCGCGGCCAGGTGCAGCCGGGCCACCTTCTCGTCCAGATGCTTGGCCAGCGTGTAGACGCCGATCGGGTACTGGTCGAGCTTGGTGAACAGCTCGATCTGCGCGATCACCTGGTTGGTGAAGCTGTTGCTCATCACGAACGACGGGTGGCCGGTCGCGTTGCCGAGGTTGAGCAGGCGGCCCTCGGACAGCACGATGATCGAGTGGCCGTCGGCGAAACGCCACTCGTCGACCTGCGGCTTGATGTTGATCCGCTCGACACCCGGGGTCTTCTGCAGCCCGGCCATGTCGATCTCGTTGTCGAAGTGGCCGATGTTGCCGACGATCGCCTGGTGCTTCATCCGGCTCATGTGGTCGGCCGTGATGACGTCCTTGCAGCCGGTCGAGGTGACGAAGATGTCGGCGGTCTCGACCACGTCCTCCATGGTGGCGACCTGGTAGCCGTCCATCGCCGCCTGCAGCGCGCAGATCGGGTCGATCTCGGTGACGATGACCCGGGCGCCCTGGCCGCGCAGCGACTCGGCGCAGCCCTTGCCCACGTCGCCGTAGCCCGCGACGACCGCGACCTTGCCGCCGATCAGCACGTCGGTGGCGCGGTTGATGCCGTCGATGAGCGAGTGGCGGCAGCCGTACTTGTTGTCGAACTTGCTCTTGGTGACCGAGTCGTTGACGTTGATCGCCGGGAAGAGCAGCGAGCCGGCCTGCTGCATCTCGTAGAGGCGGTGCACGCCGGTGGTGGTCTCCTCGGTCACGCCCTTGATGCCGGCCGAGATGGTCGTCCACCGCTTGGCGTCCTCGGACAGGGAGCGCTGCAGCACGCCGAGGATGATGGCGTACTCCTCGGAGTCGGCGCTCTCCGGCGACGGGACCGCGCCGGCCGCCTCGAACTCGACGCCCTTGTGCACCAGCAGCGTGGCGTCACCGCCGTCGTCGAGGATCATGTTCGGGCCCTCGTTGCCCGGCCAGCGCAGGATCTGCTCGGTGCACCACCAGTACTCCTCCAGGGTCTCGCCCTTCCAGGCGAAGACCGGCACGCCGGCGGGGGCGTCCACGGTGCCCTCGGGGCCGACCGCGATCGCGGCGGCGGCGTGGTCCTGCGTGGAGAAGATGTTGCAGCTGGCCCAGCGCACGTCGGCGCCCAGCGCGACCAGCGTCTCGATCAGCACCGCGGTCTGCACGGTCATGTGCAGCGATCCGGCGATGCGTGCCCCCGCCAGCGGCTGCGCGGACGCGTACTCGCGGCGTACCGCCATCAGGCCGGGCATCTCGTGCTCGGCGAGCTGGATCTCCTTGCGGCCGAACGCCGCGAGGGACAGGTCGGCGACCTTGAAGTCGCCGGGGGCAAGGGTGCGGGCCATAGATGAACTCCCAATCGGTCGGCTGACCAGTGCGTGCTACAGCCTACGCCGGGCCGTCCGGAGGGATGGGCACCGCCTGTCCCCGTGGGTCGGCCGTCTCATACGTGTGGCCCGGTTCCCGGGCGGACCCTCCGCAACGGGAACCGGGCCACACTCCCCCCGGTTTGGTTCCTCCGCGCGCGCTCGGCTGTGTTGATCCCGATAACGCTGCGTGGTTAAAAGGCTACACTCCGCGTTTCCGCTGTCAAGCAGAACCGTCGAGTCGTACGGCGCGCCGCGGCGCGACACGTCGGGGGTACCGAAAAACAGCCCGCCGGTTGAGAAACGGGATTCGTTTTCAACCAGGCGGACCGTCGTCCGTTGTGGAACAGGGCCGCTCAGAGCGAGGCCAGATACGCCTCGCCCGCGCCCGAGAAGATCATCTTTCCGCCGTCCGCGGCGCCGAACGCCGCGTCGCCGCCGCCCAGCCGCGCCGTGCCCGCGCTGTCGGCCACGGTCACCTCGCCCGCGACGCAGAACGCGGTCCGCGGACCCGCCGGGTCCAGTCGCGCCTCGCCCACCGCGCCGTCCAGCCGCACCCGGTGCAGCCGGAAGTCGTCGACCGGCACCGACCAGGTCACCACGCCCGGGGCGACCGGCTCCGGGTCGCGGACCGGGGCGTGCAGCGGCTCGAAGCGCAGCACGCGGAGCAGCTCCGGCACGTTCACATGCTTGGGGGTCAGGCCGCCGCGCAGCACGTTGTCGCTGGCCGCCATGATCTCGACACCGGCCCCGCGCAGGTAGCCGTGCAGGTTGCCGGCGGGCATCCAGATGCCCTGGCCGGGCGCCAGCACCACGTGGTTGAGCAGCAGCGACACCAGCACACCCACGTCACCCGGGTAGTCGGAGGCGAGCAGCCGCACCAGGCCGCGCGGCCCGCCGCCGGCCGGCCCGTCCGGCAGGTTCCCGGACGCCGTGACAGCCTCCTCGACCAGCTCCGCGCGGGTGTGCGCGGGCCAGGACAGCAGCGCGCGCACCGCCTCGCGCAGGTCGCCCACGGCCAGCGCGCCGACCACCGGCTTGAGCGCCATGACGCCCAGCGCGTCCACCAGCTCCGCCGACTCCTCCGCCGGCCGGAACCCGCACAGCGCCTCGAACTCGGTGTACGCCACCAGCAGCTCGGGCTTGTGGTTGCCGTCGACGTAGCTGCGGTGGGCGGCGTCGCGCGGCACCCCCGCGGCGTCCTCCGCGGCGTAGCCGTCGGCCGCCTGGCGCGCGTCGGGGTGCGCCTGCAGCGACAGCGAGCGCTCCGCGGCCAGCAGCTTCAACAGGTACGGCAGGCGGGCGCCGAAGCGCCCGAGCGCCTCGGCGCCGAGCAGGTCGCCCGGCGCCGAAGCGATCACGTCGGCCAGCTGCGCGCCCTCGCCCTCCACCAGGGAGGAGCAGTCGGGATGTGCGCCGACCCACAGCTCGGCCTCGGGTCCCTCGCTGGGCACGGGGCGGCCCTGGACCCGCGCGATGACCTCGCGCGAGCCCCATGCGTAGGGCCGGATCCGGTTGTGGAGTCGGCGCACACTCAGCCCTTCTGGTAGTAGATGTCCGGCTCTAGGTAGATCACCCGAGCGATCGGCACGGCCGCCCGGATCCGGGCCTCCGCCGCGTCGATGCCCTTGGCGACCTCGTCCGCGGTCTCGTCGTGCCGGACCGCGATCTTGGCCGCGACCAGCAGCTCCTCCGGGCCGAGGTGCAGGGTGCGCATGTGGATCACGCGCTCCACCTCGGGGCCGTCGACGATCGCCGCGGCGATCGCCTTGACGTCCTCGTCGGTCGCCGACTCGCCGAGCAGCAGGCTCTTCGTCTCGATCGCCAGGATGATCGCGATGACCACCAGGAGCAGGCCGATCATCATAGTGCCCGCGGCATCCCAGAGGCCGTTGCCGGTGATGAGGGTCATCGACACGCCGATCAGGGCGAAGATCAGACCCACCAGCGCGCCGAGGTCCTCCAGCAGGATCACCGGCAGCTCCGGCGCCTTGGCCCGGCGGACGAACTCCTTCCACGACGCCTTGCCGCGGACGGCGTTCGACTCGACGATCGCGGTCCGGAAGGAGAACGACTCCAGGATGATCGCGACGACCAGCACGGTCACCGGCAGCCACTGCCAGCTGGTGATCGCGCCCTTGGTCGGCGAGTGGATCGCCTCCTCGTACTTGTGGAACGCCTCGTAGATCGCGAACAGACCGCCCACGCTGAACAGGACGATCGACACGATGAACGCGTAGATGTAGCGTTCCCGGCCGTAGCCGAACGGGTGCAGCGGCGTCGCCGCCCGCTGGGCCCGGCGGCCGCCGAACAGCAGCAGCACCTGGTTGCCCGAGTCGGCGACCGAGTGGATCGCCTCCGCCAGCATCGACGACGAGCCGGACAGGGCCCACGCGATGAACTTCGTGATCGCGATGCCCACGTTGGCCAGCAGCGCCGCGACGATCGCCTTCGTCCCGCCGCCCGCGCTCACGCCCGCGCTCCGTACATGTAGTTGTTGAGCTCGCCTCGCCTGCTCACTTGCGCAACTGCTCCTTCAGCTCCGTGACGGCCGGCACCGCCATCGGATCCAGGCCATGCCCGAGGCCGAGGTAGACCGAGGCGAAGTCAGTCGCCGCGACCAGTGAGGCGAACCGCTCCAGCGCCGATCCGCCCTCGGCGGTGAGCACGTCCACCTCGATCCCGCGCCTCGCCGCGATGTCCTGCACCACCTCGGCTCGCCGGTCCGTCGTCTGCGCCGCACTGTTCTCGTCGGCGAGACCACCGTCGCACAGCAGCACCACGCGCAGACGCGAGGGGTCCTCGGTCACGCCGTCAAGGTCAGGATCAGCGAAGATGTCCCGCTCGGCCGCCGCCAGCGCGCCGAACACGCCGTCGAGCAGACCCACCCGGCCGCGCCCGGCCTCGCCGAGCGCGTCGGTCACGATGGGATAACGGGCGTTGGCCGACAGCATGTCGCCGAAGCGCACCGCCGCGACCGCCGCCAGCGGCGAGTCGCCCCAGATCACCGGCACCGAGCCGGCCAGGTTCAGGGCCAGCGTCTTGGCCCGGTTGACGAACGTCTCCGCGGTCGGGCGGCAGCGGTCGGCCTCCTGGTCCAGCCGGGTCGCGCTCTCCGCCAGGTCCGCCTCGTTCACCTTCACCAGGCCCAGCGCACGCGCGGTGAGCAGCACCGGGACCGTCAGGCCCCACAGGTTCGCCCGCGCCGCGCCGCGGCGCGGCACCGGGATGAACGGCGCGCGGTAGCGCTCGGCCACCGACTGCAGCGGCGAGCCCGGCGCGCCGATGCCGATCAGCCGGGCCCCGCGGCGGCCCGCCGCCTCGGCCACGGCCAGCGCCTCGGGCGAGCGGCCCGAGGCCGACACGGCCAGCACCACGTCCGCCGCGCCGATCCAGGCCGGCACCTCCACGCTGCGGTGGGTCAGCACCGGCACGAGGCAGCGCGGTCCCGCGATGGTGGTCAGGATGTCGCCGGTACGCGCCGCGGTGCCCGCGCCGACCACGACCACGGCCCGCGGCCGGCCCTCGTCGGCCAGGTGCGTCAGGTCCACCTCGGCGGTCAGCGAGGTCGCCTCGCGCACCTGCGCCCCGGCCGACGCGATCGCCCGGAGCATGCCCCCGGGGTCGCGCGCGGCCAGGGCCGGTGCGTTGTCCAGCAGCGCCTCGTCGAAGAAGCGGTTGCCGCGTACGCCCGCGGCACCGTCGATCGGAGCACCCATCACTCACCCGCCGGGGCGTCGAGCACCTCGTCGAGCAGCAGCACCGGCAGGCCATCCCGGACCGGGTACACCCGGCCGCAGGAGGTGCAGGTCAGCGTCTGCGCGTCGGGGTCGTGCCGCAGCGGGGCGTGGTCCTCCGCCGGGCAGGCGAGCACTTCGAGCAGTTGCGGGGCGAGCGACACGTCAGGCTCCTTCAGATCGCCGGCTGAGCGAGGAACAGCCTACCCACGGACCAGCTTCAGCACCTCGTCGCGCAGCTGCGACATCCGCTCCTGCGTCGGGGCCTCGACGTTCAGCCGCAGCAGGGGCTCGGTGTTCGACGCGCGCAGGTTCACCCAGGCGCCGTCGTCGAACGCGACGGTCAGCCCGTCCAGCTCGTCCTGCTGCTCCCCGGCGAAGTGCGAGCGCACCTGGGCCAGCTTCGCGCCCTGGTCGGCCACCACCGAGTTGATCTCGCCAGAGGAGATGTAACGCTCGTAGCGCCGCCCCAGCTCCGACAGCGGGCCGTCCTGCTCGCCCAGCGCCGCCAGCACGTGCATCGCGGCCAGCATGCCGGTGTCGGCGCCCCAGAAGTCGCGGAAGTAGTAGTGCGCCGAGTGCTCGCCGCCGAACACCGCGCCGGTGCTGGCCATCTCCGCCTTGATGAAGGAGTGGCCCACCCGGGTGCGCACCGGGACGCCGCCCTGCTCGCGCACGATCTCCGGCACCGCCGCCGACGTGATCAGGTTGTGGATGATCGTGGCGCCCGGGTACTTGGCCAGCTCGCGGGTCGCGACCAGCGCGGTCACCGCGGACGGGGACACCGGCGCGCCCTCGGCGTCCACCACGAAGCAGCGGTCGGCGTCGCCGTCGAAGGCCAGGCCCAGGTCGGCCCCGTGCTCGCGCACCGCCGCCTGCAGGTCCACCAGGTTCGCCGGCTCCAGCGGGTTGGCCTCGTGGTTGGGGAACGAGCCGTCCAGCTCGAAGTACAGCGGCACGATGTCCAGCGGCAGCGCGGGCAGCACCGCGTCGCCGAGCACCGCGGGCACCGTGTATCCACCCATGCCGTTGCCGGCGTCGACGACCACCTTCAGCGGCCGGATCCCGCTCAGGTCCACCAGCGTGCGCAGGTGCGCCGCGTAGTCGGCCAGCATCTCCCGCGACTCGATCGTGCCGCTCGGCGCGGGCAGTGCCTCACCCGAGTCGAGCAGCTGCTGAGCCCGCTCGCGGATGGCGGACAGCCCGCTGGCCTGGCCCACCGGCTTGGCTCCGGCGAAGCACAGCTTGATGCCGTTGTACTGGGCCGGGTTGTGGCTGGCGGTGAACATGGCGCCGGGCAGGTCGAGGATGCCGGAGGCGTAGTACAGCAGGTCGGTCGAGCCGAGACCGGCGTTGATCACGTTGACGCCTTCGGCGCGTACCCCGTCGGTGAAGGCCTTGACCAGCGCGGGGCCGGACTCGCGCATGTCGTGCGCGACGACGACGGTGCCGCGGTCCTCCCCCAGGTCCTTGAGCGTCTGCGCGAACGCCCGGCCCAGCGCGCCGGCCACCGGCTCGTTCAGCTGGTCCGGCACGGTGCCGCGGACGTCGTACGCCTTGACGATCTGGGACAGGTCAGACACGGCTTCTCCTCAATCTCGACCAAACGCCTCACCCTAACCACCGCACGTTACGTACCCAGGACCGGCGCGCGAACCACGTCACTCGGGAGAAAGCCGCCCCCGTGCCGCCGTCGCAGCATGGGGGCGGCAGCCTGGCGGAACTGTCGCGATGTGGGCAGTCAGAGCTGGAGACCCGTGAGGACCATCACGCGGGGATCGGTGTAGTCGTCCATGGCGCTGCGCAGGCCCTCGCGGCCGGTGCCGGAGCCCTTCACGCCGCCGTACGGCATCTGGTCGGCGCGGAACGACGGCACGTCACCCACGATCACCCCGCCCACCTGCAACGTCGCGTGCGCCGCGAACGCCGTCTGCAGGTCGCTGGTGAAGACCCCGGCCTGCAGGCCGAAGGCCGAGTCGTTGACGGCCGCGAACGCGGCCTCGTCGGAGTCGACGACGGACACCACGAGCACCGGCCCGAACACCTCGTCGCAGGCGACCTTGGCGTCGGCGGGCACGTCGGCCAGCACGGTCGGGGCGTAGTTCGCGCCGTCGCGGACCCCGCCGACGAGTACCCGCGCCCCTGCGGCGACCGCTTCCTCGACCCAGCTCTCGACCCGCTCCGCGGCGGCCTCGTTGATCAGCGGGCCGACCTGGGTGTCGGCCGCGGCCGGGTCGCCGGTCTTCAGGCCGCGCACCGCCTCGACCAGCTTCGGCAGGAACGCTTCGGCCTGGTCGCGGTGCACGATGACCCGCTGCACCGCGATGCAGCTCTGCCCCGCCTGGTAGTTGCTGAACAGCGCGATGCGCTGCGCCGCCCAGGACAGGTCGCGGTAGTCGCCGCAGACCACGGCCGCGGCGTTGCCGCCCAGCTCCAGCGTGACGTGCTTGTGTGGCACGGCCGCCTGGATCGCCGCACCGACCGGCCCGGACCCGGTGAACGAGACCACCGGCAGCCGCGGGTCGGCGGCCAGCGCCGCCGCCCGGTCGTTGGGCACCGGAACGATCGAGAACATGCCCGGGGGCAGGTCCGTCTCCGCCAGCAGCTCGCCGAGCAGCAGCGCGGACAGCGGGGTGGCCGGGGCGGGCTTGACCACGATCGGCGCGCCGACCGCGATCGCCGGGGCGACCTTGTGCGCGACCAGGTTCAGCGGGAAGTTGAACGGGCTGATGCCCAGCACCGGCCCCTTGGGGAAGCGGCGCACCACCGCCATGCGCCCGGCGGCGGCCGGGTCGGTGTCCAGCCGCATCAGCTCGCCGGAGAAGCGGCGCGCCTCCTCGGCGGCCCAGCGGAAGGTGGAGGCGGCGCGGCCCAGCTCCGCCCTGGCCCACATGAGCGGCTTGCCGTTCTCGCCGGAGATCAGCGCGGCGATCTCGTCGCCCCGCTCGGTCAGGCGGCGGCTGACGTGGTCGAGGGCGGCGGCGCGGGCGGCGGCGGGCAGCCGGGCCGCTTCCGGCGCGGCCTTCGCCGCTGCGGCGACCGCGGTTTCGACCTGCGCAGGCGTAGCGTTGGCGGTCTGACCGACCACCCGCCCGTCATAGGGGTTACGGATGACGACGGTGTCGTCGCTCGACTCCGGGGAGCCCGCGATCCAGTACGGGGTCTGATCGGCCATATGCCCACCCTACTGCACGAAAACAGTTGCTCAAGACCCTTGCTGGTTGCGGATTTCGTCGCGAGGATAGCCCTATGCCACCGATGACAGAGAAACTGGCCAACTTCATCAACGGAAAGTACGTGGCCCCCGTGGACGGCGGCTACGCCGACCTGGTCGACCCGTGCACGGGTGAGGTGATCGCGAGCGCGCCCGTCTCCGGCAAGCAGGACGTCGAGGACGCCATGGCCGCGGCGGCCGCGGCCTTTGAGACCTGGCGCGACACCACGCCGAGCGAGCGCCAGAAGGCCCTGCTGAAGATCGCCGACGCGGTCGAGGCGCGGGCGGACGAGCTGGTCGCGCTGGAGAGCCGCAACACCGGCAAGCCGCTGCACCTGACCGCGAGCGAGGAGCTGCCGCCCGCGATCGACCAGCTCCGCTTCTTCGCCGGCGCCGCCCGGCTGCTGGAGGGCCGCTCCGCCGGGGAGTACATGACCGGCCTGACCAGCTACGTGCGCCGCGAGCCGATCGGTGTGGTCGCGCAGGTCACGCCGTGGAACTACCCCCTGATGATGGCCGTGTGGAAGTTCGCCCCGGCGATCGCCGCGGGCAACACGGTGGTGCTCAAGCCGTCCGACACCACGCCGATGTCGACGCTGCTGCTGGCCGAGATCGCCGCCGAGTTCCTGCCGCCGGGCGTGCTCAACGTGGTCTGCGGCGACCGGGACACCGGCCGGGCGCTGGTCGCGCACCCGACCCCGGCGCTGGTCTCCATCACCGGCTCCACGCGAGCCGGTTCCGAGGTCGCCGCCTCGGCCGCGCCCGCGCTCAAGCGCACCCACCTGGAGCTGGGCGGCAAGGCCCCGGTGCTGGTGTTCGACGACGCCGACGTGGCCGCCGCGGCCGAGGGCATCGCCATCGCCGGGTTCTTCAACGCGGGCCAGGACTGCACCGCCGCCACCCGGGTGCTGGTCACCGAGGGGGCGTACGACGCGTTCGTGGAGGCGCTCACCGAGCAGGCCCGCAACCTCAAGACCGGCGCGCCCGACGACGAGGACGTGCTCTACGGCCCGCTGAACAACGTCAACCAGCTCGCCCGGGTCACCGGCTTCATCGAGCGGCTGCCCGCGCACGCCCGGGTCACCACCGGCGGCGAGCGGGTCGGCGACCGGGGCTTCTACTTCGCCCCGACCGTCGTGGCGGACCTGCTCCAGGGCGACGAGATCGTCACCGACGAGGTGTTCGGCCCGGTCATCACCGTGCAGAAGGTCGCCGACGAGGCCGAGGCGCTGCGCTACGCCAACGACTGCCGCTACGGCCTGGCCTCCAGCGTGTGGACCGCCGACCACGGCCGCGCGATGCGCCTGAGCAAGCGGCTGGACTTCGGCTGCGTCTGGGTGAACACGCACATCCCGCTGGTCGCCGAGATGCCGCACGGCGGCTTCAAGCAGTCCGGCTACGGCAAGGACCTGTCGGCCTACGGGCTGGAAGACTACACCCGGGTCAAGCACGTCATGCACAGCATCGGAGAGTGATCGTGAGCTCCTCCTCCGAGATCCACGCCCGGCGCGCCGGTGCCGTCGCGCGCGGAGTCGGTTCGACCCTGTCGTCGTACGTGGACCGCGCCTCCGGCGGCACGCTGACCGACGTCGACGGGCGCGAGTGGATCGACTTCGCGGCCGGGATCGCCGTCACCAACGTGGGCAACAGCGCCCCGGCCGTCGTCGCGGCGGTACGCGAGCAGGTCGAGCGCTTCACGCACACCTGCTTCATGGTGACGCCGTACGAGTCGTACGTGGCCGTGTGCGAGCAGCTCAACGAGCTGACGCCGGGCGGCTTCGAGAAACGCTCGGCGCTGTTCAACTCCGGTGCGGAGGCCGTCGAGAACGCCGTGAAGATCGCCCGGTACGCCACCGGGCGGCAGGCGGTGATCGTGTTCGAGCACGGCTACCACGGCCGGACGAACCTGACCATGGCGCTGACCGCGAAGAACATGCCGTACAAGCACGGGTTCGGGCCGTTCGCGCCGGAGGTCTACCGCGCGCCGATGTCGTACCCGCTGCGCGACGGCCTGACCGGCGAGCAGGCCGCCGCCCGCGCCCTCGACGCGATCACCACGCAGGTCGGGGCGCAGAACGTGGCCGCGATCGTGATCGAGCCGATCCAGGGCGAGGGCGGCTTCGTGGTGCCCGCGCCCGGCTTCCTGCCCGCCCTCGCGTCCTGGGCCTCGGCCAACGGCGCGCTGTTCGTGGCCGACGAGATCCAGACCGGGTTCTGCCGCACCGGCGACTGGTTCGCCAGCGAGCACGAGCAGGTGGTGCCCGATCTGATCACCACGGCGAAGGGCATCGCGGGCGGCCTGCCGCTGGCGGCGGTCACCGGCCGGGCGGAGGTGATGGACGCGGTGCACGTCGGCGGGCTCGGTGGCACGTACGGCGGCAACCCCATCGCCTGCGCCGCCGCCCTGGCCTCCATCGAGACCATGCGCGAGCTGGACCTGGCCGCCGCGGCCCGCCGCATCGGCGGGGTGCTCACCGACCGGCTCACCTCGCTGGCCGCCAAGTATCCGCAGATCGCCGAGGTCCGCGGCCGTGGCGCGATGGTCGCGATCGAGCTGACCCGCCCCGGCACCCTCGACCCCGACCCGGTCCTCACCGGCGCGGTCAACAAGGCGTGCCACGCCGCCGGCCTGCTCACCCTCACCTGCGGCACCTGGGGCAACGTCTTCCGCTTCCTCCCCCCGCTCGTCATCTCCGACGACGACCTGGACCGCGGCCTCACCATCCTCGACCAGGCCTTCGCCACCACCACCTGATAAAAGGAAGGGCACCTTCTTAACGCTATGCGTAGAGGAAGGTGCCCTTCTTAACGCCCGTCCGCCCCACGGTGGACCTGGGCCACCGGGCAGCCACGCCAAGATCGCGACTTCGTGTCACAAAGTACGGCCCAGCCCTAGGTCTGGACACGAACCAGCGATCATGGCGCCCTGAAGGGCCGCGGAGCGGATCACGTCAGGCCGCGATCTGCTCCCGGGCGGGCTGGGGCAGCGCCCGGAACGGCTGCTGGTCGCGCATGCCCCAGGGCGAGCCGTACGCCGTCAGCAGGTCCAGGAACGGCACCGGGTCCAGCGCCTCCGGGCCGAGCACGCCGGTGCCCTGCCACGCCCCGCCGGCGAGCAGTTCCAGCGCCACCACGGGGTTGACCGCGGTCTGCCACACCACGGCCTGGTGGCCGTACTCGCGCATGGACCACTCGTTGTCGACGACGTGGTAGAGGTACAGCTCCCGGGCCTTGCCGTCCAGGCCCCTGCCCTTGACCCAGGTGCCGGCGCAGGTCTTGCCCTTCATGAGGGAGCCGAGCGTGGCCGGGTCGGGCAGCTGGGCGGCCAGCACGTCCCGCGGCGACACCATGACCTGCGACTTGCCGCCGCCGATGGCGATCGGGCGGGTGGAGTCGAGGCCGAGCTTGTGCACGGTCTTCAGGATCTCGATGAACTCGGTGCCCAGGCCGTACTTGAAGGTGACCCGCTTGGCGTCGACCCAGCGCGGGATGAGCAGCACCTCCTCGTGCTCCACGTTGACGCACTCGACCGGTCCGATGCCCTCCGGGAAGTCGAACACCTCGGGCTCGCTGAACGGGGCGGTGGTGAACCAGCCGCGCTCGCGCTCCCAGACGATCGGGGGGTTGAGGCATTCCTCGATGGTGGTCCAGATGGAGAACGACGGGGCGAAGTCGAACCCGTCCACGGTGATGTTGGAGCCGTCCCGCACCCCGATCTCGTCGATCTCGGCGAACAGGTGATCGGCGGCGTAGCGGGCGAACACGTCGGACAGGCCGGGTTCCACACCGATGCCGACCAGGGCGAGCCGCCCGGCGGCCGCCCACGCGACGGCCTTGCCGAACTGCTCCTCGCCGAGCATCACCCCGGTCTTGGCGTACGGCTCGGTCGGGTGCGGGCGGGACAGCGACATGGCCATGTCGAGATAGTCCGCGCCGGCCTCGAACGCGCCGTCGAAGATCGGCATCACGAAACGGGGGTCGACCGCGTTCAGCACGTGCGTGATGCCGTGCGTGCGGCACAGCTCGGCCACGTCGCGGGCCTGCGACGCGTCGAGCCTGGCCGCGACGAAACGGTCGTCGAGCCCGGAGACGGCGCGCTGGGCCCGCTCCAGGGAGTAGTCCGCTACGACCATGAGCTGGAAGAAGTCACGGCGAGCGGCGATGGCGGCTGCTGCACTGCCGACGCCACCAGCGCCGACCAGCAGGATACGCATAAAAGTCCCTTCAACGTCGTGGCGGACATTCGCCACGAAAGGTGCGTTATTCACGTGTGTTTCTCCCGCGTCCCCACGGAGGGACGCGGGACGGGGGGTCAGGAGTCGAAGCCGAGCCCGGCGTGGTCCAGCGTGCGCAGCCAGAGGTTGCGCCGTCCCTGGTGCTCGTCGGCGCGCGCCAGCGACCAGCGGGTGAGCTGGATGCCGAGCGAGCGCAGCGGCTCCGGGGGCAGCGGCCAGGGCTTGGAGCGGACGAAGTCCAGTTCCGTGCGTGCCGTGGCCACACCGCTGAGGTGGTCGAGCATCACCTGCGCGCCGAAGCGGGTCGCCCCGACGCCCAGCCCTGTGTAACCGGCCGCATAGGCCAGCCGCCCGCCGAAGGCCGTGCCGAAGAAGGCGCAGAACCGGGTGCAGGTGTCGATCACCCCGCCCCAGCTGTGGGTGAACCGAAGCCCCTCCAGCTGCGGGAACGTGGTGAAGAAGTGCTCGGCCAGCCGGTCGAAGGTGGCTTCTCGCTGTTCGAGGGTGGGCGCGATGCGGTTGCCGAAGTGGTAGATCGCGTCGTACCCGCCGAACAGGATCCGGTTGTCCGCGGTGAGCCGGTAGTAGTGGAACTGGTTGGCCGAGTCGCCCAGCCCCTGCCGGTTGGCCCAGCCCAGGTCACCGAGTTGCGCCGGGGACAGCGGCTCGGTCATCAGGGCGTAGTCGTACACCGGGATCAGGTAGCGCTTGAGCTTGCGCAGCAGCGGCCCGAAGGCGCTGGTCGCCAGCGCGACCTTCGCCGCGCGCACCTCGCCGTGCGGCGTGCGCAGGGTGAGCCCGTCGCGTCCGCTGCTCAGCCCGAGGACGGGGGTGCCCTCGTAGATGCGCACGCCCAGCGACAGGCATGCCTGGCGCAGGCCCCAGGCCAGCTTCGCCGGGTCGAGCATGGCCACCCGGTCGCGGTCCCACCAGCCGCCCAGGTAGGTGGGCGAGTCGACCTGCGCCCGCACCTGGTCGCGGTCGAACAGCTCGGCCTGGTAGCCCATCGAGCGGGTCAGCTCGTAGGACTCGTGCAGCCAGTCCAGCTGGTACGCGGAGGTGGCCACCTCCAGCTCACCGGTGCGCTCGAAGTCGCAGTCGATGGCGTACCGGCCCAGCGTGTCCTCGATCTGGTCGAGGTTCTCCCGGCCGAGCCGTTCCAGCTCGGTGATCTCGTCCGGGAAGCGGTCCACCCCGTTGGCGAGCCCGTGGGTCAGGCTCGCGGAGCAGAAGCCGCCGTTGCGTCCGGAGGCGGCGTGGCCGCACACCCCCGATTCGAGCAGGACCACGTCGGCCGACGGGTCGCGCTCCTTGGCCAGCAGGGCCGTCCACAGGCCGCTGTAGCCTCCCCCGATCACCGCCAGCTGCGCGGTGGTCGCGCTGGTCAGCGGGGGCACGGGTGCCGGCCGCTCAGGCCGGTCCGTCCAGTACGGCGTCGGCGACGCATCCGCAAGCGCCGACGCCCACAGTTTTGATCCTTTGGCCCGCATGAGCCGATCTCCTCCTTCTGCTACCCGGGAGCGGGTGACGCTCCTTTTTCCTGATTAATCCCCTGATAAACGGAATGTCCGGGGATGCCAAACGGCCGCCGAGCCGGACCCTCCACGATCAGGCGTGGAGGCCGGGTCGGCGGCCGTTCAGAGAATTAGGAAGTCGCCGCGCGGCGGGCGGAGCGGCGGCGGTTGCGCAGCTGGCCCGCGATGACGAACGCGAACGAGATCAGGAACATGGCACTGGCGATGGCGTTGACCTGCGGCGGGATGCCGCGCAGGTTGGACCCCCAGATGAACATCGGGAAGGTCTCGTAGCCGCTGGTGCCGGTCACGAAGTTCGTGATGATGAAGTCGTCGAAGCTGAGCGAGAACGCCAGCAGCGAGGCCGCCACGATGCCGGGCAGCACGAGCGGCAGGATGACCAGACGGAACGCCTGCCACGGCGTCGCGTACAGGTCCATCGCCGCCTCCTGCAGCCTCGGATCGAGCCCGGCCAGCCGTGCCTTCACGGTGACCACCACGAACGATATGCAGAACATGACATGCGCGATGAGGATCGTCAAGAAGCCCAGCGGCACCTGCCACCCTATGAACAGGGTCAACAACGAGGTGCCCATCACGATTTCCGGCGTGGCCATCGGCAGGAAGATCAGGGTGTTCGTGCCCTTTCGCCCGAAGAACCGGTATCTCACCAGCGCGAACGAGATGAGCGTGCCCAGGATCGTGGAGATCAGGGTGGCCCCGAACCCGATGTAGATGCTGCGCAGCAGCGCGTCGCAGATCCCGGCCGCGCCGCACATGTCGGTCCAGTTGTTCCAGGTGAAGTCGAACGTCTGGAGGTCGAGCACGTAGGTGGTGTTGCGGCTGCCCGGCTGGTTGAACGACAGCAGGAAGATCACCGCGATCGGGACGAACAGGTACAGCAGGATCAGCAGGCCGACCAGCAGCACCCACTTGTCGGCGAGCCAGCGCCACAGCGCGTGCATCAGACCACCTCGTCCGTGCCGGCGGTGCTGACGTAGACCGTCACCAGCACCAGGATCGTCACCATCAGCATGACCGACAGCGCCGACGCGATCGGGTAGTCGTTGACCACCAGGAACCGCGACTGGATCACGCTGCCGATCATCTGCGTGTTCGGCCCGCCCAGCAGGTTCGCGTTGACGTAGTCGCCGGCCGACGGGATGAACGTCAGCAGCGTGCCCGCCACCACGCCCGGCAGGGACAGCGGCAGCGTCACGCGCAGGAAGCTGCGCACCGGCCCGTGGTAGAGGTCGCGCGCGGCCTCCAGCAGGCGTACGTCCAGCTTGTCCAGGCTGGCGTAGAGCGGCAGCACCATGAACGGCAGGAAGTTGTAGACCAGGCCCGCGATCACCGCGAACTCGGTCGCCAGCAGCCGCCCGTCCGGCCCGAGCAGGTGGGCCCACTTGAGGAAGTCGACCGCCGGCCCGCTGTCGGACAGGATCGCCTTCCACGAGTAGGTGCGCACCAGGTAGCTGGTGAAGAACGGCGCGATCACGCCGACCAGCATGAGGTTCTTCCAGCGCCCGCCCTTGATCGCGATGGCGTACGCGAGCGGGTAGCCCAGCGCCAGGCAGATCACCGTGGTGATCAGCGCGTACCAGAGCGAGCGCAGGAACTGGACGTGGAACATCTCCCACGCGTCGGCGTAGTTGCTCCACGACCAGTCGAACACGTAGCCGGTCTCGATCGACCCGGCCGGGTTCCACAGGCTCGCCATGAACAGCTGGACCACGGGGTAGACGAAGAACACCGCGAGCCACAGCATGCCCGGGGCGAGCAGCGCGTACGGGATCCAGCGCCGCCGCCGCATCCCGGCCGGCGGTTCGACCGGGACCTCGGCGGCGACGGCGCTGCCGCCCGACGCGGTGGGAAGGAGGGCCGCCACGTCAGCTCCCCACGAGGAACGAGTGCGCGGGCAGCCAGTGCACCGCCACCTCGGCCCCCGGCGCGGCCGGGGAGGCCAGGCCCGAGTTCGGCACGAACACGGTCAGCTCGCTGCCCCACGGCGCCCGCACCAGGTACTGCGTGGAGACGCCGGTGAACGAGGTGTCGGTGATGACACCGCGCACCGCCGCGTGGCCCGAGGGCACCGCGTCCAGCCCGTCGCACAGGTGCAGCTTCTCCGGGCGTACGCCCAGCAGCGCGCTGCCGGAGGTGACCCGGCAGCGGGCCGCGGGCAGCGCCAGGCGGTTGCCGTGCGCGTCGACTGTGACGTGGCCGTCGGTCTGCCCGGTCACCTCGGCCGGGATCAGGTTGGACTGGCCGAGGAAGTTGGCCACGAACGCCGAGGCGGGGAACTCGTACATCTCGGCGGGCGCGCCCAGCTGCTCGATGCGCCCGGCCTGCATCACCGCGACCGTGTCGGCCATGGTCATGGCCTCCTCCTGGTCGTGGGTGACGTGCACGAAGGTGATGCCGACCTCGGTCTGGATGCGCTTGAGCTCGATCTGCATCTGGCGGCGCAGCTTCAGGTCGAGCGCGCCCAGCGGCTCGTCGAGCAGCAGCACCTCGGGGCTGTTGACCAGGGCCCGGGCCAGCGCCACCCGCTGCTGCTGCCCACCGGACAGCTGCGCCGGGCGGCGCGGCCCGTAACCGCCGAGCTGGACCAGGTCGAGCATCTCCGCGACCTTGCGGTCGGCGTCCTTCCTGCCCACTCCCTTGCGCCGCAGCCCGAACGCCACGTTGTCCGCGACGCTCAGGTGCGGGAACAGCGCGTAGCTCTGGAACACGGTGTTGACCGGCCGCTTGTAGGGGCGCATCCGGGTGATGTCCAGGCCGCCGAGCGTGATCCGCCCGGCGGTCGGCTCCTCCAGACCCGCCACCATGCGCAGCGTGGTGGTCTTGCCGCAGCCCGACGCCCCCAGCAGGGCGAAGAACGAGCCGTCCGGGATGGTCAGGGTGAGGTCGTCGACGGCGGTGAAGCCGCCGAACGTCTTGGTGACGTTCTCGATGCGGAGATCCTGGTTCTGGCCCTTCACCCAGTCACGCCCCGATCGCTGCCTGGAACTTGCCCTGGTACTCCTTCTCCTGCGCCTCGGTCAGCGGCATGAAGATCTTGGTCTTCGCCTGCATCGCGGCGTCGGGGAAGATGAGCGGGTTCTCGGCGAGCTCGGGGTCGATGTCCTTCATCGCCTCCTGCGCGCCGGCCACCGGGCACACGTAGTTGACGTACGCGGCCAGCTCGGCGGCGACCTTCGGGTCGTAGTAGTAGTCGATCAGCGCCTGGGCGTTGCTCGCGTGCGTGGCGGTGACCGGGATCAGCATGTTGTCCGACCAGAGCATCATGCCCTCGTCCGGCGCGATCAGCTTGATCTTCGGGTTGTCGAAGCCGAGCTGGATCACGTCGCCGGACCACGCGATGCACGCCGCGATGTCGCCCTTGGCCAGGTCCTGCACGTAGTCGTTGCCGGTGAAGCGGCGGATCTGGCCGGAGCTGACGCCGCCCTTCAGCTTCTCCAGCGCCGCGTCGAAGTCGGCGCCGGTGAAGTTGCCCGGGTCCTTGCCGATCGACAGCAGCATGAAGCCCATGGTGTCGTGCATCTCGGTCAGGAAGGTGACCTTGCCCTTCAGGTCGGGGCGGGTCAGCAGCTCGTCGACCGTGCGCACCTCCTTGGTCACCCCGGTGTTCACGCCGATGCCGGTCAGGCCGGACTGCCACGGCGCGGCGTACTCCATGTTGGGGTCGAACTGGCGGCCGCGCAGCGACGGGGCCAGGTTCTTGGCGAACGTGGCCACCTTGTCGGGGCTGAACTTCTGGGCGAAGCCGTTGCGGATGAACGTCGCCGCCATCCAGTCGGTGAACACCACCAGGTCGCGGTTGATCGTCTGGCAGGCCGTGAGCTGCTGGCGGATCTTGCCGTAGAAGTCGTTGTTGTCGTTGATGTCGGCCGTGTACTCGACGTCGAGGCCGGTCTTCGCCTTGAACGCGACCAGCGTCGGGTGGATCTCCGGGTTCTTCTCGTCCTCGTCGATGTAGGCCGGCCAGTTGGAGAAGAGGACCTTGCGCTCGGTCGCCGACAGGTCCTGGGTGGTGCACTTCGGGCCCTCGGACTGCGTGCCGGTGGCGTTGCCGTTGGTGCCCTTGGTGCCGCAGGCGGCCAGCGCCCCGCCCGCCGCCGCGAACGCGCCGGCGGCGAGGGTCCCGCGCAGCACGTTCCGGCGGGACGGCATCGCCGACAGCACAGCCTGGGCCTGGGGGGAGAGTGGTATGCGACGAGCCATCGAAAGTTCCTTCACTGCTGGAGGGGTTACCGGCGCGGTATCACTTGCTCACTGGCTGAAGACGGTGCGGTGCCACGGTTTCGCGGCCACCGCCGTGCGGTCGTACATAACGTGTTTGAGCTGGGTGTACTCCTCGAAGGAGTACGTGGACATGTCCTTGCCGAAGCCGGAGCGACGGTAACCCCCGTGCGGCATCTCGCTGATGATCGGGATGTGGTCGTTGACCCACACGCACCCGGCGCGCAGCTCGCGCGTGCCCCTCAGGGAGCGGTGCACGTCGCGCGTCCACACGCTCGCCGCCAGGCCGTACGGCGTGTCGTTGGCCAGGGCCACACCCTCGTCGTCGGCGTCGAACGGCAGCACGACCAGCACCGGGCCGAACACCTCCTGCCGTACGATCTCGCTGTCCTGGGCGGCGTCCACGACCAGGGTCGGCGCGTAGTACGCACCATGCCCGAGGCCGTCGGGCACCCGCCCGCCGGTCACGATCTTGGCACCCGCGGCGCGGGCCCGGTCCACGAACCCCGCCACCCGGTCGCGCTGCGCGACGCTGATCAGCGGGCCGATGTCGGTCGCCGGGTCGAGCGGGTCGCCGGGGCGTACCCCCTCGAACAGCTCGGCGACCCGCGCGACGAAGCGGTCGTAGAGCGGCCGCTGCACGTAGGCGCGGGTGGCCGCGGTGCAGTCCTGCCCGCTGTTGATCAGCGAACCGGCGACCGCGCCCTGCGCGGCGGCCTCCACGTCGGCGTCGTCGAAGACCAGGAACGGGGCCTTGCCGCCCAGCTCCAGGTGGATCCGCTTCACGGCGCCCGCGGCGGTCGCGCCGACCTGGCGGCCCACCGCGGTCGAGCCGGTGAAGCTGACCATGTCCACGTCGGGGTGGGCGACCAGGGCCGCGCCCGCCACCGCGCCGCGGCCGGTGACCACGTTGACCACGCCCGGGGGGATGCCCGCGTCCAGGCACGCCTGTGCGAACATCACGCTGGTCAGCGGGGTCAGCTCGGCGGGCTTGAGCACGATGGTGTTGCCCGCGGCGATCGCGGGCAGGATCTTCCAGGCGGCCATCTGCAGCGGGTAGTTCCACGGCGAGATCGAGCCCACCACGCCGATCGCCTCGCGGCGCACGTAGCTGGTGTGGTCGGCCGAGTACTCCCCCGCGGCCTTGCCCGCGAGGTCGCGCGCGGCGCCGGCGAAGAAGGCGGTGTTGTCGACGGTGCCGGGCACGTCGAACTCCGCCGCCAGCCGCACCGGCTTGCCGGTCTGCGACACCTCGGCCGCCACGAAATCCGCGGCGCGGTCCGCGAGGATCCCGGCCAGGCGGTGCAGCGCGCCGGAGCGCTCCCCCGGCGTCGCGCCCGACCAGCCGCCGAACGCGGCGCGGGCCGCGGCCACCGCGGCGTCGACGTCTTCCTGACCAGCGAGTACATACTCGGCGACGGTGCTACCGTCAGCGGGGTTGACCACGGCGAACGGCTCACCCGAGCTTCCGTCGGCCAAACGGTCACCGATGACGTTCGGCGAGAAGCCTGCCATATCGCCCCCTTTGTCGGCTGGTTGACAACCTGCGGCGCGACGATCCTGACATGACCTGCGCCACATGACAAGGGATTCCGTGGTGAATCCGGGAGGCGGCTACGGATTCCGACATCCTATGTCGCGTGCACATGACGTTTCCGTTACGCGAACGTCCGCCAAGTGTCGGAATCGTCTGCCACGTAGCGATACGATGCCCGGGTCGGGTCCCCACCCCTGGTCGATCCCCCCATCTGACACGCCTCAGGAGGCCTCATTGCCGACGCCCGCCGAACCAGCCGTGCCGCGCGCCGTGATCCGCCGTCACCCTCAACTGAACCATGCGAACCACGCGCTGCTCGACGACATCGCCAAGCAGATCATCGAGCAACTGCAGGAAGACGGCAGACGGCCGTACGCGACCATCGGCCGTGCGGTCGGCCTCAGCGAGGCGGCGGTACGCCAGCGCGTGCAGCGGCTCATCGACGCGGGCGTCATGCAGATCGTGGCGGTCACCGACCCGCTCCAGCTCGGCCTCGGCCGCCAGGCGATGATCGGCGTCCGGACCACGGGTGACCTGGAGGGCATCGCCGACCGGATCTCGGCGATCGGCGAGGTCGACTACGTCGTGATCACCGCCGGCTCGTACGACATCCTGTGCGAGGTCGTCTGCCGCAACGACGACCACCTGCTGGAGATCCTCCAGGACGTGCGCGCCGTGGACGGCGTCGTCAGCGCCGAGGTCTTCGTCTACCTCAAGCTCCGCAAACAGACGTACTCCTGGGGCACGGCCTAGCCCTCGCACGACGAAGCTCCCGCCATGCTGTCCGGCAGCACGACGGGAGCTTCGCTCATGAGCTGGTTCAGACGCCCATGACGGCGGAGAACTTCGCCTGGTACTCACGCTCCTCGGACTCGCTGAGCGGGGCGAAGGCCTTCACGTTCGCCAGCATCGCCGCATCCGGGAAGATCAGCTTGCTCTCGGCCAGCTCCGGGTCGATCTTGGCCATCTCCTCCTGCGCGCCGGCCACCGGGCACACGTAGTTGACCCACGCGGCCAGCTCGGCGGCCACCTTCGGGTCGTAGTAGTGGTCCAGCAGCGTCATGGCGTTGCTCGCGTGCTTCGCGGTCACCGGGATCACCGCCGCGTCGGACCAGATCAGCAGGCCCTCCTCCGGCGTGACGAACTTGATCTTCTCGTCGTTGAAGCCGAGCTGGATCGCGTCGCCGGACCAGGCCACCGCCGCCGCGACGTCGCCCTTGGCCAGGTCCTGCACGTACTCGTTGCCGGTGAAGCGGCGGATCTGGCCGGACTCGACGGCCTTACGCAGCTTCTCCAGCGCCGCGTCGAAGTCCTCGGGGGTGAAGGCCGCCGGGTTCTTGCCGAGCGAGGCGATGAGCAGGCCCATGGTGTCGGGCATCTCCATCGGCACGGTCACCCGGCCCTTGAGGTCGGGGCGGGTGAGCAGCTCGTCGATGGTGCGCACCTCCTTGGCCACCCGGGTGTTGACCGCGATGCCGGTCAGGCCGGACTGCCACGGCACCGCGTAGCGCAGCTCGGTGTCGTACGGCCGCGCCTTCAGCGAGGGCAGCAGGTTGCGGTGGTAGTTGACCATCTTGGCGGCGTCGAGCGGCTGCGCGAACCCGTGCCGCAGGAACTTGCTCACCATCCAGTCGGAGAACACCACGATGTCGCGGTCGATGCTCTGGCAGCCCGCAAGCTGCGTGCGGATCTTGCCGAAGAACTCGTTGTTGTCGTTGATGTCCTCGGTGTACGCGACCTTCAGCCCGCTCTTCGCCTGGAACGCGGCCAGGGTGGGGTGGCGCGCGGAGTCGTTCTCGTCGACGTCGAGGTACTGCGTCCAGTTGGAGAACGCCACCGTGCGCTCGGTGGCGGACACATCGGGGGTGACGCAGGCGGCGGCGCTGGTGGCGACGGTGCCGGGCACGCCGCGGGTGCCGCAGGCGGCCATCGTGGCGCCGGTCGCGGCGATCGCGCCGCCGGCCAGGGCGCCCTTGAGCAGGCGCCGCCGCGACGGGTTGGCCTGGGCGGCGGCGAGCAGGGCACGGGCCGGGGTCGACAGGGAACGAGCACGCAATCGAGGCACCTCTCGGCGGGCGGGGCGGCGATACCCCGCAGGTGGGCGACCCGCAATTGTGCCCAAATCACCCCGCGCCGTGCCCGGTCCGGTGGGGCGGCTCACAAACCGCCCGCCGGGCGCGGACGGGCGCGAACCTCACGGACATGACCACGAAATCCGTAGGTCATGTGCGAAAATACCACGGAGAGGGTTGCCGTATCTCGAAGACGTATGCGATAACCGTAGGCACTGCCGCAACGTACGGATGAGTGAGGCCTCACGATGGGCAAGGAAACCGACCACCTCTGGATGCACTTCACCCGCATGGCCGCCTACCGTGACGGCGACGTGCCGACGATCGTGCGAGGTGAGGGCGCGTACGTCTGGGACAGCAAGGGTCGGCGCTACCTCGACGGCCTCGCCGGCCTGTTCACCGTCAACGCCGGGCACGGCCGCTCCGAGCTCGCCGAGGCCGCTGCCAAGCAGGCGCACGAGCTGGCGTACTTCCCGCTGTGGTCGTACGCCCACCCGAAGGCGGTCGAGCTGGCGGACCGGATCGCGGGGCTGACCCCCGGCGACCTCAACCGGGTCTTCTTCACCACCGGCGGCTCCGAGGCGGTCGAGAGCGCCTGGAAGCTGGCCCGCTCCTACTTCAAGAAGATCGGCCAGCCGCTGCGGCACAAGGTGGTCAGCCGCTACCTGGCCTACCACGGCACCTCGCTGGGCGCCCTGTCGATCACCGGCGTGCCCGCGTTCCGGGCCGAGTTCGAGCCGCTGGTGCCCGGCGGCATCAAGGCCCCCAACACGAACTTCTACCGCGCCCCCGAGCACGGCGACGACTACGCGGCGTTCGGCGTGTGGGCGGCCGACGAGATCGCCCGCGCCATCGAGCGCGAAGGGCCGGAGACCGTCGCCGCGGTCTTCCTGGAGCCGGTGCAGAACGCCGGCGGCTGCTTCCCCGCGCCGCCCGGCTACTTCCAGCGGGTACGCGAGATCTGCGACCGCTACGGCGTGCTGCTGGTGTCCGACGAGGTCATCTGCTCCTGGGGCCGGCTCGGCGAGTACTTCGGCGCCCAGTACTACGGCTACCAGCCCGACATCATCACCACGGCCAAGGGCATGACCTCGGGATACTCGCCGCTCGGCGCGATGATCGCCAGCGAGCGGCTGATCGAGCCGTTCCTGGCCGACGGGCAGATGTTCGCCCACGGCATCACCTTCGGCGGCCACCCGGTCAGCTGCGCGGTCGGCCTGGCCAACCTGGACATCTTCGAACGGGAGGATCTCAACGGGCACGTGCGCGAGCAGGCGCCCGCGTTCCGGGCCACCCTGGAGAAGCTGTACGACCTGCCGATCGTCGGCGACGTGCGGGGCGAGGGCTTCTTCTACGGCATCGAGCTGGTCAAGGACAAGGCCACCCGGGAGACGTTCAACGCCGAGGAGTCGGAGAAGCTGATCCGCGGCTTCCTGTCCGGCGCGCTGTTCGAGGCGGGCCTCTACTGCCGCGCCGACGACCGGGGCGACCCGGTGATCCAGCTGTCCCCCGCGCTGACCTGCACCCAGCAGCAGTTCGACGAGATCGAGCAGATCCTGCGCGACGTGCTCACCCGGGCCGCGACGCTGCTGTGACCAGCCTCTGGTCCGACACCGCGGGCGGGGCCGGCGCGCCCCGCCCGCCCCTGCCCGGCGACCTGGACGCCGACGTGGCGATCGTGGGAGCCGGCTACACCGGCCTGTGGACGGCGTACTACCTGCGCCGGGCCGACCCGGGCCTGCGTATCGCGATCGTCGAGGCCGCGCACGCCGGGTTCGGCGCGTCCGGCCGCAACGGCGGCTGGTGCTCCGGGCTTCTCCCCATCTCCCTGCCCAGGCTGGAGAAGCTGCACGGCCGGGCCGCCGCGATCGCGTTCCAGCAGGCGATGATCGACACGGTGGACGAGGTCGGCCGGATCGCCGCGGCCGAGGGCATCGACTGCGACTGGGCCAAGGGCGGCACCCTGGGCCTGGCCCGCAGCGCGGCACAGTGGCGCGCGGCGCGGGCCGAGGCGGCGCTGGCCGCGTCGTACGGCTTCGACCTGCACCTGCTCGACCGGGCCGCGACGCTGGACCGCTGCGGCGCGACGTCGGTTCACGGGGCGACCTGGTCGCCGCACTGCGCGGCGGTACACCCGCTGCGCCTGGCCCTGGGGCTGGCCGCGACGGTCGAGCGGCAGGGCACGGTGATCTACGAGGGGACTCGGGCGCTGGAGCTGGCGCCGGGGCGCGTGCGCACCACGTACGGCACCGTGCGGGCCCCGTACGTGGTCCGGGCCACCGAGGGGTACACGCCCGACCTGCCCGGACACCGGCGCGACGTGGTGCCGGTCTACTCCCTCATGATCGCGACCGAGCCGCTGCCCAAGACCTTCTGGGACGAGGCCGGGCTCGACCGCCGGGAAACCTTCACCGATCACCGGCGCATGGTGATCTACGGCCAGCGCACCGCCGACGACCGGCTCGCCTTCGGCGGGCGCGGCGCCCCGTACCACTTCGGCTCGGCGGTCCGCCCGTCGTTCGACCACGAGCCGTCCGTGCACCTGGCCCTGCGGAACACGCTCACCGACCTGTTCCCGGCGCTGGACGGCGCGAAGCTCACCCACGTCTGGGGCGGCCCGCTCGGCATCGCCCGTGACTGGCACCCGTCCACCGGCCTCGACCGCGCCACCGGCCTCGCCTGGGCCGGCGGCTACGTGGGCGACGGCGTCGCCGCCGGCAACCTGGCCGGCCGCACCCTCGCCGACCTCATCACCGGCCACGAGTCGCCGCTCACGGTCCTCCCCTGGGTCAACCACCGCTCCCCCCGCTGGGAGCCCGAACCCCTCCGCTGGCTGGGCATCAACACCGCCCTGCACGCCGTAGCCACCCTCGACCGCCTGACAAAGGAAGGGCACCTTCTTAACGCTTTCCGTAAAGGAAGGGCACCTTCTTAACGCTCACTGTGCGGCCTGCCGGGCGCCTGGCCGCCGATGATCGCTAGTTCGTGTCACAACCTCAGGTCTGGCCACAGGTTCTGACACGAACCCGCGATCTTGCCCGAGGCCGGATATCACAGACCGGCGGCACAGTTAAGAAGGGCACCTTCTACTACGGAAAACGATAAGAAGGTGCCCTTCCTTCGCCTCAATTGGGGGGGATGACGCGGAGGTGGCCGCGGCGGCCGGGGGTGGGTGGGCCGGGGTAAGGCGGCGGCTCCGGGGCCTGGCGCGGGGCGGGGCGGGCCGCCTCGCGGACGGCCTCGGCCAGGGCGACCAGGTCGTCGGTGGTGGGCGGCGGCGGCTCGAACTCGCCGTCGTGGCGGACCAGGTCCCAGCCGCGCGGGGCGGTCAGGCTCAGCGCGTGCGGCTCGCACAGGTCGTACGTGTGCGGTTCCTGGTACGCGGCGAGCGGGCCGACCACCGCGGTGGACTCGGCATAGACATAGGTCAGCGTCGCGACCGCCTGCCGTTGGCAGCCGTTACGAGAGCAACGCCGTGGAGACCTCACGGCGTGTGACGTTATCGCCCCGCCGGGCATCGGTGAACCGGAAACGCCGCGACACGCCGAGGGAAGGATCACGCCCCCGTACCGGGGCCCGCGACTGGCGCGCGGGGATACATTGGCGAAGTGACCAGTCCCGCCCGCCGCCGCCCGACCCTCGCCCGCCGCCGCCGTGACCGTCACGGCAGGGGGATGCGAGGCCGGCTGGTGCCCGCGAGCGTGCCCCTGGCGCGCACCAAGGCCGAGGTGTTCGACGAGCTGGTGCTGGACACGGTCGAGTCGCTCGAGGCGCGGTTCGCCAACGAGCTGGCCGGGGTCGAGTTCGCCGTCGAGGACGTGCCGCCGGATCTGAACGTGTACGACTCCGACGTGCTGGAGGACGGGCGGGTGCCGCTGGCGCGGCTGCTGCCGGGACGGCCGGGCCGGCACGGGGTGCCGCCGCGGATCGTGGTCTACCGGCGTCCGCTGGAGTTCCGGGCCTCAGATCGGGACGACCTGGGCGAGCTGGTGCGTGACGTGATCGTGGAGCAGGTCGCGAACCTGCTCGGGCTCAACCCCGACGACCTGGCCTGAGCCCTCGGCGACACGCTGAACCGCGGAAGAGCTGCCGGGCCGTCCCCCAACGGCCCTGGCAGCTTCCACGTCTTCAGACCGCGCGCCGCTTGAGCTTGCGGCGCTCGCGCTCGGACAGTCCACCCCAGATGCCGAAGCGCTCGTCGTGCGAGAGCGCGTACTCCAGGCACTCGGACTTGACCTCGCAGCGCGAGCAGATGCGCTTGGCCTCGCGGGTAGAACCACCCTTCTCAGGGAAGAACGCCTCCGGGTCAGTCTGGGAGCACAGTGCGTGCTCCTGCCACTCGGGCGCGTTGCCCAGCAGATCCGCCACGACGGGGCGACCGTCCATCTCCGCTGCCTCCTTATTGCGCGCCGACACACGGTCGGCGCAACCCCCCACCTGGGAAGCGTTTGTCCACATAGGCGGTTTTGTGGATGCCGCTACCTCCAGCCCCACGCAAAATTACACGTGTGTCGTACGTGCACCGTCAAGCTCACTCTGGTACACGTCCGGCAGGGCCGTTCGGCTCGGTCTGCACCGTCCCGCCACTGCCCTATCGATTCAGACCCGAAACCGGTGACGGCATGTCGGGCGTGTCGCGACGAAATTCTGCTGGCGTGTCGAACTTGACGGACGGCGCTGACGGTCTTCGGACAGAAGTGTTCGGCTAGCGGGCGTAACTCGTGGTACGCCGGCGAGCGGGGCGGCCCGCGGCCGCCGCGATGGCCTCCAGCTGTTCCACCGTACGTGCCGAGCCGTGCGCCGACCCGGCCATCCGGGAGATCGTCTCCTCCATGAGGGTGCCGCCGAGGTCGTTGCAGCCGCCGTTCAGCATGGCCACGGTGCCCTCGTCGCCCAGCTTCACCCAGGAGCACTGGATGTTGGGGATGCGACCGTGCAGCAGCAGCCGGGCCATCGCGTGCACGACCCGGTTCTCCCGCCAGGTGGCCCCGGCGCGGGCGATGCCGGCCAGGTAGATCGGCGCGTTGGTGTGCACGAACGGCAGCGCCACGAACTCGGTGAACCCGCCGGTGCGGTCCTGCACCCCGGCCAGCACCCGGAAGTGGCCCAGCCAGTGCCGCGGGTGGTCGACGTGGCCGTACATCATCGTGGAGCTGGATCGGATGCCCAGCCGGTGCGCCGCCTCGACGGTCTCCACCCAGGCGGAGGTGGGCAGCTTGCCCTTGGTCAGCACCCAGCGCACCTCGTCGTCGAGGATCTCCGCGGCGGTGCCCGGGATGGTGTCCAGCCCGGCCTCCCGCAGTCGGGTCAGCCACTCCACGACGGGCACCCCCGCCTTCGCGGCCGCGGTGACGATCTCCATCGGCGAGAAGGCGTGCACGTGCATGCCCGGCACGCGCTCCTTCACCGCGCGGACCAGCTCCGGGTACACCGAGACGGGCAGCTGCGGGTCGATGCCGCCCTGTACGCACACCTCGGTGGCGCCGTCCCGCCAGGCCTCCTCGGCCCGGTCGGCGACCTGCCCGATGCTCAGCCGGTACGCGTCGGCGTCCCGCTCGCGCTGCGCGAACGCGCAGAACCGGCAGCCCACGTAGCACACGTTCGAGAAGTTGATGTTGCGGTTGACCACGTAGGTGACGTCGTCGCCGACGGTGTCCCGGCGCACGTCGTCGGCAATGCGGCACAGCTCGTCCAGCGCCGCCCCGTCGGCGTGCAGCAGCGCCAGCGCGGCATCCTCGTGCACCGGCTCCAGCAGCGCCGCCGGATTCTCCCGCGCGACACGCAGCCCCGCCGCGAGCGCGCCCACGCTGACCGCCGGGCCGGCCTGCCCAGCCACCGGACCTGCGCTCGTCGCGTCCGGGCTCATGTAGCCGATCGCTGAACCCGCGGTCGTGCCGTCCGCTGCCGCGAGGCCCGCCGCTTCTCCGATCGCCGACCAGTCGCCGTAAACGGTGTCGAAGTCGCCGCGGCGGTCGTCCGAGCGGCCCCCGGCGTCGATTTCCCGATGCAGGTCGATCCGGCCCGTGCCGCCCTCCACCTCGGGCTCCTGCCAGGGGCGCCCGGTGACGGGTGCGTCCGCCACGGCCATGCCGCCCCCGTCGGCCAGGGCGCGCACGTGCGGGTGAAGTCGCGGGTCGATCCACCGGTCCGCGCCGCGCACGTATCCCGGATACACCGTCAGCCGCTCGCGCAGCTCGAACCCGGCGGCCTTCGTCAGATCCGCCAGCTCGTCCAGGTGCGGCCAGGGGCGCTCGGGGTTCACGTGGTCGGGGGTGAGCGGCGATACGCCGCCCCAGTCGTCGATGCCGGCCTTGACCAGCAGCTCGAACGACGCGTCGATGAGATTCGGCGGGGCCTGGATGCGCATACCGGGCCCGAGCAGCAGCCGGGTCACGGCGACGGTGGCGGCCAGGTCGCGCACCGAGGCGTCGGGAGTGGAGCGCATCGCCGTGTCCGGCTTGGCCCGGAAGTTCTGCACGATCACCTCCTGGAGGTGCCCGTACTCGCGGTGACTGCGCCGCATCTCGAAGATCGCGTCGACCCGCTCGGCGTGCGTCTCGCCGATGCCGATCAGGATGCCCGTGGTGAACGGCACCCCGACCCGGCCCGCGTCGGCCAGCACCCGCAGCCGGACCGCCGGCTCCTTGTCGGGCGAGCCGTAGTGCGGCCCGCCCGGCTCCGACCACAGCCGCGTCGCGGTCGTCTCCAGCATCATGCCCATGCTCGGCGCCACCGGCCGCAGCCGCTGCAGCTCCGCCCAGCTCAGCACGCCCGGGTTCAGGTGCGGCAGCAGGCCGGTCTCCTCCAGCACCGCGATCGCGACCGAGCGCAGGTAGTCCACCGTGGAGCCGTAGCCGCGCGCGTTCAGCCACTCCTGCGCGGCCGGCCACCGCTCCTCCGGCCGGTCACCCAGCGTGAACAAGGCCTCCTTGCAGCCCAGCGCCGCGCCCTGCCGCGCGATGGCCAGCACCTCGTCCCGGTCCAGGTAGGCCGCGGGCAGCCGGTGCGGCACCGTCGCGAACGTGCAGTAGTGACACCGGTCACGACACAGCCTGGTCAGCGGGATGAACACCTTCTTCGAGAACGTGATCACACCGGGCCGCCCGGCGTCGCGCAGGCCCGCGTCGCGTACCCCCGAAGCAAGCAAGAGCAGCTCGTCGAAGGCCGCACCATGGGCACTGAGCAGGGCGGTCGCCTCCGCGGCGTCCAGTGCCCGCCCGGCTGCGGCGCGCTTCAGCGCGCGCGCCACCTCCGCGTCGGTGACCTTGGACTGGGCGGCGACCTCGCTGGACATGCCCGCCAGCCTACGACCCTGGCCCCGCCGCCCTCCCCCGGTGGGAGAGGATGTCGCCATGCGGATCGTGGTGCTGGCAGGCGGCATCGGCGGGGCGCGCTTCCTGTCGGGGGTACGGGCACACGCCCGCGCCACCGGCGCCGAGGTGACCGCCGTCGTCAACGTGGGCGACGACGTGTGGATGCACGGGCTGCGCATCACCCCCGACCTGGACTCGGTCATGTACACGCTTGGCGGCGGCATCGACCCCGAGCGCGGCTGGGGCCGCGCGGGCGAGACCTGGACCGTCAAGGAGGAGCTGGCCAAGTACGGCGCCGAGCCCACCTGGTTCGGCCTCGGCGACCGCGACATCGCCACCCACCTGGTCCGCACCCGCATGCTCAACGCCGGCTACCCGCTCTCGGCGGTCGTCGCCGCGCTGTGCGACCGCTGGCAGCCCGGCATCACCCTGCTGCCCGCCACCGACGACCGGGTCGAGACCCACGTCGTCGTCACCGACGCCGACGGCTCCCGCGCCATCCACTTCCAGGAATGGTGGGTACGCCACCGCGCCGCCCTGCCCGCCGAGCAGTTCCGCTTCGTCGGGGCCGACACCGCCAAACCCGCGGCCGGGGTGCTCGACGCGCTCGCCGCCGCCGACGTCGTGCTGCTCGCCCCGAGCAATCCCGTCGTGTCCATCGCGCCCGTGCTCGCCGTGTCCGCCCTGCGCGAAGCGCTCGTGTCCGGCACCGCGCCCGTCGTCGGCGTCTCCCCCATCATCGGCGGCAGCCCCGTCCGCGGCATGGCCGACAAGTGCCTCGCCGCGATCGACGTCCCGTGCACCGCCGAGGGCGTCGGCCGCCTCTACGGCGCGCGCGCCGCCGGTGGCGTACTCGACGCCTGGCTCGTTGACACCGGCGACGCCGCCGCCGACGTGCCCGGCGTACGCGTCGGCGCCGCGCCCCTGTGGATGACCGACGACGACGCCACCGCCGCCATGGTCCGCGCCGCGCTCGAACTGGGAGGAGCCGCATGATCGACGGGTTCACCGTGCTCGCCGTCCGGGGCATCCCCGACGTGCAGCCCGGCGACGACCTCGCCAAGCTCATCGTCACCGCCGCCCCGTGGCTCGCCGACGGCGACATCCTCGTGGTCACCAGCAAGATCGTGTCCAAGGCCGAGGGCGCCCTGGCCGACGTGCCCCCCGGCGGCCCCGAACGCGAGGAGGCCCGCGAGCGCATCCTGCGGTCGCAGACCGCCCGCGCCGTCGCCACCCGCGGCCACACCCGCATCGTGCAGACCCACCACGGCTTCGTCATGGCCTCGGCGGGCATCGACAACTCCAACGTGGACCGCACCCAGCTCGTGCTGCTCCCCGAGGACCCCGACCGCTCCGCCCGCGCTCTGCGCCAAGCGCTGCGCGACGAGTACGGCCTCGACGTCGCGATCATCGTCAGCGACACCATGGGCCGCCCGTGGCGCAACGGGCTCACCGACGTGGCCCTCGGCTGCGCGGGCATCGAACCCCTGCGCGACCACCGCGGCGAGACCGACCCCCACGGCAACGAACTCCAGATCACCCAGATGGCCGTCGTCGACGAGCTGGCCGCCGCCGCCGAGCTGGTCAAGGGGAAGATCGACCGGGTGCCGGTGGCGGTCGTCCGCGGCCTGCTCACCGCCACCCGCGACAGCAACGGCGTCATCCCCACCCTGATCCGCGACGCCGAACACGACCTCTTCTCCCTCGGCACCGCCGAAGCCCGCGCCGAAGGCCGCCGCGAGGCGACCGGCACCTAGCCCACCCACCCCACCCCGACCCCCACCGCAGCGCGCAGCGCCGCCGCCCCAGCCAAGATCACTGTTTCGTGTCCAAAAGTGCGGCTGGGCCGTAGGTTTTGACACGAGACCGCGATCATCGGCGGGTGCGACGAGGGGTTATCCACAGGCGGTGGCGCTAGGGCTGCACTGAGTAGGGTCGATCCGTTACCCTGCCCGCAGGCGTCCTGTCCGGCCGGTGTGGACCAGCGGAGTGCCGGGCCGCCCCATTCATTGCGCGCTTCTTTGGGGAGGGAAGCATGCCTGAACGACCCGTGCACGGCAGGCTCACCGTCGACCTGGCCGGCCTACGCGAGATCAGCGCCGATCTGCGTCGCGACACCGACGAGGACCTGCGCCCCGGCTTCGCGACCGCCCAACGGCAGATGCGGTATGGTGCCCGCTTCTGCCTCGCCCTCGACTGCGCCGAAGGCCGGGCCGCTCGCGCCTCGGTCAACGACGTGCTGGATCAGCACCGCAAGAACGCCGAGCACCAACTACGCGTCGCCGAAGGTCTGACGATCGCCCTGGAACGCATCGTCGAGAACTACACCGACGCGGATACCCGGGCTGCCGTCCGGCTGGGCGAAGTAGAGGCTGAGCTGAACAGAGCGCTCGCGCAGTTGACGCCGCCCGTGGTCAAGCAGGCCCCACCACCGCGCGGGATGCTGGCATGATCACCGGCCCTAAGGGAATGCTGCCCGCCGAAGGCGGCCCGATCGTCACTGGCGAATTCGCGCTGACTCAATGGCCCACGGAGGGCACGACGAACTGGACCGCGGTCGATCCACCGCGTGTCTGGGACATGCTCCGCCACGAAGATGACGAGCTCGGCTGGGAGCAGGTCCGAGGCCTGCGGGCGCTCGCCACGCTGTTGATGGCGAAGGCAGACAAGCTGAGCCGCCATCGCGACGCGCTCGCCCGGCTCTGGCCCGCGGAACAGAGCAAGGCAGCAGGCCTGGCGCTGCAGCGCATCGACGATCTCATCGGCAGCATGCGGGCGGACAGCGAGACCGCGATTCAGAACGCACTCGCGATCGACGGCATCATGACGGCCACGGCGAAGGCCAAACGCGAGGTACAGCGAGTCGTGGAAGCCTGGGAACTCACGACGAACGACGGCGGACCGGAATGGTGGGATCGTGAAGCCACGCGGCTCAGCTACGTCACCGAGCAGACGATGACCGCCACCGAGCGCGCCATCCGTGACCACCGCGCCCAGATAACGTTGCCGACACCCAGTGAGTCCTTCAAAGGCTCATGGAAGCCAGTCGCCGGTCCCGAGCCTGTCAAGGACCGCACCACGGCCAGCGGCACTGGCCGGCCGCCCTTTCCCCCGACCACAGTGGCGGTGCCCCCGAAGCCGGGGTATCCGCCCCTCGTCACCCCTCCGTCAGGCGCTGGCCCTGACCTGCAAGGCATTACGCCACCTGTGCCTGCGGTCCCCGGCCAGCCAGTGTCCATGCTTCCCATCGCTCCCGGCAATCCGTATGCGCCCTATGGAGGCGCATACGTGCTGCCCGGACCCGGAGTGGGGCCGAGTGGATACGTCGTGTCATTGCCGCCACCCGGCTCGAACGCCCCTGCGACAGTCTCCGGCGGGAATCGCGGCGGTTCTGGGGGCATGCCGGGAATGATGCCGATGCCTATAGGCGGCCCTGCTCAGGCAGCCTCCCGCGGTGAAGGTGGAGGCTATCGGCGCAGTGCGGACACCAGGTGGCAGCTCGCCCACGGAGTCGCTCCGGTGATCTACCCGGATCAGCTGTCTGCGTCCCCAGCGCCGCCCGCTCCGACACCCGAGGAGACAGAAGCGCAGTTTCGTGATTGGTTCACACAGACAGCGATGCCCTGGCGCAACAGCGGCGAGCCCGATGCACCGGCTCCGATCGTCACCATCCGTAGAGGAGCTTCCCCGCAGTGACTCATGCTCTGAACGGCACACGGACCATCCTTACGGCGGCACTGACGCTCGTCCTGGCCACTGCTCCCCTACCGGGGCATGCTGCCGATGAGGTGTCTGACGGGCAGTGGTTCCATAACTTTCTGCGCACGGATCAGGCACATGAGATCACCACTGGTAGTGGCGTGACCGTTGCGGTCATCGACTCCGGTGTCGACGGGACGCACCCAGACCTGCAGGGCTCAGTCCTTCCTGGAGTCGACCTCAGCTCAGAGGGCCCAGGAGATGGACATCGCGACGCCTCCGGTCACGGCACCAGCATGGCCGGCTTGATCGCCGCCCATGGGAAGGTTCGTGGAATCGCACCAGACGCCAAGATCCTGCCTGTACGAGCCTTCACCACTGAGGGCTTCGGCGGTGTCACCAGGGAGAGCATTCTGTGGGCCGTCGAACACGGGGCAGACGTCATCTCGATCTCCGCAGGAGGAGATTCAGCTGATCCGGGTGTACGGCGGGCAATCGACGAAGCGCTGAAGCGCGACGTGGTGGTCGTCGCAGCAGCAGGGAACAGGCCCGCGGACCAGCAAGTCATCTATCCGGCCGCTTTCCCGGGCGTGGTCGCCGTCGGCGCTGTGAATAAGGATGGAGTGCAGTCCAGCCTGTCCGTGACCGGCCCCGCCGTCGTCGTCGCCGCGCCCGGAGATGACATCACAAGCACCGGATTGAAGCACCGCTGGTCGAACGGCAGTGGCACCTCCGGGGCAACCGCAATCGTCGCAGGTGCGGCCGCGTTGATCCGTGCACAATTTCCTGATCTCTCGGCGGTCGAGGTGGTTCGGCGGCTCACTTCGACCGCTGTCGACAAGGGCTACACAGGC
This sequence comes from Catellatospora sp. IY07-71, assembly GCF_018326265.1. Lineage (GTDB taxonomy): Bacteria > Actinomycetota > Actinomycetes > Mycobacteriales > Micromonosporaceae > Catellatospora. The sequence goes on from NZ_AP023360.1 coordinate 523,270, forward strand.
AGGGATCCCCAATACGGGTTCGGAGTTCTGGACCTGGTGGCGGCGCTGACAACGGATGTGCCGCCGCCAGCCTCTGCCACGCCGGGTGGTCCCACCGAACCGGGCTCAAGCAGCTCTCGGCCGCTCGAACTCGCCATCGGCGTGCTGGCTCTCACATTCTTGATGGTTCTCGGTGCGGTCAAATTACGGCGTAGGGGCTGAGCGGCCGGCGAGCATCGCGTACCCCAGCTGCGTCAGCGTGTGGTGAACCGTGTTCCGGTCGCGCACGCTGTGCAGCAGTCCCGCATCACGCAGCACGGCCACGTGCTGGCTGGCGGCGGCCGGCGACACGTCGAGCCGCCGCGCCAGCTCACTGGTCGTACTCCCCTGCGCCACGAGCTCCAGCACCGCCGCCCGCGTACGCCCCAACAACGCCGACAGCGCCTCGCCCCCGCGCACGACCGCCGCCCGCGCCTCCTGATGTACGGAGTACACCAGCACCGGCGGCAGCTCCGGGTCGAACAGGGTCACCGGCTTGGTCGGCGTCTTGAAGTACGACGGCACCAGTTGCAGCCCCCGCCCCTCCAGATGCACCTCCCGATGGGACGGGTAGTCCGCCACCTCGAGCACGTTCCCGTCGAAGCGCACGGTCGGGTGCAGGCTGTTCAGCAGCCCCTCCGTACCAGAGTCGATCATGGTGCGAGCCCGGATCCCCCGGTCCGCGTCGACGGCTGTACGTACCCGGTCCCACATCGGCGCGATGGCCGTCTCGTGATAGCGGCCGATCGCGGTGCCCAGTTCACCGATCGCACCCAGGTGACCGCTGCCGACGTCGTCGACCGGGGCGGGCAGTGACCCCTGCGCGTCGCCGAGCGCGTTGATCTCCTGCCGGAGCCGGTTCTTCGGCGTGGTCAGCACGGCGTCCAGCCCCGCGCCGATACCGCCGGACGCCTCGGGCGGGGTGAGGAAGTCGGGGAAGTAGCCGACCGGCGGGTTGAGCGCCAGCAGCAGGCCCACCTCGTCCCGCAGCGGGCCGCCCGGTTTCAGGCCGTTGACCATGCGCTGCTTCCAGCCGGCCAGCAGCGGATCGGTGCCGCGCATGCGGAGCAGGTGGATGCTGAGCGCGAGTTCCCACAACGGATCCGGCACTGACGCGATCCGCGTACGGACCAGGTCGGCACCGGTGAAGTGGATGCGCAGCATGGACTCTCCGGATGAGGGGGTGCCGCTGACTCTACCGGCGGACGTGACCTGCGTCTTTAAGTCACCGCCGAATGTCGTGGACCCGTCACCGTTCGGTGGACGATCCTTGTCGGGCCTGGGGAGCCGGGACGGTACCACGCGGAGGGTGCCGGTCCCTGGACCGTACGGGGGCGTACGGGGCGATGCGGCAGCGGCTGGTCAGAGTGCCGGGGGGCGGTCTGACCGGCCGCTCCGTGCGTTCACACCCGACCAGCCCGGCGCGCACTTTCGGGGAAAGTGCAGCCACCAGACGCCGAACGAGCGCACTTTCGGGGAAAGTGCAGCCACCAGGCACCAGAAGAGTGCACTTCCCCGAAACTGCACCCCGCACACCAGGCAGCCCCGCGCGAGGACGCGTCAGTTGGTGAGCCAGAGGGCGATGCGGTGGTCTTCGTCGGCGACGTAGAGCGGGGTGCCGTCGCGTTCCGACACGCCCTCGATGTGGTGCAGTGGCGCGAGGTCGGCGACCGGCTCCGGCGCGATCAGACCCGGGCCGCCCGCGTCGGGCAGCCGGAACCGCAGGTGGCGGCAGGTGGCGTGCCGGGCGTGCGGGTGGTGCTCCAGCAGGATCGACCCCTTGTCGAGCGCGTCGATCGACCCGACGACCACGTCGAAGCTCCCGTCGGCACGCGCCGCCAGCGCCCGCACTCCCAGCGGCCCCGCCCCGGCACCGGTCAGCGCGTACACCCCGGCGACCCCGAGCGAGCCGCCGCTGAACAGCCCCGGCAGCCCGGTCAGCTCGACGAGGATCGGCTCCCCGGCGGCGGTCACCGGCCAGCGCAGCCCCGCGAGCAGCGTGCCGCGAGCGGTGAACGCGGCGCCCTCGATGTTGATCGGGTGGTCACCGGGGGCGAGCTGCGCGACCCACCCCTTGCCCTTGGCCGTGCCCCGCCGCTGCGCCGCCCCGACGAAGCCGTCGTGTACGGCGAACGCGACCCGCTCCGGCGCCGCCGGGTGCCCGGTGACGGCGAGCGCGGCGAGCGCGTCGTTCACGGCCCGGTGCAGCGCGAACCGGTGCCGCACGATCTCCAGGCGTGGGTTGGCGGACTCGCGGAAGCGGGCCACGAAGGCCCGTTTCGGCTGTAGCGGACCGGCCTTGGAGCCGAAGTGCGAGCCGAGCACGTACACCCAGCCGTCGTGGTGGGCCAGGGCCTCGGCGTCCTCGGTGCGCCCGGCGTGCGCACCGGCCTCGGCTTTGACGTGTTCGGCGCGCCATTGCCCGTCGGCGTGCTCGACGAGCAGCGCCAGGCACTCCTCGACCGGTCCCTCGTCGAGCACGGTCCAGTAGGCCCGGCGCGCGCCGAGTTCCCGCAGCAGCGCCTCGTCGTGTACGGGCAGCAGGTCGCTTGCTTCGTTGCCGGCCGCGGTCAGCTCCACCAATCGCATGACTGGCAGATTAGATGCGGCTGTCGCCCCGCTCCTTGAGCTCGTCGACGAGCTTCTTGACGTCCTGGGCCCGGTGGCGCGGGCAGACCAGCACCGCGTCGGGGGTGTCCACCACGATCACGTCGCGCATGCCGAGCGCGGCGACCAGGCGGCCCGACTGGGGCACCAGCACCGTGCCGGCGCAGTCGTGCAGCAGCACCTCGGGCTTGCCGCCGTCGAGGGTGGCGCTGTCGCCGACCACGACGTTGCCGTCCTCGTCACCGGGCAGCACGTCGCCGAGGGTGTGGAAGTCGCCGACGTCGTTCCAGCCGAAGTCGCCGGGCACCGTGGCGACGAGGCCGGCGGCGGCCGCGCCCTCCATCACCGCGTAGTCGACGGAGATCTTGGGCAGGGTCGGCCAGATCTCGCCGAGCACCCGGTCGCGGTCGTCGCCGTCCCAGGCGGCGGCGATCCGGATCAGGCCCGCGTGCAGCTCGGGCTGCTGGCGGGCCAGCTCACGGAGGAAGACGTCGACCCGCCACACGAACATGCTGGCGTTCCACAGGTAGCGGCCGGACTGCACGTACTCGGTCGCCACGTCGAGCGACGGCTTCTCCTTGAACTCGTCGACGGTGCGGATCGGGCCGTCGACGACGGCGCCGCACTGCAGGTAGCCGTACCCGGTCTCGGGGTGGGTGGGCGTGATGCCGACGGTCATCAGCAGGCCGCGGCGGGCGCCGGCCTCGGCGTCGCGCAGCACCTCGGTGAAGCGCCCGCCGTCACGCACCAGGTGGTCGGCGGCGAACGAGCCCATCACGGCCTCCGGGTCGCGCTGCGCGATGACGGCGGCGGCCAGACCGATCGCGGCGCAGGAGTCGCGCGGGCTCGGCTCGATCAGGATGTTGGACTCGGGCAGGTCGGGCAGCTGCCGGGCGATGGCGGCCGCGTGGGCCGTGCCCGTCACCACGTACGTGTCGGCGAGCGCGGCCACGGGCGCGAGCCGGGCGACGGTCGCCTGGATGAGCGTGTCCGCGGTCCCGGTCAGCGGGTGCAGGAACTTGGGGTTCGTGGCGCGCGACAGCGGCCAGAGACGGGTTCCACTTCCACCTGCGGGAATGACGGCGTGCAGCATCCGACCATCATGCCTGACAGATGCGACCTCCCCGTGCACCCCGCCCGTGACACAAGCCGCATTCGCCTGCTAGGGGCGGGGTGCGCGGAAGATCAGCGGTAGTGGTGATGGCGGATCGACCGCTGCCACGCGGCGACGTGCGCCTCGGCGCTGGAGTTCCAGCTGAACTCCTTCGCGCGGGCCAGGCCCGCGGCGGCCAGTGCGGACCGGCGCGCCTCGTCGTCGAGCAGGGCGGCCAGGTCCTTGGCGATGTGGTCGGCGTCCTGGCCGGTGTAGGCGACGGCGTCGCCGCCGACCTCCGGCAGGGACAGCCGCGGCGTGGTCAGCACGGGTGCCCCGCAGGCCATCGCCTCCAGGATCGGCAGGCCGAAACCCTCCCCATGGCTGGGGTACGCGCACAGCACCGCGCCGCCGAGGAAGCCGGGCAGGTCGGCGTACCGCAGATATCCCGGGCGCAGCAGCCGCAGGTGCGCGGGGACCTCACCGGCCACCCGGTCGATCTCGTCGTCGTGGCCCTGGCCGCCGGCCAGCACCAGCGCGGGCGGGTCGATGCGGTCGCGGACCGCCGCGATCCAGCCCCGGACCAGGTTCGGCACGTTCTTGCGCGGCTCCTTCGCGCCGAGGAACGCGATGTACGACTGCTCGCCGAGGCCGAGCCGGGCCCGCACCCGCGCCTTCTCGTCCTCGCCGGGCACGTGGAACGCGGTGTGGTCGACCCCGTGGTACGCCACGTCGATCTTGGTCGGGTCGGCGTCGAGCAGACGGATCAGCTCGTCACGGGTCGCCTTGCTGGGCACGATCACGCGCTCGGCCCGCCGCAGCGACGTCTTGATCGCGGACCGGAAGAAGGTGCCGCGGGACTTGTCGTAGTGCTCCGGCTCGGTGAAGAAGGTCGCGTCGTGCACGGTCACCGTCACCGGGCAGCCCGCGCGCAGCGGGCAGGTGTAGAACGGCGAGTGCAGCACCTGGGCGCCGACCTGCTGGGCGAGCAGCGGCAGGCCGGTCTGCTCCCAGGCCAGCCGGGCGGGGCGGTGCGCCACCGCGGCGGGCGCGGCCACGACCTGCGCGTGCGGCAGCGTACGCGCGTAACGCTCCTGGTCGGTGCGCTGGGAGACCACGACCAGGTCGATGTCGGAATGGTCGGCGAGGGCGCCGAGCAGGCCGTCGAGATACCGGCCCACGCCGCCGCGGTCGGCGGGCACGCTGGTGGCATCGACGAGCACCCGGGGCGAGCGATCGATCGTCACGGTGAACACTCCTTGTGGGGGTGTGCAGCGCAGCCCAGCCGACCGCCGCTCTGCGGTTGTGAGACTGTGCGCTGTTTCACAGCAGTCACGCTTCAGACTACGCCCGACATGCCCCCAGGCAAGGTCCACGACGCGGCAGTGTCGGTAGCCTGACCACGTGTCCACTATCGGTCAGCTCTTCGCCGCAGCAGTCGCCGCCGATCCGGCAAAACCACTGCTCACCTGGTACGACGACGGCACCGGCGAGCGCACCGAGCTCTCCGGCGCGACGCTGGCGAACTGGGTGTCCAAGACCGCCAACCTGCTGGTCGACGGCTGTGGCCTGGGCGCCGGGGACGTGGCCCGGATCGCGCTGCCGCCGCACTGGCAGACCGCGGCGATCATGCTGGCCGCGTGGACGGCCGGGCTGGCCGTGTCCCACTCCGCCGACCTGCCCGCCGACGTCGCCTTCGTCGAGGCCGGGGTCGAGCCCGCCGCGCCGGACACGTACGCCGTCAGCCTTCACCCGTTCGCGCTGCCCCTGCGCGACCTGCCCGCCGGGGTGTCGGACTGGGTCAGCTCGGCGCGCGCCCACGGCGACTTCTACGGTGGCCCGCCCGCCGACCCGGCCGCCGCCTCGCTGGTCGGCCTGCCCGGCGGCGGCGGCTCGATCAGCCACGCCGACCTGGCCGAGCGCTCCCTGACCCGGGCCAAGGAGCTGGAGATCGGCAAGGGCGACCGGGTGCTGATCGACATCGGCGCCCACCCGCGCCCGCTCGACTGGCTGACCGCCCCCATCGCCGCCGGCGCGAGCCTGGTCCTGTCCTACCGCACCGCCCCCGGCATCCTCGACTCCCGCGCCACCACCGAACACGCCCGCCTCATCCCCTGACGCGTCAGGAAGGGCACCTTCTTATCCAGAAAACGAGCTGAGCTGCTGCTCGTCTCGCTGACGCGAGCCGACGAAGGTGCCCTTCCTTCTAACGGGACTTGGCGAGGGCTTCGAAGGCGAGGAGGGACTCGGGGTTGGCGAGGGCGCCCTTGGCGGCGGCGGAGTCGACGGGGGTGCCGGTCAGGATGCGCTTGACGGGGACCTCGAGCTTCTTGCCGGAGAGGGTGCGGGGCACGGCGCCGACCTGGTAGATCACGTCGGGGATGTGGCGGGGCGAGAGGGCGGTGCGCAGCTCGCGGGCGATCTTGGCCTTGAGGGCGTCGTCGAGGTCCAGGCCGGGCTGGAGCACGACGAAGAGCAGCAGCTCACCGGCCCCGCCTTCGTCGTCCTCCAGGTGTACGACCACCGAGTCGGCGACCTCGGCCATGCCCTCGACCACGGAGTAGAACTCGGCGGTGCCCAGGCGCACCCCGCCCCGGTTGAGGGTGGCGTCGGAGCGGCCGGTGATGACGCAGGTACCGCGCTCGCTGACGGTGATCCAGTCGCCGTGCCGCCACACGCCGGGGAACACGTCGAAGTACGCCTCGCGGTAGCGCGAGCCGTCCGCGTCGCCCCAGAAGCCGACCGGCATGCTCGGCATCGGCGCGCTGATCACCAGCTCGCCGAGCGCGTGCTCGACCGGGTGGCCGGCCGGGTCGTACGCCTCGACCTTCGCCCCCAGGCAGCGGGCCGCGATCTCGCCGGGGTAGACCGGGTTGAGCGGGGTGCCGCCGACGAACCCGGTGCACACGTCGGTGCCCCCGGACAGGGACAGCAGCAGCAGGTCGGGGTTGACGTTCTCGTACACCCACACGAAGCCCTCGGCGGGCAGCGGCGCCCCGGTGGAGCCCAGCCCGCGCAGCTTCGACAGGTCCGCCACCTCGCGCGGGACGACGCCCTCCTTGCGGCAGGCCAGCAGGTACGGCGCGGAGGTGCCGAAGTAGGTCATGCCCGCCACCGCGGCCAGGCGCCACAGGGCGCTCAGGTCCGGGGCGGCCGGGTTGCCGTCGAACAGCACGATCGCCGCGCCCACGGCCGGGCCGGAGACCAGGTAGTTCCACATCATCCAGCCGGTGGTGGAGAACCAGAAGAAGCGGTCGCCCGGCCCGAGGTCGTGGTGCAGGGCCAGCATCTTCAGGTGCTCCAGCAGGATGCCGCCATGCCCGTGCACGATGGGCTTCGGCAGGCCGGTGGTGCCGGAGGAGTACAGCACGTACAGCGGGTGCGCGAACGGGACGGGCGTGAACGCCAGCGGCTCGTCGGTGTCGGCGGCCAGCTCGCCCAGGCCCACCTGCCCCTCGGTGTACGGGAGCAGCACGGTGTGCGCGAGCGACGGCAGCGCGGCCTGGATCGCGGCGACCTCGCCCCGGCGGTCGATCAGCTTCTCGCCGTACATGTAGCCGTCGACGGCGACCAGCACCTTCGGCGAGATCTGCTGCCAGCGGTCGGTGACGCTGCGGGTGCCGAACTCGGGCGCGCACGAGGAGAAGATCGCACCCAGGCTGGCCGTGGCGAGCATCAGCACCACGGTCTCCGGGATGTTCGGCAGGTACGCCGCGACCCGGTCGCCCTCGCCCACGCCGAGCCGGCGCAGCCCGGCCCGCGCCCGGCGGACCTGCTCGCGCAGCTGCGCGGCGGTGAGGATGACCGGCTCGCGGGTCTGCGAGTAGCCGAGCACCACCGGCTCGCCGTCGCCCACGCCGGGCATCCGCAGCACGTTCTCGGCGTAGTTCAGCGTCGCGCCGGGGAACCACCTCGCGCCCGGCATGGTGGCGTCCGGCAACACATCCGTCGGCTGATCATGTGCGACGACCTGGAAGTAGTCCCAGATCGAGGACCAGAACGCGGTCAGGTCGGTGGTGCTCCACCGCCACAGCTCGTCGTACGAGGCGAAGGCCAGCCCGCGCTCGCGCTCCAGCCAGCCGAGGTAGTCCCCGATCCGGGAGTGCTGCCTGACATCTGCCGGTGGGGTCCACAGCGCCTCGGTCATCCTGATCCTCTCCCGCGAAACCTCGTCGTACCGCGCTTCGCATCCTGCCGCATGGCACGACGGACCATTCTCCGACCTGGGAGGGGTGCCTCGCGGTGGGTTCCGGCACATCAGCGGCGGCCGACCCGTGGGCCGGGCCGCCACCGGGGTCAGGCGCGGTCGGCGCGGTGCTGGTCGATGGCGCGGCGGCGGGCCAGCCGGTGCTCGCGGCGGATCTCCGCCTCGTGGAAGCGGCGCACGTCCTCCGGGGTCTCCGGCAGTACGGGCGGCACCCCGCGCGGGTCGCCCGCGGCATCCACCCCCACGAACACCAGGTATGCCGTGGCGACGTTCACCGGGTCGCTGCCCGCCTCGTTCCAGCGCTCGGCGAACACCGTCACGCCGATCTCCAGCGAGGTCTTGCCGGTCCAGTTGACCTGCGCCTTCGCGTGCACCAGGTCGCCGACCCGGACCGGCACCATCAGCGTGATCTCGTCGATGGCCACCGTCACCGCGTTGAACCCGCAGTGCCGCGCCGCGGCGGCGCCCGCCGCGTCGTCCACGAACTTCATGATCACGCCACCGTGCACGGTGCCGTAGAGGTTCACGTCCTGGTTGGTCATGATGCGGCTCAGGGTGACCCGCGAGAACGCGGTCGGCCGGCCGAGCGGCGGAGTGTCGATCACGCCGTTCACCGTACGCTCCTCGGCCGAACGGTTGCGGTGCGGCTGGAAATCAGTAAGGTACCGGCCCATGCGCCATGTATGGAGCCTTCTCGCCGGAATTGTCATCGCCCCTCTGGCCTGGCTGGTCATCGCATACGGCCAGGCGGTCATCACCGAATCGGCGCAGGTCGGCGCCGAACGGCCACTGTGGTTCGGCCTCATCCTGCTCGCCCTCATCGGCCTGGCCCTCGGCACGGTCGGCAGCCTGCGCGTCTCCCCCGCCGGGCCCCTCGTCGTCGCCGCCGGCTACGTCGGCGCCACCGCGTTCCTCATCGCGGCGCCGGACGCGGCACAGCGGATGCTGCCCGACGTGTGGGTGTTCCTGGGCGAGCTGGTCGTCCCGGCCAGCCCGGTCACCAGCGGCGTGCTCGGCATGCTCGGCACGATGCTGCTGATCGCCGTGCTGAGCCCGCAGCGCTGGCGCAACTGGCCGCGCCGCGAGGAGGAGGCCGAGCCGGCCTGGACGGAAACGCTGTCCACCCGCGGCGACGGCCCGGACACCTTCAACGGATTCGCCGACTTGCGGACCCCCGCAGACATGTCTGGTGTCGATACGCCATCCTGGAGCGCGCCAACCAAGGTCTAACCCCGGAGGCATGGTGCGCCACATCGGATCGTTCCTGCTCGCGCTGGTCTTCGCACCAGCGGTGTTCCTGCTGACCGGCACGGGACTCAGCGCCTTCGCGACCAGCTGGGTCGCGGGCGGTGCGCCCGAGGCGGTGCTCGACACAGCCGTCGCGCTCGGCGCGCTGCTGCTCGCGGGCGCCCTCTACGCCGTGCTCACCATGGTGCGCCTGTCGCCGGTGGGCCCGTTCCTGGCCGGGCTCGGCCTGCTGGGCATGAGCGTCTGGGCGATCGCCCACCCCGGGTCCTACGAGGACACGTTCGCGATGCTGCGGGTGCACATGGGCGGCGCCGTCGGCCAGACCGGGCTGGGCATCGTGCTCGCGGTGCCGCTGCTGGCCACGGTCGGCAGCCCGCGCCGCTGGAAGAAGCACGACCGGCTGGCCGACGAGACGGTCGCGCTGGCGGCGTACCCGCTGCAGGCGGGCCGTCCCGGCGCGCCCGCCGACGCCACGCGGCAGTTCACGGCGCAGCCGGGCGGCACGGCGTACACCGGCCTGCCGGACGTGCCGCCGCCGTCGCTGCACTACCCGAGGATGACCCCGCAGAGCGTGCCCACGGTCAACGTGCCGCCCGCCCCGCCCGCGTCCGCCGCCCCGACCGTGCAGACCCCGCCGAGCCCGCCCAGCGCCCCCAAGGCCCCCAAGGCGCCCAAGGCTCCGCAGGCCCCGGCGGCGCCCGTGGCGGAGGCTCCGCCGCTGCCGCGCCGCACCCCGGCGGCGGCCCAGCCCAGCGTCCCGCAGCCGAACACACCGCAGCCGCCTGGCGCGCCGCAGGCAGCCGCCCCGTCCGCGCCGCCCGCCGCACCGGTTTCCGCACCGGCCCCCGCGGCGACGCAGCCGGTCGCGCCGCCACCGCTGCCCGAGGAGCAGACCGTCATGCTCGTCGACCCCGCCGACCAGCAGACCATCAAGATCGACAAGAAGGACTGACCGGGCCCCCCGGCAGCTCGCACGACAAGTCGCGCCCCCACGAACCTCGTGGGGGCGCTTCCCTTTTCCCGCCGTGCTACCAGATCTTGGAGAGTTGTTGTCGTTGGAGCGACCACAACTCTCCAAGATCTACCCAACCCACTCGGCGATCATGAAGTTAAGGAGCACGACACGCCGTCGAACACGTCCATAAGTTCATGATCAACGCAGCAGGGGCGGGGGCGGGGGCGGGTCAGGTGGGGAGGGTGGCTAGGGCGCGGTAGATGCGCTTGTCGGAGACGGGGTAGGGGGTGCCGAGGGACTGGGCGAAGTAGCTGACGCGGAGTTCCTCGATCATCCAGCGGACCTCGGCGAGGGTGTCCCAGCCGGGGGCGCCGGGGCGGATGGCGGCCTTGGCGTCGGCGTACTCCTGCTGGACGTCCTCGATCAGGAGGAGGCGCTCGCGGTCGCGTTGGGGCTGCTCGGGGAGTTTGGCGAGGCGCTGCTCGACGGCGCGGAGGTAGCGGGCCAGGTCCGGTAGGCGGCGCAGGCCGGTGGCGGCCACGAAGCCCGGGTACACCAGGCCGGTGAGCTGGGCGCGGATGTCGGCCACCGAGCGCACCAGGAGCACGTTCGTGATCGACTTGAGCCGCCGGTCGATGTCGTACGCCGACGACAGGATCGGCTCCAGCAGCTGGAGGATCTCGTACATGGTGTCCGGCATGTCGGCCCGCGCCTTGGCGACCAGGGCGGCGAACGCGTCGGCGTCCCACGCCGGGCCGCCCGCCTCGATGATGACCTTGTCGACCGCGGTGGTGACCACGTCTTCGAGCAGCTTGTTCACGCTGCCGTGCGGGTTGCGGCTCAGTGCCAGCTTGGCCTGGTTGGACAGCCGGCCCTGAAGTGACTTCAGCGGCGGCGGCGCGCCGAGCAGCACCAGGCGGCGGGTGCCCCGCCACATGGCGGTCCACTGCTCGCCGGGGCTGTCGAACACGCCGACGCCGACGGTCTCGCCCTCGTCGACCAGCGCTGGATAGCCCTTGACGGCGTACCCGCCGCGCTGCCGCTCGACGACCTTGGCCAGCGGGCCGATGGTCCACGCCTTGAGGCCGTGCTGCTCCATGTCGTCGGCGGCGGCCGCGACGGCGGCCTGCGCCTTGTCCCGGAGCTGGCGCTTGAGCGCGGCGAGGTCCTTGCCCTCGGCCAGCCGGGCGCCCTTCTCGTCCTCCACCCGGAACGTCATGCGCAGGTGGTCGGGCACCTTGTCCGGCTCCCACGCCTCGCGCGCCACGACCACGCCGGTCATCGTGCGCAGCTGCCGCTCCAGCAGCCCGAGCAGCGGCTCCCCGTCGGGCTTGTGCCCGGCGATGGCCTCGCGTACGTAGTCGGGCACGGGCACGAAGTTGCGCCGGATCGACTTGGGCAGCGAGCGGACCAGCGCCACCGCCAGCTCCTCGCGCAGGCCCGGGATCTGCCAGTCGAACCCGGCCGGGGAGACCTGGTTGAGCAGCGGCAGCGGGATGTGGACCGTGACGCCGTCGGCGTCGGCGCCGGGCTCGAACTGGTAGGTAAGCGGGAACTCGAACTCGCCCTGCCGCCACACGTCCGGGTAGTCGGCCTCGTCGACGCCGCCCGCGGTCTCGTTGACCAGCATCGACTTCTCGAAGTCGAGCAGCTCGGGGGTCTGGCGGCGAGCCGCCTTCCACCAGGTGTCGAAGTGGCGGCCGGAGACCACGTCGGCCGGGATGCGGGCGTCGTAGAAGTCGAACAGGGTGCCGTCGTCGACGAGGATGTCGCGGCGGCGTACCCGGTGCTCCAGCTCCTCGACCTCGGCGAGCAGGTCCCGGTTGGCGTGGAAGAACCGATGTGGGGTCTCCCAGTCGCCGTCGACCAGCGCGTGCCGGATGAACAGCTCGCGCGACAGCGCCGGGTCGATCCGGCCGAAGTTGACCTTGCGCTTGGCCACGATGGGGATGCCGTAGAGGGTCACCTTCTCGTATGCCAGCACCGCGGCCTGCTTCTTCTCCCAGTGCGGCTCGCTGTACTGCCGCTTCACCAGGTGCTCGGCCAGGCTCTCGGCCCACTCGGGCTCGATCTTGGCGGCGATGCGGCCCCACAGCCGGGACGTCTCGACCAGCTCGGCGACCATCACCCAGCGCGGCGACTTCTTGAACAGCGCCGAACCCGGCGAGACGAAGAAGCGGCCGTTGCGGGCGCCGATGAAGTCGCGCTTCTCCGGGTCGTACAGGCCGATGTGCGACAGCAGGCCGGACAGCAGCGACTGGTGCAGCCGCTGCGGCTCGGCGGGCACCGTGTTGAGCGTGAAGCCCATGCCCTTGACCACCTGGCGCAGCTGCGACTCCAGGTCCTGCCACTCGCGGATGCGCAGGTAGTGCAGGAAGTCCGTCTTGCAGGTCCGCCGGAACTGGTTGGACGACAGCTCTTTCTGCTGCTCCTTGAGCCAGTTCCAGAGGTTGAGGTACGCGACGAAGTCCGAGTCCTTGTCCGCGAAGCGGGCGTGCTTCTCGGCCGCGGCCTGCTGCTTGTCCGCCGGGCGCTCGCGCGGGTCCTGGATGGACAACGCCGCCGTGATGATCAGCACCTCGCGCAGGCAGCCGTTGCGGTCGGCCTCCAGCACCATGCGGCCCAGCCGCGGGTCGACCGGCAGCTGCGCCAGCTTGCGGCCCAGCGGGGTGAGCCGCCCCGGCTCGCCGCGCACCGGCGCCTCCAGCGCGCCCAATTCATGTAGAAGGTCAACACCATCTGCGATGTGGCGCCGGTCCGGCGGGTCGATGAACGGGAACGCCGCGATGTCGCCCAGCCCCAGCGAGATCATCTGCAGGATGACCGAGGCCAGGTTGGTACGCAGGATCTCCGGCTCGGTGAACTCCGGCCGGTTGACGAAGTCCGTCTCGTCGTAGAGCCGGATCGCGATGCCGTCCGAGGTGCGCCCGCAGCGGCCCTTGCGCTGGTTGGCCGAGGCCTGCGAGACCGGCTCGATGGGCAGCCGCTGCACCTTGAGCCGGTTGCTGTAGCGGGAGATGCGGGCCGTGCCCGGATCGACCACGTACTTGATGCCCGGCACGGTCAGCGAGGTCTCGGCCACGTTGGTGGCCAGCACGATGCGGCGGCCGGTGTGCGGCTGGAAGACCTTGTGCTGCTCGGCGGTGGACAGCCGGGCGTACAGCGGCAGGATCTCCGTATGCCGGAGGTTGCGTTTGCGCAGCGCCTCGGCGGTGTCCCGGATCTCGCGCTCGCCGCTGAGGAAGACCAGCACGTCGCCGGCCGCCTCCAGGGCCAGCTCGTCGACCGCGTCGGAGATCGCCTGGATCTGGTCGCGCTCGTCGTCGTTGTCGTCCTCGTCGCCCGCGACGACAAGCGGGCGGTAGCGGACCTCGACCGGGTACGTGCGCCCGGACACCTCGACGATCGGGGCCGGGACCGGCTCGCCGCCACCCGCCGGGACGGTCGCGAAGTGGGCCGCGAAGCGCTCCGGGTCGATCGTCGCCGAGGTGATGATCACCTTGAGGTCGGGGCGGCGCGGCAGCAGCTGCTTCAGGTAGCCGAGGATGAAGTCGATGTTGAGGCTGCGCTCGTGCGCCTCGTCGATGATCAGCGTGTCGTACTGGCTGAGCGTGCGGTCGTGCTGGATCTCGGCGAGCAGGATGCCGTCGGTCATCAGCTTGACCATGGTCTCGTCGCCGACGTGGTCGGTGAACCGGACCTTCCACCCGACCACGCCGCCGAGCGGCGTCTGCAGCTCCTCGGCGATGCGCTCGGCGACCGTACGGGCGGCCAGCCGGCGCGGCTGGGTATGGCCGATCAGCCCGCGCTGGCCGCGCCCGAGTTCGAGGCAGATCTTCGGGATCTGGGTGGTCTTGCCGGAGCCCGTCTCGCCCGCGATGATCACGACCTGGTGGTCGCGGATCGCCGCGGCGATGTCGTCGCGCTTCTGGCTGACCGGCAGCTCGTCGGGGTAGGTGACCTGCGGCACGTTGGCGGCCCGCAGGGCGATCCGCTCCTCGGCCTTGGCGACGGCCTCCGTGATCTGCGCCACGGCGGCGTCCAGCGCCTCCCCGGGCTTCATCCGGCGTACGCCGTCGAGGCGCCGGGAGAGCCGACGCTGATCCTGCGCCAACAGCACGTCGACGCGTTTACGCAGCTCTACGAGCTGGCTGGGGTTGCGGGGCGGCCTGTTGCGGCGCGCCGCCGGCTCGGACTGCGATGTCATGACGCCCGCAAGGATAAGCCGCTCCCCCGCCCGGACGACCAGCGGTTTTCGCTCACAGCGCCGACGGGGCCGGCCTGACCGCGACAGCGGCCACGCCGACCCCGCCGTACGTTCAGCGCAGGACCGGGCCCAGCGCGCCGATCAGCGCGTGGTCGTCGGAGTCCTGGCTCAGCTCCCACGCCATCGCGCCGCGCAGGCCGAGCAGCTTGATCAGCGCGGTGCGCTCGGCGAGCGACTTCGGATCGGTGTACACGATCGTGGTCGGCGCGGTGACCGTGCCGGACGCCAGCACGTGCTCCGCGGCCGGGTTGACCAGGTACGGCTCACCCGCGAGCGGGTTCCACCTGCGGGTCCAGCCGCCGGTGGCGGTGCCGTCCGGGCTGAGCACGCCCGCGACGTCGACCAGGTCGTGGTACGACGGCTGCGGCTTCTGATCCCAGATCAGCGAGTCGGGGTTCATCCCGGTGTTGTCGAACGCGCCGTAGAGCCCGTCGGGGTTGCGGATGTACTGCACGCCGTAGAAGGGCACGCCGACGACGATCTTGTTGGCGGGCACCCCCTGGGCGAGGTAGTAGCCGACCGTGCCGACGGTGTTCCAGGTCCAGTCGCCCGCGTTCGGGTCGCGCGGGTCGCGGGTGAACAGGGTGCTCGGGCCGGCGACGGAGCCGCCGGGCACGTTGAAGTCGTAGGTCATGATGTTGACCCAGTCCAGCGACTTCACGAACTCGCGCAGCTCGTAGTACTTGGTGGAGCTCTTGGCGGCGGGCAGCGCGGCGGTCAGCAGGTAGTGCTTGCCGTCGGCCTTGCCCTGCACGTCGAGCTGGCGGCGGAACTCCTGGGCCAGCAGCGTCGCGTTGTGGCGGTCCTCCGGGCCGTAGTCGACGTTGTTGTCGGCCTTGGCGGTCGGGTACTCCCAGTCCAGGTCGATGCCGTCGAAGATGCCCTTGGCGACGCCGATGCCGCCGGCGTCCTCCGGCCAGCCGCCGGTCGGCAGGTTGCCCTTGATGAAGGTGTCGATGCATGCCGCGACGAACGCCTGGCGGCGCTCGGCGGTCTTGGACACGCTGGAGAACCAGGTGGACTTCGTCCAGCCACCCAGCGAGATCTCGATCTTCAGGTGGGGGTTGGCCGCCTTCAGCTTGCGCAGCTGGTTGAAGTTGCCGTAGACGTTCTGGCCGGGGTAGGTGTCGGCGACCCCGTCCACGGTGTTCTCCGGACCCCAGTACACCTGCTGGTAGTCGGCCCACGGGTCGAGCACGTCGCAGCCCACCTTGCCGGTGGCCTGGTCGAACGTCGGCACCCCGAAGGCGTACTGGATCACGTTGAGCTTGTCGGCCGGGATGTCCTTGACGAAGTAGCCGCGCCCGTAGACGGACCAGTTCGTGAAGTAGGCGGAGATCACCTTCTTCGGCACGTCCGGCTTGGGGGAACCGCCCCCGGCAGCGGCCGCGGGGCCGGCGGCCAGGAATCCGGCGCCCAGGGCCAGGGCGAGCGCCCCGGCGACACCCGGGCGGAGCAGAGATCTGAGCATATGCACTCCCATCGTTCGTCCAATGCGAACCTTCACGCGGGAGCGCGCAACAGTCAAGAGACCTAACAGTTAGATTTCCTAATTATCCCGAGCGGCGCAGGTCAGGCGCGCGCCGCCCGGGAGCCCGGCGCCCGGCGCGGGCGCACCGGCTCGTCCACGTAGTCGGGCTCGTCCCGCTCGTCGAGCGTGTCGGAGCCGATGAAGTAGGCCGGGCGGCCCTGGATGCCCTGGTAGATGCGGCCGACGTACTCGCCGAGCAGGCCGAGGCAGATCAGCTGGCAGGCGCCGAGGAAGAGCACCACCAGCGACAGCGACGTCCAGCCGGGCACGACCGCGCCCTGCCAGTACGCCCAGAGCACCTTGCCCGCGGCGATCACGCAGGCCAGCGCGCCGACCGCGCCCAGCCAGATGGCCAGCCGCAGCGGCGCGGCGGTGAAGCTGATGACGCTGTCCACGGTCAGTTTGATCATCTTGCCGAGCGGGTACTTGCTGGTGCCCGCCGCGCGCTTCTCGCGCACGTAGGTGACCTCGCCGCTGGGGAAGCCGAGCCACGGCACCAGCAGGCGGTAGACCGGCGTCTGCTCGGGCAGGCCGCGCAGCGCGTCGACCATCGCCCGGCTCAGCATGCGGAAGTCGCCCGCGCCGTAGGGCATCTTCTTGCCCACGATGCTGCGCATCAGCCGGTAGTACAGCCCGGCGGTGCCCCGCTTGAACGCGGTGTCGCTGGCCCGGTCGCCGCGCACGCCGTAGACGATGTCGAGGCCGCGCTCCTCGGCCAGGTCGAGCATCTGCGCGATGACCTCGGGCGGGTCCTGCAGGTCGGCGTCGATGGTGACCACGTAGTCGCCGCGCGAGCGGTGCAGGCCCGCGGTGAGCGCGGCCTGGTGGCCGCTGTTGCGGCGCAGCCGGACCAGGCGCAGCTGCGGCCAGTTGGCCCGCATGAGGGTGACCAGGGCCGCGGTGTCGTCCCGGCTGCCGTCGTCGACCGCGAGCACCTCGTAGGTGCGGCCCAGCCCGTCGAGGACCGGCCGCAGCCGGGCCACGAGCAGGGGAAGCACCGCCTCCTCGTTGTACATCGGGATGACGACGGTCAGTCTCGGCTCGGTCACCCCGAAACCATAGCCATCGCGGGCCGAATGCTTAAGCGCCCGTCAGATGGAGAAGTCTGGATTATTCCTGATCACGGAGAACGTCGCGCCCTGCGGATCCTTCAGGATGGCGAAGCGCCCGGCGAGCGAGTCCTCCGGCGGCATCACCTTGATCGCGCCGAGGTCGAGCGCCTTCGCGTACGCCGCGTCGCAGTCGTCGACGGCGAAGTACACCGACCAGTGCGGCGCCATCGGGCCCCAGGCCGGGTCGATGGGCATGGCCCCGGCGACCGGCCGCCCCTCCGCCTCGAACAGGGTGTACGTCAGCCCTTCGCCCATCGACACGTCGCGCATGGCGAGGCCGAACACCTCCTGGTAGAACACCTTGGCGGCGTCGACGTCGGAGGTCGTCAGCTCGTTCCAGGTGACGCTGCCGGGCTCGTTGGCCAGCTCGAAGCCGCCGAACGCCAGCGCCTGCCACGCGGACAGGAAGGCGCCCTCGGGGTCGGTGAAGACCGCCATCCGGCCCTGGCCCATCACGTCCATCGCCGGGGCCACCACCCGGCCGCCGTGCTCCTCGACCTTGATCGCGGTGTACTGGAGGTCGTCGGTGGCGAAGTACGTCGACCAGGTGCTGCCCCGGTCGAGGTCGGTGGCCGGGCCGAGACCGGCCACCTGGCGGCCGTCCTTGCGCAGGATGCGGTATCCCCCGGCGTCCGGGCCCAGGTCCTCGGCGGTCCAGCCGAACAGGCCGCCGTAGAAGGCGGCCGAGGCGTCCAGATCCGTGCTGCCGAGATCGACCCAGCACGGGGTGCCCTGCTCATACGTCTGCACCATGCCTGCCATCCTCGCGGGTTTCGGCTCGCCGGGGGCGGGTTACCTGGAAGAGATGAGCACTGACGCCGTACGCAGACCGCCGGGCACCCCCTGGGCGCTCGCCGGATTCGCATTGGCCGTGCTGGTCACGGCCGGGATCGGCGGGCTCGCCGTGAGCGACGCCGGCGGGCAGTACGCCGCGCTCGCCCGGCCCGCCTGGGCGCCGCCGTCCTGGCTGTTCGGGCCGGTCTGGACCGTGCTGTACGTGATGATCGCGATCGCCGGCTGGCTGGCCTGGCGCCGCGCCGGGTTCGGCCCCGCGCTGCTGGTGTACGCCGCCCAGCTGGTGCTCAACGCGGCGTGGACCCCGCTGTTCTTCGGCGCC
The DNA here is from genome assembly GCF_018326265.1 of Catellatospora sp. IY07-71. Lineage (GTDB taxonomy): Bacteria > Actinomycetota > Actinomycetes > Mycobacteriales > Micromonosporaceae > Catellatospora. The sequence continues at coordinate 541,425 of NZ_AP023360.1, forward strand.
GGCGCCTACGGCTGGGCGTTCGCCGAGATCACGCTGCTGTGGCTGGCCATCGGCGCGACGGTGTGGCTGTTTGCCCGGATCTCCCGCGCGGCGGCGTGGCTGCTGGTGCCGTACTGGCTCTGGGTCACTTTCGCGGCCGCGCTCAACTTCGCGATCTGGCAGCTCAACCAGGGTGTGTCCTGAAAGACTGGCCCCGGTGTGCCGACCATGAGCCTGCGCTGGACCGCTTCCGCGCGGGCCGCAACGAGAGGAACACATCGATGCCCACCACCAAGTCGCCCGGCAAGACCGCCACCCGCGGCAGCCAGCCCGCGCTGCACCAGAAGGGTGCGCAGATCCAGGAGTTCGGCACCGTGCGGCAGCTGCCCGTGGGCCTGTCCCACGACGCGCGCATGTACTCGTGCGAGCGGCTCAACCAGTGCCTGGCCGACACCCAGATCCTGTACAGCCTCTACAAGAAGCACCACTGGCTGATGCGCGGCCCGACGTTCTACCAGTTGCACCTGCTGCTGGACAAGCACGCGGGCGAGCAGCTGGAGCTCGTCGACGTGATCGCCGAGCGGATCCAGAGCCTCGGCGGCGTCGCCATCGGCGATCCCCGGCACATCGCCGAGATCACCGTGATCCCCCGCCCGCCGGACGGCGTGGAGGAGGTCCCCGCGATGATCTCCCGCCTCCTGGAGGCCCACGAGACCATCCTGATCGCCGCCCACGACGCGGCCCGCCGCGCCGACGAGATGGGCGACGACGGCACCAACGACCTGCTCGTCAGCCAGGTGATCCGCACCGGCGAGATGCAGGCCTGGTTCCTCGCCGAACACCTCGTCGACACCCCCCTCGTCGAGGTCTGACCCCCTCCCACCCGCCCCGACCGCGTTGATCATGAACTTATGGGCGTGTTCGGCGGCGTGTCGCGACCCTGCCACCGTGATCGCCTAAACGGCCCGTCGAGGCCGCCGAGGTGATCACGGCGTCGGGGTCGCGACACGCCGTTCATCACGCCCATAAGTTCATGATCAACGCGAAGGGGTGTCGGGGGTTTCGAGGAGGCGCAGGGCCTCGTCGGCGGCGGAGGCGTCGACCAGGATCTGGTAGCGGTCGGCCTGCATGGCCGAGACCGAGGAGAAGTCGTGGCGGCGGCCGCTGAGGACGTGGCCGGCCAGGCCGAACAGCGCGCCCGCGACCGCGCCGAACAGCGCCCCGTAGAGCACGAGCAGCAGCAGCGACATCAGCGGGGTGATCCAGTTGAAGAAGCCGAACAGCCAGGCGAACAGGCCGCCCACCAGCGCGCCGTTGAGCGCGCCCTGGCCCGCCGCGCGCCAGCCGGTCATCCGGCCGGTGACCTGCTCGACCAGGCTGAGCCCGCGGCCCGCGATGGCCGTGCGCTCCACCGGGAAGCCCTGGTCGGAGAGGTGGTCGACGGCCCGCTCGGCCTCGGCGTACGTCTCGTAGGTCGCGATCACGACCTGTCCGCTGACCCGGCTGTCCGCGGCCCAATCGGTCTGTGTCATGGGAGCCTTCCTCGTCACGGCTGTCGTTGCCGACCGGGTACCCGGCGTGCGGTCAGGCCAATCCCGACGGCCGTTTCGCTGCTAGCGGACGGCGGGCCGGGTGCCGGGGGCGAAGCGGAACTGGACCCGCTCCATCAGCCCGCGGCGGCGGGTGTTGTGGAAGGCCGCGACCCGCCAGCCGCCGGGTTCGCGTACCAGGACATAGGTCTGGATCTTCGAGAGGGCGCGGCGGCGGCCCTTGAACGTGTCGCCGCGGCCGACCACGACGGCGACGTCCGGGCCGAGGAACGTGGTGCTGACCGTCTCGGACGCCATCCGGGTGCCCTTGGTGAACGCCCGGAACAGGGCCCGGTGGCTCTCGGTGATGTCGGCGCGGCCCCGGTAGCAGGTGCCGACGAAGGTGACGTACGAGGCGTCGGCGGTGAAGGCGCGGCCGAACGCGTCGGCGTCGGCGGCGTCCCAGGCACGCACGATGCCGTCCAGGAGCTGCTGGATCGCGGCGAGGTCGGCGGTGCGGTCGGACACGGGTCCTCCTAGCATGGTTACGGGTATACAGATACTGCACAGATGCAATATCTGCATGCATGCAGAGATTAGTGCAGAGGAGCCCGCACCGCCATGTCCGACGACACGCCGCCCAAGGGCCTGCCCGCGGGGGCCCACGAGGCGTTCCGGCGCCATCTCGACGCGGTGACCGCATACACGCAGGCGGCGGCGGACGCGGCCGGGATGCACCCCACCGACTGGGCCGCGCTCAGCGTGCTCAACCTGGCCGGCCGCCTGACCTCGGGCGAGCTCGCCGAGCGCACCGGCCTGACCACCGGCGCGACCACCCGCCTCATCGACCGCCTGGAGCGCGCCGGGCACGTACGCCGCAACGCCGACCCGGCCGACCGGCGGCGGGTGCTGGTGGAGCCGGTGCCCGCGCTCGACGTGGGCCCGATCGTCGACCCGGCGCGGCAGCGGCTGGCCGAGGTGTTCCGGCGCTACCGGCCCGAGGAGCTGGCGGTGCTCTTCGACTACTTCGGACACGCCGCGGACGCGCTGCTCGCCGCCACCCACGAGATACGCGCCCAAGCCACCGGCCGAACACGACCCTGAGCGAGCGGGCCGGCTGCCGAGCGCAGCCGGATCGCGCACGCGGAGCGGCCGCAGTTTCGGGGAAACTGCGGCTCAGCCAGCAGGAATTACTGCACTTTCCCCGAAACTGCGGCCGATCACAGCCGGCGGCCGGCCCGGTGCGGGCCGGCCGCGGGAGGTGTCAGATGACGCCCTTGAGGAGCTGGCGGGCCATGACGATGCGCTGGACCTGGTTGGTGCCCTCGTAGATCTGGGTGATCTTGGCGTCGCGCATCATGCGCTCCAGCGGGAAGTCCTTCGTGTAGCCGTAGCCGCCGAGCAGCTGGACCGCGTCGGTGGTGATGGCCATGGCCACGTCGGAGGCGAAGCACTTCGCGGCGGCGCCGTAGTAGGTGAGGTCGGCGTCGTCGCGCTCGGAGCGGGCGGCGGCCGCGTAGGTCAGCTCGCGCGCGGCCGTCAGCCGCATGCCCATGTCGGCGAGCATGAACTGCACGCCCTGGAAGTCGGCGATCGGCTTGCCGAACTGGCGGCGCTCCTTGACGTACGCCAGCGCCGCGTCGAGCGCGCCCTGCGCGATGCCGATCGCCTGGGCGGCGATGGTGACGCGGGTGTGGTCCAGGGTGCGCATGGCGGTGGCGAAGCCGGTGCCGGGCGCGCCGATCATGCGGTCGGCGGGGATGCGCACGTTGTCGAGGTAGACCTCACGGGTCGGCGAGCCCTTGATGCCGAGCTTGCGCTCGGGGGCGCCGAAGCTGACGCCGGGGTCGGCCTTTTCGACGACGAACGCGGAGATGCCCTTGGCGCCGACGCCGGGCTCGGTGACCGCGAAGACGGTGTAGTACTCGCTCACGCCGGCGTTGGTGATCCAGCGCTTGACCCCGTTGAGCACATAGTGATCTTCGTCACGAACTGCCCGGGTTGTCATGGCTGCGGCGTCACTGCCCGCCTCCGGCTCGGAAAGGCAGTAGGAGAACATGCCCTCGCCGGCCGCGACCTTGGGCAGGTAACGCTGCTTGAGCTCGGCGGACGCGGACAGCAGCAGCGGCATGGTGCCGAGCTTGTTCACCGCGGGGATGAGCGAGGACGAGGCGCAGGCGCGCGCCACCTCCTCGATGACGATGGCCGTGGCCAGGGCGTCCGCGCCCGCGCCGCCGTACTCCTCCGGGATGTGTGGGGCGTGGAAGTCCGACGCGCGCAGTGCGTCCAGGCTGGCCTGCGGAAACTCGCCGGCCTCGTCAGCGTGGGCGGCGTTGGGGGCCACCTTGGCGTCGCAGACCTCGCGTACCGCCTCGCGGATCGCCTTGTGCTCCTCGGAGAGCTGGTACAGGTCGAACACCGAGACCTCCTCTGACCAGTGATTCGTACCGGGCGGTAGCTTAACGCTCGCTCAGGTTTCCCTGTCCACCCCTCACGGTAAACTTTCCTCTGGGCTGGACAGGGCGTAGGCTCCTCATCTGCTCAAACCCGTTCACCCCCCAGCCCTTGCGGATTAGGAGACAGCGCGTGACCCTCCCGTACGCGAGCCAGCCCGCCCCCGTCACCCCTCCCTCCGGTGCCGCGCGGCCCCGGCTGACGTTCATCGGCACCGGCTACCTGGGAGCCACGTACGCCATCTGCTACGCCGAGCTCGGCTACGAGGTCATCGGCTTCGACGTGGACGTGGACAAGATCGAGAAGCTCGGCCAGGGCCAGGTGCCCTTCCACGAGCCCGGTCTCGACGAGATGCTGCGCCGCAACCTGGCCGCGGGACGGCTGCGCTTCACCACGTCGTACCAGGAGACCGCCGACTTCGGTGACGTGCACTTCATCTGCGTGGGCACCCCGCAGCGGGCCAACGGCCTGGGCGCCGACCTGACCTACGTCGAGGCGTCGGTCACCAACCTGGCCCAGCACCTGACGCGCAAGGCGCTCATCGTCGGCAAGTCCACCGTGCCGGTGGGCACCGCGGAGTGGGTCGAGCAGCTCGTCGCCAAGCACGCCCGCCCGGAGCTGGCCGTCGAGGTCGCGTGGAGCCCCGAGTTCCTGCAGGAGGGCTTCGCCGTCGACGACGTCATGCGCCCCAACCGCATCGTGGTGGCCACCAAGACCGAGTGGTCGAACTCACTGCTGCACGCCGCGCACAAGGGCGTGTTCGACCTGGCCGCCACCGAGGACCGCGAGGTGCCGGTGGTCGCCACCGACTTCGCCACCGCCGAGCTGGTCAAGGTCGCCGCGAACTCGTTCCTCGCCACCAAGATCTCGTTCATCAACGCGATGGCCGAGGTGTGCGAGGTGGCCGGCGGCGACGTGACGCAGCTCGCCCGCGCGCTGGGCTACGACCCGCGCATCGGCAACCGCTTCCTGCAGTCGGGCGTCGGCTTCGGCGGCGGCTGCCTGCCCAAGGACATCCGCGCGTTCCAGGCCCGCGCCCAGGAGCTGGGCGCCGGTGAGGCGCTGCGCTTCCTGCACGAGGTCGACCTGATCAACCTGCGCCGCCGCCAGCGCGTGCTGAACCTGGCCGCCGGGCTGCTCGGCCGCCGCTTCGGCCCGGCCGGCCCGGACCTGTCCGGCACCCGGATCGCCGTGCTCGGCGCGACCTTCAAGCCCAACTCCGACGACGTACGCGACGCGCCCGCGCTCGCCGTGGCGGGCATGCTCTCGCGCGCCGGGGCCGACGTGCACGTGTACGACCCGCAGGGCATGGAGAACGCCAAGCGCTCGCTGCCCGAGGTCGAGTACGCCAAGTCCCTGGTGGACGCGGTGGCCGACGCGGACCTGGTGTGCGTGCTGACCGAGTGGGCCGAGTTCCGCAACGCCGACCCGGTGGCGCTGGGCGAGGTCGTCAACACCAAGCTGGTCATCGACGGCCGCAACTGCCTCGACGCCTCGGCGTGGAAGTCGGCCGGCTGGACCCTGCGCGCCCTGGGCCGCCCGACGGTCTGACCGCTGATCTGCCGAAAGAGCCCATCCGCCGCGCGGGTGGGCTCTTTCACATTCCCGGGCGTTCCACGATCTTCGTGGCCGAACGCGTGCGCTGCCGCTACCTGACTGAAATGGGGCTTTTCAAAGGTCACTCCGATCAGACATGCTGCCGGTAATCGATCCACACGCCGCGTCATCGTTCAATGACGTGCCGGGAGTCGGAGGTTGCCATGGCTGCGGCCAGCACGTGCTCGATGTGTGGCCGGGAGCGGGAAGACCCCACCGTGCGCTGCCCGCACTGCGGCAACACGCCGGAGCAGCTCGCGGCCGAGGTGGCCCGGCTCAACAAGGCCATCGCCGAGATGAACGCCGAAGACGTCCGGCTGTCCGGCGAGCGCAAGAAGCTCAGTGGCAAGCTGCAGGCGGCGCTCTACCAGCGGGACATCCTGGCCCACGCCGAGGCGCAGCGGCAGAAGAAGGCCGCGCCGAAGCAGCGGCGCTGGATCCCCAAGCCGCCCGGCGCGAAGGATCCGACCGCCGCGCCGGCCGCTACGGCCCCGGCTGCCGACGGCGCGGACGTGCCCCGGCAGCCGCCCGGCCCGCCCGGTGACGGGCCCAGGCGGACCGCGCCGCGCACCGCCCCGCGCGTCGCGCCGCTGCCCGAGCACGAGCCGGAGGCGTCGCCGCGTTCGGTGCAGAACATCATGCTGGCGCTGGGCTCGCTGCTGATCGGCATCGCCGCGGTGGTCTTCGCCGCCGTCGCGCTCAGCAACGTGGACCCGGGCATCCGGCTGACCGTGCTCGCCGTGGTCACCGCGGTGCTGCTCGGCATCGCGCCGAGCCTGGTCAAGGGCGGCCTGTCGTCGACCGCCGAGGCGCTCGCCGGGGTCGGCCTGGCCCTGCTGCCCATCGACGGCTACCTGCTGGCGCAGCTCAGCCTGATCGACACCTCGCTGGTGATCGTGGCCGGGCTGGTCTTCGCGGTGACGGCCGCGATCGCGTACCTCTACCACCGCGCCACCGGCCTGACCATCCCGCGCTACGCGGTGGTGCTGGCCATCCAGCCGGTGCTGCCGCTACTGCTGTACGACCTCATCAACGGGCCCGCCGGGTGGGCCGTGGTGCTGACCGTGGTCGCCGCGCAGAACGCGGTCATCGCGCGGGCCGTGGAGATCGCCAACGCGTCCGGCTCGCGGGCCGCGCTGCCGCACACCCTGGCCGAGTTCATGCGGCGGCCGCCGGCCCGGCCCACCGCCGCCCGCGAGTCCGCGTTCTGGCTGCGCGAGCTGGCCTGGATCCTGCACGGCCTGGCTATCGCGGCGGCCGTCGTGTACGCCGTGGCCGCGCTGCTCACCGCGGACACCGTGCCGTCGGTCGGGCGGGCCGCGGCCACCCTGCTGCTCGCGGTCGCGGTCGCCCTGGTCGGCACGCTGATGCTGCGCCGGGCGCCGCTGAGCGAGCTGGCCGCCGGGGCCATGGTGCTGGCCGTGATCGGCTCGGCGGCGCGGGTCGCCGTGGTCGCGCTGCCCGACCGGGCGCTGCTGGTGATCGCCGCCGCGGTGGCGGTGACCGGGCTCGGCGTACGCGCCGTGCCGGAGCCGACCCGGCGCGGGCCGCAGCTCGCCTCCACCCTGGCGCTGGTCGTGCTGGGACTGTTCGTCGCGGGCACCGCGCTGCGGGCCGCGCTCGCGCCGGTCGCCGCGGCCTGGCCGGTGGGCTCGGCCGACGTCGACGGCTTCGGCGCCGAGATCGCGCAGCGGGCCGGGCACCCCGGCTGGCCGCTGGTGGCCACGGTCGCGCTGCTCACCGTGGCCGCCGCGCTGGCGCTGCCGGCCGCCTGGCGGCACGAGACCGTGGTCGGCGGGGCGGCGCTCACCGCGCTGGCCGCCCCGGCCTCGCTGCAGCTGAGCTGGGTCGCCACCCAGTGGGTGCTGGCCATCGCCGCCATCGTGCTGCTGGGGGCCGGGATCGGTGTCGCCGGGCTGGGCGGCGCGGGCAGCGCGCCGTGGGCCGCGACCACACCCCGGGCCGCCCGCGCGCACCTGATCGCCTCGTTCCTGGTCGGCGGGGTCGCCACGGGCGTCGCGCTGGCCCACACCTGGTCCACGGCCGGGCTGATGGCCGTGTTCACGGTGGCGGGCGTGGTGCTGGCGGGCGCGCAGCGCGTACTGCCCGCGCCCGCCGGTGAGAACCCCACGCTGTCCATGGCGGAGGGTCCGGCCGGGGCCGGGCTGACGCCGCCCGCGACGGTGCTGCTCGGGGACGCCGCGGCGGGTGCCGCGGCCTTCGCCGCGCCGATCGCGGTCGGCACCGGGGTGCTCACCCTGTTCCCGGCGGCCGGGGAGCAGGTCGCGCTGGCCACCGCGTTCCTCGCCTGCGCCGCCGTGCTGGCGCTGGTCGCGGCGCGGCTGGTGGCGCAGCGGCGCATCGGCAGCCCGCTGGCGCTGGGCGCCGGGCTGGGCGCCCTGGTGATCGCCGGGGCCGCGTTCGGGGTGGCGGACACGACCGCGCTCGACGCGGGACTCGGCGCGCTGCTGCTGATCTCGGCGATCCTGCTGGCGCTGGCCCCCTCCATCGACTCCGGCCGCCGTGCCGACCGCGCGCTGGACGGCGCGGACTTCGCCGCCGCCGCCGTCACCGTCGCGCTGGTCGCGGCGCTGGCCCGCACCGCGCACCTGATCGCCCCGCAGTACTGGCTGGTGCTGGCGGCGCTGCTGGTGCTCGCCGTGGGCGGGTGCGTCCGGCTGCTGCCCGAGGACCTGCGGCGCGGCCCGGTCGCGGGCAGCGCCGTGGCGGGCGTCGTGCTGATCGCCGTCGCGGGCTACCCGGCGCTGGCCGGCGGCATCAAGGCGCTCGCGCTGCCCGGTGAGCTGTGGGCCGCCGACCTGGCCCCGATCGGCGGCGACGTCGGCTTCGGCTGGCAGGCGCCCGTCGCGCTGATCATCCTGGCCGCGGCCAGCGCGATCACGCTGCCGCCGCCGCGCAGCCACCAGGGCGCCGCGATCGCCGCGATCCTGGCCACCGTCGGCGCCCCGGCGGCGCTCGGCTGGCCCTGGTGGGCCCCGATCGTCCTCGGCCTGACCATCGCCACCGGGTACGCCCTGGCCGCGGCCGTCGCCGTCGACCCGCGCGCGGGGTACACCCGGCTGGCCGTGGCCACCGCGGTCGCGCTGCACGCGCTCGGCGCGGCGCTGGTGCGGCCGTGGACCACCGCCGCCGCGCTCGGCATGATCGCGCTGGTCGGCGCGGCGATGGTGCTGATGGCCGTCCTCATGACCCGGCAGGCGAAACTCGCCGCCGGTGAGCCGGAGCCCGGCGAGCCGGCCGCGCTGGACCGGCGGGCCCCCGCCCACCTCGACGTGCTCGGCGGCGCGGGCGTGCTCGCCGTGCTGCTGGCCGGGCCCGCGGCGCTCGCCGCCCTGGCCGCGAGCCTGGACAAGCCCGTCGACATCGTGCTCACCGCGGCGCTCGGCGGCACCAGCATCGGCCTGGCCGCGCTCGCCGCGGCGCGCCGCCCCGCCGCGCCCTACCTCGGCTGGGGCACCGTCGGCGTGGCGGTCTCCGGCACGCTGATCGCCCTGCTCGCGCTGCCAACGTCCTATCCCGCCGGGGTGTACGCCGCCGCGGCGGTGCTGCTCGTGGTGCTCGCCGAGCTGCTGCGCACCAGCACGCGCGACCAGCTCGGGCTCACTCCGGAACGGGTGGCCGTCCCCGCGCCGCGCCGGATCCCCCGGGAGGGGCCGCAGCGCTGGCGCGTCGGCTTCGACGCCCGCCTGGAGCTGATCGAGCGCAGCCGCCGCTGGCCGTCCTACCCGGGCGCGATGGCGGCGGCCGCCGCGGCGGCACCGGCTCTGATCGCGCTGTTCTCGCTGACCTCCGCGCTGCACGAGGCGCTGGTCCGGCCGTACGACAGCCTCAACGCGATCTGGCAGGGGCCGCCCACGGCCGCGACCGGCCCCGGCGACGTCGCCGCGGTGCTCACCGCGGTGCTGCTCACGGTGGCCGCGGGCATCGCCGCGGTCGGCTTCGGCGGCGGGCCCACCCGCGCCGTGTCGGTGGTCGTGCCCGGCGCGGCCGTCACCCTGCTCATCGCCCCCGCCGGGCTCGGCCTGGCCTGGCCCGCGTCGGTGCTGGCCGGGCTCGGCGTGTTCACCGTCTGCATGCTCAGCGTCGCGCTGACCGAGCCGCCCACCGGCGAGGACACCGATCGCCCGATCCGGCTCGCCCGCGTCGCGGTGCTGCTGCTGGGCCTGGTCGCGGGCGGCGCCGGGCTGGCGGGCGCGCTCGCCACCCCCGGCATGACGATCTTCACCTTCGGCGGGGCCGTCGCCGTCGGGGCCGTCGCCGCGCTCGGCGGCAAGTCGCAGCGGGCCCGCATCCTCGGCTGGCTCGGCGCGGCGCTGGCCGCGCAGTTGTTCGTGCTGACCGTCAGCCTGCGGGTCGGCGCGAAGCCCGAGTGGGCGGCGTTCGGCGTGCTCGCCGTCGGCGCGATCCTGATCGTCGGCGCGGCGCTGCACCCGCGCTTCACCCGGCCCGAGGCGCTGCGCGAGGCGCAGGCGGTCGAGTGGGCCGGGTACACCGCCGGGGTCATCGCGCTCGGGCTCGCCGTGCGGGCACCGTCGCAGGTCGCCGCGCTGCTCGTCGGCTGGGGGGCGGTGCTCGGCATCGCGGCGACCCGGGCCGGGCGGCCCGCCGGGCAGCGCCGGGTGCTGTTCTGGGCCGCCGCGGCCAGCGAGATCGCCGCGTGGTGGCTGATCATGCGCACCGCGGACGTGGCGCTGCCGGAGGCGTACACGCTGCCGTTCGCGCTGCTCGCGCTCGCGGTCGGCCTGCTGGAGCTACGGCAGCGGCCGCAGCTGGGCAGCTGGGCGGCGTACGGCCCGGCGCTGATCGCGGGCTTCGGCCCGACCGTCGTGGTGGTGCTGGTGACGACCACGAACCCGATCCGCGAGGTCGGGCTCCTGGTCGCCGCGATCATCACGCTGGTCGTCGGCTCCCGCTACGGCCAGCAGGCCCCCGTCGCGGTCGGCGCGGCGGTCACCGTCATCGCCGCCCTGCACGCCCTCACCCTGGTCGGCACGACCTGGCTCGGCGTCCTGATCGGCGGCATCGTCCTCATCGTCCTCGGCGCCAACTCCGAACGCCGCCGCCGCGCCACCGACCGCTACAAACAGTTCCGCTGACACCCGCCCACCGCCCACCGCCGTCCGCGCGGACGCGGCGCGGCGCGGCGCGGCGCCAAGATCGTCCGACTTGCCAGGCACATGGGCGAATGCGCGCACAAGATACGCCCGAGTGCCAGGCAAGTCGGACGATCAAAGACGGCAGGCCGGACGATCAAAGACGGCAGGCCGGACGGTCGAGAGGGGGCCGTCAGAGGGCGGACTGGAGGGCGGCGTCCTTCTGGGCGACGAGTTCGGTGAGGCTGTGGGCGTAGTCGGTGAGGGCGGCGCGGAGGGTGGCGTCGTGGGCGCCGAGGATGCGGGCCGCGAGCAGGCCCGCGTTGCGGCCGCCGGCGATGGAGACGGTGGCGACCGGGATGCCGGCCGGCATCTGCACGATCGACATCAGCGAGTCCATGCCGTCGAGGTACTTCAGCGGCACCGGGACGCCGATCACCGGCAGCGGCGTCACGCTGGCGACCATGCCGGGCAGGTGGGCCGCGCCGCCCGCGCCCGCGATGATGACCTTGAGGCCGCGGTCGGCCGCCGACCGCCCGTAGTCGATCATCAGCTGCGGCGTGCGGTGCGCGGACACGACGTGGACCTCGTAGGTCACGCCGAACTCGGCCAGCGCCTCGGCGGCGGGCTTCATCACGGGCCAGTCCGAGTCGGACCCCATGATGATCCCGACCTGCGGCGCCGGGGTCTGGTCAGTCATCGCGTTCTCCTCGTTGCGCTCGCCGAAGCCGCGCACGGCGGCCCGATCCGGTGGTTCGCTGGTGCGGCCGCTCAGGCGGGCGCGGTGCCGTAGGTCAGCCAGTGGGCGGCGCGGGCCGCGCGGCGGCGGCAGTCGGCCAGGTCGGCGCCGAGCGCGGTGACGTGCCCGATCTTGCGGCCGGGCCGGGTCTGCTTGCCGTAGAGGTGCACCTTCACGCCGGGCTCGGCAGCCATCAGGTGGTGCAGCCGCTCGTCGATGGACATGCCGCCCTCCGGACCGCCCAGCACGTTGACCATGACGACGGCGGGTGCGGCGAGCGCGGTGTCGCCCATGGGGTAGTCGAGGACGGCGCGCAGGTGCTGCTCGAACTGCGAGGTGCGGGCGCCCTCGATGGTCCAGTGCCCGGAGTTGTGCGGCCGCATGGCCAGCTCGTTGATCACGAGTCCCTGCGGGGTCTCGAACAGCTCGACGGCCAGCAGGCCGACCACGCCCAGCTCGTTCGCGATGCGGATGGCGAGCTGCTGCGCCCCGATCGCGACGTCCTCCGGCAGGTCCGGGGCGGGGGCGAGCACCTCGACGCAGATGCCGTCCTGCTGCACGGTCTCGACCACCGGATACACCGCGACCTGCCCGTACGGCGAGCGGGCGACCTGCACGGCGAGTTCGCGGCGCAGCTCGACCTTCTCCTCGACGATCAGCTCGGCGCCGCTGGCCAGCAGGTCGATGATCTCCTCGACGTCGTTGACGACGAACACGCCGCGCCCGTCGTACCCGCCGCGGGCCGTCTTCACGACCGCGGGCAGCCCGAACTCGACCAGCTCGGCGGCGGTGGCGATGGGCGCCCAGCGCGGCACCGGCGCGCCCAGCTCGGACAGCCGGCGGCGCATCTGGTGCTTGTCCTGGGCGTAGCGCAGCGCGTCGGCGCCGGGGAAGACCTTGTGGCCCTCGGCGGCCAGCGCGCGGATGTGCTCGCCGGGCACGTGCTCGTGGTCGAAGGTGACCACGTCGCAGGACTTGGCGAAGGTGCGCAGCGCGGCCAGGTCGGTGTGACTGCCGAGCTGGACGTCGGCCGCGACCAGCGCCGCGGACTCGTCGACGTCGTTGGCCAGCACCCGCAGCGACTGGCCGAGGGCGATCGCCGCCTGGTGGGTCATTCGGGCGAGCTGGCCGCCGCCGATCATGCCGACGACAGGGAGGCCGGTGCGTGTGTCCATCGCTTCGGAAGTCTAGTCAGCGCCGCCGGGCCGAAGCCTTCGCGCCCTTGCGGGCGGTGGGCTGGGCCACCCGGCGCGGTGCGGCGAGCGCCAGCACCAGCGGCGTACGCTCGTCGCCCTGCCCGAACGGGTTGTGCGCGCACAGCCGGGCGAGCAGGGCCGCGGGCGGCTCGCCGGGCCGCGACCAGCCCAGCAGGCGCAGCCCGGTCTCGTCCGCGCCGACCACGGCGCAGCCTTCGAGCATGGCGTACACGTCGTCGGGCAGCGTCTTGCGCAGCGCCGCGACGATCTCCTCGGCGACCCGGTCGGCGCGGCGCGGCGGCGGCACCACCGCCAGGTGCGCGGGCGGGCAGGCCTGCTCGCGGGGCGGGCAGACGGACCGGGCCAGCGGCCCGGCGACGCGCTCGGCCCAGTTGACCCGGCCCAGCCGGGCGCAGAGCGCGGCCAGCCCGAGCCGCGCCGGGCCGGTGTGGTCGAGCGCGACCTGCATGCTCCACGGGTCGGCCAGCCCGAGCGCGGGCCCGGCGAGGCGGACCAGGCCGCGGGCGTACGAGCCGGGTTCGATCTCCCAGATGGCCCTGGCCAGGCCCTGCGCGACGGCGACCGGCTTGGCCGCCACGAGCAGGTGCCACGGCCGGCGCAGCGCCTGCCGGGCGGCCTTGTCGGCGCCGTGCGCGAACTCGGCGACGTACCAGGCGAACTTCTCGGCGACCCGGTCCCCGGCGGTGATGGGCTCGGTGACCAGGGCGTGGGTGACCCACTCGGCGCCCTCGGCGGTGATCGTGGCGGCGCGGGGCCGGGGCGGGGCCTGCCGCGCGGCGGGCACCTCGGGCTGGCGCTCGTGCGGCGCGACGACCGTCACCAGCCAGCGCTCCAGCAGGTAGCGCCGCCACAGCCGGGCCACGTCGGCCTCGCTTGCGTCGCCCAGGTGCTGCATGACGGCGAGCCCGTCGTGGTCGGTCGGGCCGTGGTGCGGGTAGAGCAGCGCCCCGATCATCTCGGCGCGCAGCCGCACCAGGATCTCCCGCAGCGGCGGCTCCAGGGTGGCGGCTTCGCTGGTGGCTCGTCCCGGCGGCCCGCCTGGACGGCGGACCACCGAGGACTCCCCACCAGCGCCGGGCGCGGCGACGGCGGCCCGCAGCGACACCGGCGGCAGGGTGCGCTCGGCCAGCACCCGCAGCTCGCCGCGCAGCGCCTCGTCGCCGGTCTCCAGGCCACGGTAGGGGAAGCGCAGCGCCACGCCGTAGCGGGCGGCGACCCGGTCGGCCAGCCGCGACAGGTGGCCCACCGGCCCGCACCAGCCGGCCGCGCCGAGCAGCGCGTCCACCTCGCCGCCGGTGGACCGGGCGACGGCCCAGGCCAGGTACGCCGACAGGTCCGGCACCGGCTCGCCGACGTCGGCGAGGAAGCCGTCGACGTCGATCTCGTCGGCGAAGAACGGCAGCGCCCGGTGCCGCACGCTGGCCTCGGGCAGCGGCCCGAGCAGCGCGGATGCGTACGCCGACGAGTCCATCGGCAGCCCCGGGAAGTTCACCGAGTACACCGGCAGCCCGCGGTGCTGCGGGTGCTCGGCCAGCGCCGCGCCGAGCACGGCCGCGCCGGGCAGGCCGGGGCCGAGCAGCACGCCCAGGCGCCCCTCGCCGACCGAGCCGAGCAGCGCCATCCGGCCCGTGATCGCCGTACCCCGGCGGCGGGCCGGCGGGTGCGCGCGGACCAGCCACCCGTCGGTGTGCCCGGCGGAGATCTCCACGACCTGGTCGGGCAGCACCCGGCGGATGCCGTCGAAGAAGGTGGCCGCGCCCTCGTCGCAGCCGCCGACCGCCAGGAACCGGGCGACGGTCTCCGGATCGGGCCGGGCGGGCACCCCCGCCGCGAGCAGCGCGGTCGGCTCGCTGGCGACCAGCACCGAGCCGCGCGTGCGGGCGTAGTAGAGCGGCGGGCCGTCGCCGCTGCGCGCCAGCACCAGCCCTTCCGGATCAGCCATGATCAGCGTATACGGGTCGGCCCCGCCGACCAGGCCCAGCGGCCCGCGCTCGGCGTACCGGTTGGCCAGGGTGCTCAGCTCGACGATGCCGTCCACGATCAGCGTGGTGGTGTCGAGCCGGTGCACGATCGGCAGCGCGGCCCGCACCAGCAGTTTCGCCGACCCGTTGACGTCGCGGGCCTCCTCGGAGCCGCGCGGAGCGAGCGCCCGGGACAGCGCGGTGAGCGTCTCGGTGGAGCTGCGATCGGAGCCGAAACTCAGCAGGGCGGCGAGACCGGCCACGCGACCATCTCCTCAGGGCAGGCTGGGCGACGGTGACTTCACCACTGCGGGGGCAGGGGCAGGCACGCCACTGTCGTTCGGGGGAGCTTTCAGCCTAGCCAGGATTGTCCGTTTGGCCGCTCATATAGTGCTATCAGCCGAGAATTGTCGCCAGTTCGACAGTTGTCGTCACGGGACGGTCGCACACGAAACCGCGGCACACGTAGGCCGTGGGCTGCCCGTCGAGCATCGTGCGGCCCGCCAGCAGCGGCACGCCCGGCGCCTCCGGGCGACCCGCCACGATCACCGCGCCGGGTGGCGCGTGCTCGATCGCGGTCAGCACGAGCGGGTCCCCCTCCGGGTCGCCGGTCACGATCGCGATCTCGTACGGCCCCGACAGCAGCGCCTCCGCGCCCGCCGCCGCATACCCGGCGAACCGCGGATGGCGGGCCAGCAGCGGCGCGACCGTGGACAGCGCCCGCTCGGCCATCTCCCGCCAGCGCGGCTCCCCGCTCAGCGCCGCATAGCTCAGCAGCGCGTTGACCAGCGACGACAGCCCCGACGGGGTCGCGTTGTCGGTCGGGTCGGCGGGCCGGATCACCAGCTGCTCGGCGTCGTCGGCGGTGTCGTGGAACCCGCCCTGCCCGTCCCGGAACCGCTCCCCCGCCACGTCGAGCAGCACCCCCGCCGCCGCCAGCCAGCGCCCGTCCCCGGTGACCTGGTGCAGCGCGCAGAACGCCTCCGCCACGCAGCCGTAGTCCTCCAGCACGCCGGCCGGCCGCCCCACCGCGCCGTCCCGCGACACCCGCCGCAGCCGGCCGTCCACCAGGTGGTGCGTCAGCAGCAGCTCACCGGCCTCGACGGCGACCGCACGGAAGTCCACCTCCTCGACGGAGGACTCGCCGCCGACCTCGGTGGAGTTGCGCCAGAACTCGCACAGCGCGGTGATCGCCAGCCCGTTCCAGGAGGCCACCACCTTGTCGTCGCGCATCGGCTGCGCCCGGTCGCGGCGCGCCGCCATCATCAGCCCGCGCACCCGCGACCAGCGCTCCTGCACCTGCGGCGCGGCGTCGTCGATGTCGCGCTTGAGCACCAGCACCGACGTACCGTGCTCGAACGTGCCCGCGCCGGTCACCCCGAACAGGTCCGCCGCGAACTTCGCGTCGTCCTCGCCCAGCACCTCGGCCAGCTGCGCCGGGGTCCACGAGTAGGTGGTGCCCTCCACGCCCTCGGTGTCGGCGTCCAGCGCCGAGGCGAACCCGCCCTCCGGCGTCTGCAGATCGTTGACCAGGAACAGCGCCGTCTCGGTGGCGATCCGCTGCGCCAGCGGATCCCCGGTCAGCCGCCAGATCTCGTTGTACGCCCGCAGCAGCAGCGCGTTGTCGTACAGCATCTTCTCGAAGTGCGGCACGGTCCACGTCGCGTCCACCGCGTACCGGTGGAACCCGCCCGCGAGCTGGTCGTAGATCCCGCCCCGGGCCATCGCCTCACCGGTGTGCCGGGCCAGCTCCAGCGACTCGGCGTCCCCGGCGCGCCGGTGGTGGCGCAGCAGGAACAGCATCAGCATGTGCGGCGGGAACTTCGGCGCCCCGCCGAACCCGCCCCGCACCGTGTCGTAGTCGCCGCGCAGCAGCTCCACCGCGTGGTCCAGCAGCTCCTTGGTGATCTCGGCACCGCCGCCGAGCGGGTTGCGGGCGATCGCCTCCACCACCGCGTCACCCTGCTCCAGCACCTGCTGCCGCTGGTCCCGCCAAGCGTCCGCGACCGCGCCCAGCAGCCTCGTGAACTGCGCCTTCGGGTAGTACGTGCCGCACAGGAACGGCTTGCCGTCCGGAGCCGCGAAGATCGTCATCGGCCAGCCGCCCTGACCGGTCATCGCCTGCGTCGCCGACATGTAGACCGCGTCCACGTCGGGCCGCTCCTCGCGGTCGACCTTGATCGCCACGAAGTGCTCGTTGACCAGGTCGCCCACGACCGCGTCCTCGAACGACTCGTGAGCCATCACATGGCACCAATGGCACGCCGCGTACCCCACGGAGATCAACACCGGCACGTCGCGGCGCTTCGCCTCCGCGAACGCCTCCTCGCTCCACGGCCACCAGTGCACCGGGTTGTCAGCGTGCTGCAGCAGGTAGGGAGAGGTCGCGTCGCCGAGTCGATTCACGCTTTCACCCTCTCACAACCGCCCACCCCGTCCGGGTTCGTGGCGCGCTTTCCGGGAAAGTGCACGAATAGCCGGTCCCGGACGTGCACTTTCGGGGAAAGTGCGCCCAGCGGCGGCCTAGGCGATCTTGGC
Source organism: Catellatospora sp. IY07-71 (assembly GCF_018326265.1). Lineage (GTDB taxonomy): Bacteria > Actinomycetota > Actinomycetes > Mycobacteriales > Micromonosporaceae > Catellatospora. The sequence continues at coordinate 558,552 of NZ_AP023360.1, forward strand.
GCGGCCGGCGATTCCGCCACCCCAAGTAGATCTTGTGCAGTTCATGTCGCCCGAACGACACGAAGTGCACAAGATCCGCCTGCCGTGCAGTTTTCGATCTTCACTAAGTGCTACGAGCCGGTGCGGGCGCGAACCAGAAACGTCGGGTGCCCTCGACCGGCATTCGTGGGGCGCCCGATCTCCCGGCATTCGATGTCGGCGAACCCGTGCTTGTCGAGACGCTCAGCCCACTCCGGGGCCGTGAAGTCCCATCGGGCGGCCGCCGTGACCCCGTTCAGGTGCGACCAGGAAAAGGCGAGGGCGCCTCGGAGCCGGCGGCGTACTGCCGGGAGCATCGCGTCCGGATCAACGAACCACAGCGCTCCGAACACGGAGTACATCGCGTCGAACGGCTCGTCACCGGCTTCGAGGTAGTCCAGAGCGTCGCCGTGGACGAGGTCGAGGTCCGGCCACCGGTTCTTGGCATGGGCGGCAGCCGCCGCGGCGCGCGGTCCTACGCGTACTGATCCCAGCTCCCAGCCATGGCATCAACCCCATTCGAATGGTGGCGGCGGTGGTGCGGGTCCACGTGGCGGCGTCCTTGCCGAGAAGCGGGGAAGTTGTGCTCAGCCGCTCTCCGGAAGGAGGTCGAGGAGGCCACGCCAGCGGTACGCATCGTCGGCCTGTGCAGGGCGGAGCGCGTTGCACTCGGTCAGGGTGACTCCCCAGGCGGCCAATTCCGACAGGTGCCGCTCGAACGCCGGGTGGGCGGCGAGAGTGGCCTTCGCGTACGGGCTGACCACGATCGGCACCCGCCCGCCGAGCGCGCTGTTGAGCACCCCGAGCGCTGCGTTGTCGTTGATCCCGGACACCCACTTGTTGATCGTGTTGAAGCTGGCCGGGGCCACGATCACCATCTCCGCGTCCACCTCCCAAGCCCGCACGAGGTCACCGTCCGCGCCCAGTGCGCGGTCAAGTATGGGCACCAGATCGGCTGGGCAGCCACGGTGGCCGAGCTCCACATTGTCCCGAGTGGGCCGGGGAGCCGGGTCCAGTGATCGCCGCAATCGTCGTGCCGCGGGGACATCCAATCGATAAACAGCTGAACAGCTCCCGAGCTTCTCCCCCGCCTGCCGTCACCACCCTGCCAACGCTGGCAGCGCCGCCCTGGCCTGCTCAAGCCCTGTCAGGATCCTGGCCCCGGTGCAGGACCGGGATCCGCGTGATCGGGTCAGCGGCCGGACTTCATGGCGGCCAGGCGCGATTCGATCTCCTGGTCGCGGGAGGCTCGGGAGAGCTCCTCGAACTGGGCGTCGATGGTGGAGGCCTGGAGTTCCTCCTGGCCCTTCAGGCGGGCCTCCTCGCGGCGGACCATCTCCTCGAAGCGGCTGATCTCGGTGGTCGGGTCGAGGGCGTTGATGCTGTTCATCGAGGACTGGACGCGGCCGCGCGCCTCGCTGACCTTGGCGCGGCCGACCAGCTCGTCGCGCTTGCGGCGCAGCTCGTCGAGCTTCTCGCGCATCTGGGCGACACCCTGTTTGAGCTGGTCGGTCACCTGGGTCTGCTCGGCGATCATCGGGGCGAAGTTCTTCACGTCGTTCTCGTACGCGATCTGCTTGCCGATGGCGATGCGGGCCAGGTTGTCGAACTTGTCCGCGTCGGCGGCGTTGGTGGCGCGCACCTGGTCCGCCTTGGCGCTGGCCGCCTGGGCCTTGACCTGCCACTCCTGCGCGTTCTGCTGCGCCTCGGCGGAGTCGGCCTCCAGCAGGCGCAGGTTGCCGATGGTCTGCGCCACCGCGTTCTCGGCCTCGCCGATGTTCGCGGTGTAGTCGCGCACCATCTGGTCGAGCATCTGCTGCGGGTCCTCGACGTCGTCGAGGATGGCGTGGATGTTGGCGCGGGCCATCTGGGTGATCCGTCCGAGGATCGACTGCGCAGCCATGTTCGTGTTCCCCTCTGCTACTTCTCCGGTCGCGTCCACGTGCTGGGGCCGCCGTAGCGGCCCTGAACCGTCCGCGACCCGGGGGCCGTCGCGTCGTCCTGGTTGCTCTCGCCGGTCAGGCCGAGGCGGAAGCCGCCCATGCCGCCCCCGCCGAGCATGCTGTCGAGCAGGATGCCGCCGAGGATGGCGCCGCCCATGCCGCCCGCCCCGGCGGTGCCGAAGCCGCCGGGGCCGCCGATGACGACCGGGCCGCCGCCCGTCTGGCCGTATCCGGAGGGGAAGGACCAGCGCTCGACGTCGTCCCGGGCCGAGTCGACGGCCTGCGCGGCGAGGTCGTGCGCCCGCTCGGCGGCCGACAGCGCGGCGACCGGGTCGGTGCTGCTCTCGGCGCGGGCGAGCTGCGCGTGCGCCTCGGACAGCCGGGCCCGTGCGGTGGAGCCGACCGCGCCGCGGCGGGTGGTGATGTAGTCGGTGGCCGCGTCGACCGCGGCGCGTGCCGCGTGCAGCGCCTGTTCGAGCTGGCGGCGGGCCTGCTGGGAGCGATCGGCGGCGTCGCGTATCGAGCCCATGGCCTGGGCCAGGCCGGCCGCGGCCGTCTCCAGGCGGCGCATCATGCCCAGCGGGTCGGTCTTCGCGCCGGTCAGGTGTACGCGTACGTCGCCGGTGACCTGGTCGGCGCGGGCGACGGCGGCGGCGAGGTTCATCTGGCCGGCCCCGCCGACGTCACCCGCCGCCTGCATGGCCGCCTTGCCCGCGGCGACCTCGGCCTGCACCTCGTCCAGCAGCCGGGTCACGTTGGCCCCGGCTGCGTCCAGATCGGCCGCGCCCTTGTCGAGCGCCGCCAGCAGGCTCGACGCCTGGCCGACGGCCTGCTCGGCGCCGCGGATGGCCAGTGCCGCCCGGCCCCGGTCCTTCGCGGCCAGCGCCGTCGCGGCCGCGTGGAGCTGCTGGTCGGCGAAGTCGAGCCGGGCGGTGGCCTCGGTGGCGTTGCCCGCGATCGGGGTGAGCGCGCCGTCGGTGTAGCGGTCGGCCAGGCGGGTCAGCGTGGCCTCGGCGGCGGGCAGCGAGGCGCGCAGCTGCGCGGCGCGGGTGGTGAGGCCCGCGCTGAGCTCCTCGGCGTTGGCCTGCATGGCGCGCAGCTTCTCGAACGCGTCCGCCTCGGCGTCCAGCCGCCGGTCCATGGCCGCGCAGCGGTCCACTATGTCGCGCAGCAGCCGCCGCTGGGTGGGGTCGTCCTCGGGGATCTCGTCGTCGAGCTGGTGCCGGATGCGGAACGCCGCGGCCAGCTCGTCGTTGGCGGCGGCGACCGCGGCGGCGTACGCGGTGACGGCGTCCGTGCCGTACTGGGCCGTGGCGAAGCCGAGTTCCTGCTCGCTGGTGCGCACCGCGTTGTCCACGGCGACCAGCTGCGCGTTGGCGTAGGTGTTGAGCTGCTGCGTGGTGTACGCGGCGAACGGGTCCGCCGGGCCCGCAGGCGGGTGCGGGGCGGACCCGGCCTGCCCCTGCCGCCTGCGCCGCCGCCCCAGCATGGTGAACAGCAGCAAGACGGCCAGGCCCGCGACGATGAGGCAGCACAGCACCGAGAAGAGGTCGACTTCGCTGCTCTGCACGGGCACGTGATCACGATATCGTCCGGAATGCCCGGTAATCGCACTAATCGACTGCGGCTGATGCGCCGCGCTGAGCGGGAGAAAGAAGGGTCAGGAGGCGGTGCCCGTGCCGGTGCGGGGGCGGACCGAGCGGAGCGGGGCGGCGGCCAGCGCGAGGGCCCGCAGCGACTCGGTGATCTGGTCGGCGGGCAGCGGGCGGGAGAAGTGGAAACCCTGGCCGGCGTCGCAGCCCAGGCGGCGCAGCGCGGTGCGCTGGTCGGCGGTCTCCACGCCCTCGGCCACCACTCGCAGCCCGAGCTGGCGGCCCAGGTCCACCACGGCCTGCACGATGGCGGCGGCCTGCTTGGAGTCGGCCATGCGCGCCACGAAGGTGCGGTCCACCTTCAGTTCGTCGACCGCGATGCGGGTGAGGAAGGTCAGCGACGAGAAGCCGGTGCCGAAGTCGTCGACGGCGAACCTGACGCCGAGCTCACGCAGCTCACGCAGCACCTGGTCGGTGACGGGCAGCGGGCTCAGCACGACGGTCTCGGTGATCTCCAGGACCAGCTTCTCGGCGGGCACGCCGTGCCGGCGCAGCAGCTCGGCCACATCGGCGGGCAGCTGCGGGTCGAGCAGCGAGCGCGGCGAGAGGTTGACCGCGACCGGCACGTCCACACCCTGCCGCAGCCACTGCGCGGCCAGCGCCAGCGCCTGGTCGAGCACGTGGTGGGTGAACCGGCCGAGCAGGTCGCTGGCCTCGACGGCGCGGACGAAGTCCTTCGGGATGAGCAGGCCGCGGCGCGGATGGTGCCAGCGGATGAGCGCCTCGACCCCGGTCGGCGCGCCGCTGCGCAGGTCCACCGCGGGCTGCAGCATCAGGTGCAGCTGGTCGTCGGCGGCCAGCGCGGTGCGCAGCTCGGCCACCAGGGCCAGCCGGTCGGTGCTGGTGCGGTCGCGGTGCTTGTCGTACCCGGTGACCCGCGCCCCCGACTCCTTGGCCTGGTAGAGCGCGATGTCGGCGCGGCGCAGCAGCTCCGTCAGGTCGAACTCGCCGGCGGTGGCCACCACCACGCCGACGGACACCTCCGCCGACAGCGTCACCCCGGCCACCTCGGTGGGGCTGGCCAGGGCGGCGGTCAGCATGCGGGCCCGGCGCTGCGCCACCACGGTGGCCGCGGTCAGCCGGTCGGGCTCGTCGTGGTCCGTGGACAGCCCCGGCAGATCGGTCACGAGCAGCGCGAACTCGTCGCCGCCCAGCCGGGCCAGCAGCTCGCCGTGGCCGACGTCGGCCGACAGCCGGGTGGCCGCGATCTGCAGCAGCTCGTCCCCGGCGAGGTGGCCCAGCGTGTCGTTGACCTCTTTGAAGTGATCCATGTCGAGCAGCAGCAGGGCCACCGGGGTGCGCGCGTCCAGCCCGCGCAGCACCGCGTCGCCGCGGTCCATCAGCGCGTCGCGGTTGAGCAGCCGGGTCAGCGGGTCGTGGTGGGACTCGTACATGGTGCGTTCGCGCAGCTCGCGCAGCGCGCTGTGGGTGGCCGCGTCGTGCAGCGCGGCGGACAGGGCGTCCCCGAACACGGCCAGCCGGTGCTGGTCGTTGAGGCCCCACCCGCGCTGGCGCAGCGGCCGCAGGGTGAGCACGCCCACCCGGCCGCCGGCCACCTCCAGCACCCGGGTCAGCGGCGGGATCCGGTCGGGGTCCACCCCGGACGCGGCGGGCGCCGGTTCGATCTGGATCTCGTCCCCCGTGCGGGCGGACCAGCGGTAGCGGGTCTGCGAGCCGAGCACGGTCAGCTCGGCGGCGCGCACCGGGAACAGCGAACGGGCCGCGTGCAGGCCCTCGCGGGCCACCGCGACCTCGTCGAGCCGGTGCAGCGAGCGGCTGGCCTGCGCGAACGCGCGCCACGTGCGGCGCTCCTCGTCCTCGTGCACACGGTGCACGTAGAGCTGGTGCAGCAGCCACAGCAGCGGCGGCAGCACCCACAGCCAGCTGGTGCCCCACAGCCGTACGGCGACCAGGCCCAGCGCCACGTTGCCGACGATCATCACGGGCGTGCCGCGCAGCGCCTGCCAGACCACGCCCACCATGGACTGCCCGTCGCGTACGGCCAGGTGCACCGCGAGCAGGCCGGCACTGGTCAGCAGGTAGGTCAGCGCGGCCAGCACCACCACCACGGCGGCCTGCGCCGTCATCGGCTGCACGGGCACGCCGCTGCCCTGGACGACGATCGCCGCCAGCCCGGCGGCCAGCGTCAGCGAGGCGGCCGCGCGGACCGTCTCCACCGGACTGGTGCGGTTGCCGGCGACCAGCGACACCACCGGTTTGGCCAGCAGCACGCCGATGCCGGCGGCGGCCGGCACCCAGGACACCGGGACCAGGATGAAGCCCACGATCAGCGCGGCCTCGCCCCAGTCCACATCGATGCTGGTGGAGCCGACCCGCATGCGCAGGCCGAACAGGTGGGCCAGCGTGATCAGGCCGATGAGCAGGCCGAACTGCCGGAGGTCACCCTCGCGCGCGCCGAGGATCAGGCCGGACCCGCCGGCGAGCACACCGGCGACCACGAGGACGGAGATGACGGCGCGGGCACGAGGCGTCAGCGAAGCGGCGCCGGACCGGCGATACAGCCCGTCCACCGCGCGCGTCAGCCAACTGCCCATCTGGTGCCCCCTGTCCGGGCGCGCATGCGGCGGAGGGCCGCCGCCTCGGGGAAGGCGACGCTCTCCGGCCTGACGCGACAGGTCCGGGGCCGGGTCCCTCGGTCCGCCTCAGCGAGGGTCCGGCACGGCGGGTGTGTCGGTCGGCGCGCCGTCACTCATGCTCGCCGAATCGAACGTCTCGGGCAACCGCTTCAGCCTTTGATTCATGTTGCGAATCAGGAAAACAGTTGCAGCGGCCAGGAGCAGGATCAACAGCAGCGCCATCGGGCCGGCGAGACCGTCGCCCGACCGGGTGTCGCCGAAGTTGTTGTCGGCCAGGAACTCCAGCATCTGCCTCACCTATCCGTCGCCGCCGGCTCGCGTACACCGGCGAACAGGTCTTCCTCGGGGATCGCGGTCGCCACGCTGGACCGGACCAGCTGGTAGTCCTCGGTCGGCCAGGCGGCGCGCTGCACGGTCAGCGGCGCGCGGAACCAGGGACCGTCCGGGTCGATCTGGGTCGCGTGCGCGCGCAGCGCGTCGTCGCGCAGCTCGAAGTACTCGCCGCAGGGCACCCGGGTGGTGATGCGCGGCGACTTGTCGCCCTGCCAGTCGTCGTTGAGCCGCTCGCCGTACGGCGACTCCAGCCCGGCGGCCAGCATGGCCTCGTGCATCGCGGTGAACTTCACCTTGGTGAAGCTGATGTGGTAGTAGACCTTCGGCACGTCCCAGGCGTCACCGAACTCGGGGAAACGCGCCGGGTCGGCGGCGGCCTCGATCGCGGCCATCGAGATCAGGTGCGTCTGGATGTGGTCGGGGTGCGGGTAGCCGCCCTCCTCGTCGTAGGTGAGCAGCACCTGCGGCCGGAACTCGCGGATCAGCTTCACCAGCGGCGCCGCCGCCTCCTCGACCGGCACCCGGGCGAAGCAGCCCTCGGGCAGGCCGGACGGGTCGGCCGGGTCGTAGCCCTCGATCCAGCCCGAGTCGACGAAGCCGAGCCAGGCCTGGTCGACGCCGAGGATGTCGCGGGCCGCGGCCATCTCCGCGCGGCGGATCTCGGCGATGTTCTCCCAGACCTCCGGGCGGTCCAGTTTCGGGTTCAGCACGTCGCCGCGCTCGCCGCCGGTACACGTGACGACCAGCACGTCCACGTCCTCCCGGGCGTAACGCGCCATCGTCGCGGCACCCTTGGACGACTCGTCGTCCGGGTGCGCATGCACCGCCATCAGTCGCAGCCGCTGCGTCACCGTGCTCTCCCCACGTGCGAGAATGGACCCCAACAGTGTTCCTCACGCCCCCGACACGCCTAGCGAAGGACCCCCACCGGTGACCGAGACCTCCACCGACACCGCCGCCGGCCCGGTGGCCGAGCGCGCGCCGTGGCCGGCCGGGCGTTACGGACGCCGGCGCGAGCGCCGTGGCGCCTCCCGCCCCGCCGTGCTCGCCCTGGCCCTCGTCGCGGCCCTGGTGTTCACCTTGATCGGGGTGCGCCTCTATCGGGCGTACGGTGACGGAGACTACACAGCCTCGGTGACCGCCTTCGACGAGATCACGGACACGCAGGTCGTGGTGACCTTCATGGTCCGGCTCCCGGCCGGCGGCGAGGCCGTCTGCCTGGTCCGGGCGCGCGACAAGACCGGCACCGAGATCGGTCGGGAAGAGGTCACAGTGCGGCCGGGCGCGGAACCGGAGCGCACCATGGTGAGCCACCGCCTCGTGACCACGGGGCGGCCGGTCACCGGAGAGGTTAAGGGCTGCCACCCCGCCTGATCCGCTGGTAGGTTGGTAACTTCGCCCATCGCGCTCAAGGAGGCAGGTACCTCTTTGGCGCCGGCGGTCGAGCACCGCCCGCACGAGTCCGAAAAATCCGTAAGACCTGAGGAGAACGCCCGTGTCCACGACTGATGCCACCTGGCTGTCCCAGGACGCGTACGACAGGCTCCAGGCCGAGCTCAACGAGCTCATCGCCGCCCGCCCCGCGATGGCCGCGGAGATCAACGCCCGCCGCGAGGAGGGCGACCTCCGTGAGAACGGCGGCTACCACGCCGCGCGCGAGGAGCAGGGCAAGGCCGAGGGCCGGATCCGCCAGCTCCAGGAGCTGCTGCGAGTGGCCCGCGTCGGGGAGGCGCCGAAGGGTGACGGCGTGTCCGTCGGCACCGTCGTCACCATCTACTTCGACGACGACACCGACGACACCGAGACGTTCCTGCTGGGTTCGCGCGAGATCGCGGCCACCACGGACCTCACCGTCTACTCCCCCGAGTCGGCGCTGGGCCAGGCCATCACGGGCGCCCGCAAGGGCCAGACCGTGACCTACACCGCCCCCAGCGGCCACGACATCAAGGTCACCATCGTCTCCTTCGAGGCCTTCGCGGGCTGACCTCCCGTTCTCGTGAGCAAGGCTCCCCGCGGACCGCGCGGGGAGCCTTGCTCGTTCGGTATGGGTTCAGCTGAAGTGCCCGCCCACGTCGACCTGGTAGCCCGCCCCGCGCAGCGCGCTGACGAGCTGGTCGGAGTGCTCCGCGCCACGGGTCTCCACGCTCAGCTCGACCTCGACCTCGCCCAGGTGCAGGCGCGGGTCGTGGCGCTGGTGAGCCACGTCGAGCACGTTGGCCCGCAGGTCCGCGATCAGGCTGAGCAGTGCGGCGAGCTGCCCCGGCCGGTCTGCGCAGCGGACGTTGACGTGCAGGTAGCGCCCGGCGGCGCTGAGCCCGTGCTCGATCACCCGCAGCATCAGCAGCGGGTCGATGTTGCCGCCGGAGAGCACCGCCACGACCGGGGTGCGCACCTGGACCTTGCCCGCGAGCAGCGCCGCCACGCCGACCGAGCCGGCCGGCTCGGCGACCAGCTTGCCCCGCTCCAGCAGCATCAGCAGCGCCCGGGAGATCTCCTCGTCGGTGACCGTGACGACCTCGTCCACCAGCTTGCTGATGTGGGAGAAGGTGAGGTCGCCGCAGCGCCCCACCGCGATGCCGTCGGCGATCGTGGCCACGCTCGGGATGCGCACCGGCCGCCCGGCCCGCAGCGCGGGCGGCACCGCCGCGGCGCCGGCGGCCTGCACGCCGATGACGGTGATGTCCGGGCGCAGCGCCTTCGCGGCCACGGCCAGGCCCGAGATCAGCCCGCCGCCGCCGATGCCGGTGATGATGGTCTGCACGTCCGGGCACTGCTCCAGGATCTCCAGCCCGACCGTGCCCTGCCCGGCGATCACGTCCGGGTGGTCGAACGGGTGGATGAAGACCGCGCCGGTGCGCTCGGCGAACTCCTGCGCGGCGACCAGCGCCTCGTCGACCGTGCCGCCGCTGAACTCGACGCGCGCGCCGTAGCCCTTGGTCGCGGCGACCTTGGGCAGCGGGGCGCCCACCGGCATGAACACGGTGGCCTTCGTCTTGCAGAGCCCGGCCGCCAGCGCCACACCCTGCGCGTGGTTGCCCGCGCTCGCGGCGACCACGCCCCGCGCCCGCTCCTCGTCGCTCAGCCGGGAGATCCGCACGTACGCGCCGCGCACCTTGTAGGAGCCCGCGCGCTGCAGGTTCTCGCACTTCAGCCAGGTCGGGCCGCCGAGTTTGGCGGACAGCGGCCGGCACGGCTCGACCGGGGTGGTGCGTACGACGGAACGCAGGCGCTCCCGCGCCGCCTCGATATCAGCCAGGCTGACCAGCTCAGGTGTCACAAGCCGATCGTGCCACCCGGCGCGGCGGGCATGACCACGGGGACGCGCGCGGCCAGCCCTTGCTGGATGCGCGCGTGCTGCGCCCGGGTCACCGAGAAGATCAGCATGCCCAGGCAGGACCCGGCCACCACGGTGAGGAAGGCCTGCGCGAACCCGAACATCACCAGGTTGTCGAAGTACTCGATCAGCTCCGTGGCGCCGGCGTTCGGCACAGGATCGAACGCCCCGGCGACCCGCCCGACGCAGTAACTCCCCAGCCAGGCGGCCCACCACGCGTACACGGCGGCATTCACCCAGTCGCGCCGCAGGCTGCCCTCGGCCACGTCCCGCATCACCCGCAGCGGGATGAAGAAGTTGCCGATCGGCACGAACCAGCCGCCGATCGCCCAGCCGGGCTTGTACTCGGCGCTCGCCTCCGGGAAGGCGTCGATGTTCTTGCGGGCCCGCCACAACCAGATGATCAGCAGCACGGCGGCGACGGCCATGAAGGCGAGATCCACCACGACCGCGCCCAGCTCGACCCGTTGCGCGACGGCCAGCAGCGCCAGGTCGCCCGCGTCGACCGCCTTGCGGACCTCGTCGCGGACGAAGATCTCGGACGCCGCCGACAGCAGGGTGACCACCGACGAGATCGCCACCGCGACCAGCGCGGCCAGGCCGATGCCGCGGACGCCGTACACCCTGGACTCCGGCCACAGCAGCGGCGCCTGCCGGTCCAGCCGGCAGTGCTCGCAGCGGATCAAGGTCGGGTCGGTCTCCGCCGAGCAGTAGGGACAGCGCACGATGATCTCCAGGTGAGGGGATCCGCAGCTTAGAGGATCACCGGCTGCCGCGCTGCCCCGCGTCAGGGGCGCGGGAAGCCCGGCGCGTGGCGCCGCCACGGCGCGGCCAGCTCCAGCTGACCCGCCACGGCGAGCAGCAGCAGCTCGGTCCCGGGCGGGCCGACCAGCTGCACCGCCGCGGGCAGCCCGTCCGGGCGTACGCCCACCGGCAGCGTGAGCGCTGGGAAGCCGGTGATGTTCCACGGCGCCGCGAACGGGGCGTTGCGCACCTGCGCCGCGACGTTGGACAGCCAGCCGCGCCGGTGCCAGGCCGCGGCGCGCAGCGGCGGGCCGGTCAGCACCGGGGTGAGCAGCAGGTCCACCCCGTGCTCGACGAAGAAGCCCAGGCTCCGCTCCCGGAACTCGGTGCGGTCCCGCTCGCGGACCAGGCCCCGCCGCCAGGCCCAGCCGCCCGCCGCGATCAGCCGCCGGCTGCGCTTCTGCAGGCCGCGCCGGTCCACCTCCGCCGCCTCGGCGTCCCGGTAGCCGGCCGCGAACCAGGTCGCCAGGCCGCGCAGGCCGAGCGAGGTCGGGTACACCGGGTCGGCGGTCAGCGTGTCGTGGCCGCACTCGGCCAGCAGCCGGGTCGCGTCGGCCACCGCGGCCCGGTTCGCCTCGTCGGCGCTCGCCCCGGCCACCGGCGAGCGCAGCGACACCGCGATGCGCAGCCGGCCCGGCTGGCTCAGCGGCTGCGGCGTACGTCCCGCCAGCACCGCGTGGCCCAGCGCCGCGTCGGCCACCGTGGTCGCCAGGACGCCGTGCTCGACCAGGCCGAACCAGCCGTCGGCGCCCAGGTTCACCGGCAGCACGCCGCGCCCCGGCTTCAGGCCGATCAGCCCGCAGCAGGCCGCCGGGATGCGGATCGAGCCCAGGCCGTCGTTGGCGTGCGCGATCGGCACCAGGCCCGCGGCGACCGCCGCCGCCGCGCCGCCGGACGAGCCGCCCGGGGTGCGGTCCAGCGCCCACGGGTTGCGGGTCACCGCCGAGTCGTCGTCGGTCACGCCCCACAGCCCCAGCTCGGACATCCGGGTCGTGCCGATCACCACCGCGCCCGCCCCGCGCAGCCGGCGTACCAGCTCGTGGTCCTCCTCCGCGACGGCCTGCCGGGCGCCCGCCGAGCCGTGCCACGTCGGCAGGCCCGCGACCGGGGTGTTCTCCTTGACCGCGATCGGCACCCCGGCCAGCGGCAGGCTGCTCATGTCGGTCTGGTCGTCGACCTTCTCCGCCTCCGCCGCGGCCTCGGCGGCGCGCACCGTGCGGAACGCCGCCACCACCGGGTCCGTGCCGGTCAGATAGTCGAGGTGGTCCGCGACGACCTGCGTGGCCGACGTGTCGCCGCGGCGGACCGCGCGCGCGATCTGCTTGGCGGTGGCCCCGACCCAGGTGTCTGCCATCTCTTTCCTCCACCACACGACTGCGAAACCGGGGATCCAGTATGGAGTGCGGTGACGCGATGTGAGCAACAGGAGCCTTGCCGCGACGGATTTCATTGGCGATGCTGAGCGGATGCAGCCGGAGCAGCGTCGCGATTGGACCATTCCGGTCGCCGTCGGAGTGGTCGCACTGGTGGTGGTGCTGGTGCTGTGCGTGGCCGGCGGCGCCGCGGCATACCTGCTGGCCCGCGACCGCGGCAGCGACCCCGCGCCCGCCGCGGCCTCTCCGAGCCCCAGCCCGGCCGCGGCCGCGCCGTCGCCGAGCCCGGCCTCCCCCGCGAGCTGCCTGGTGGGCCGCTGGAAGGAGACGTCGTACACCGGCGACGCCGAGATCTACGGCGCGACCGTCCAGCTCACCGGCGCCGGGGCGCTGTTCGACTTCCGGCCGGACGGCACCCTGGTCGCGGTGCACAAGACGACCCGGCGCGGCACCAACAGCGGCGACCGGTACGAGGTGATCCACAACGGCACGATCACCATCAACTACGAGGCCGACGACGAGATGATCCACTACAGCAACGCGCGGGCCACCGGCACCACCACATGGAAGGTCAACGGCAGCAAGCGGGGCAGCCAGAAGCTGACCTCGACGCTCGACCCCGAGCGTTACACGTGCAAGGGCGACAAGCTGCGGCTGTACGGCGAGGGCTTCGCCGTGGAGGCCGAGCGCATCCTGCCGCCAGGCCGCCCGGTGTGATCCACGTGGGCTTGCCGCGCGCGGGCCCTTTGGCGATGCTGGACCGATGCAGCCGGAACAGCGTCGCGATTGGACCGTCCCCATCGTCATCGGCGTGGTGGCGCTCGTCGTCGTGCTCGTGCTCTGCCTCACCGGCGGCGCCGCGGCGTACCTGCTGACCCGCGACCGCGCCCCGGAGCCGTCGCCCACGCCGTCGCCGAGCCCCAGCCCCGTCGCGGCCGTGCCGTCGCCCAGCCCCGTCTCCCCCGCGCGCTGCCTGGTCGGCCGCTGGCAGGAGACCTCGTACACCAGCTACGGCGACATCTACGGGGTGAAGGTGCAGCTCAGCGGCGCGGGTGCGGTGTTCGACTTCCGGGCCGACGGCACGCTGTCGATCGTGCGCAAGACGTCGATGAAGGGCACCGCCAACGGCGACCGCTACGAAGTGATCTTCAGCGGCACCCACACGATCAACTACACCGCGGACGACAAAGAGATCAACTACAGCAACCCCCGGTCGACCGGCACCACCACGTGGAAGGTCAACGGCAAGGTGCGGGACCAGGAGAAGCTGGTCTGGATCACCACCCCCGACCGCTACACCTGCACCGCCACCGAGCTGCGCATGTACGGCGACACCTACGCCGAGGAGTTCACCCGCATCCAGCCCCCGGGCCGCCCGGTCTGACGCGGCCAGCCTCCGCCGGTCGATGATCGCGAGTTCGTGTCAGAAAGTGTGGTCAGGCCGCACTTTCTGACACGAAGTCGCGATCATGGCGGCGCGGCACTGCACGGCGCGGGGCCGCGCGGGGCGACCGCGGACCGCCGATCAGCCCAGCGCCGCCGCGAGGTCGCCGAGCAGGTCGTCGATGGTCTCGATGCCGACGGAGAGGCGGACCAGGTCCGCCGGGACCTCCAGCTCCGAGCCCGCGACGCTGGCGTGCGTCATCTTCCCCGGGTGCTCGATCAGCGACTCGATCCCGCCCAGCGACTCGGCCAGCGTGAACACCTTGGTCGTGTTGCACACCCGCTCGGCCGCCGCCGCGTCGCCCATCCGGAAGCTGATCATGCCGCCGTACCGGCGCATCTGCTTCGCGGCCAGCTCATGGCCCGGGTGCTCGGGCAGGCCCGGGTAGAGCACCTGCGTCACCTTCGGGTGGTGGGTCAGGAACTCGGCCACCTTCTCGGCGTTGTCGCAGTGCCGCTCCATGCGCACCGCCAGCGTCTTCACGCCGCGCAGGGTCAGCCAGGCGTCGAACGGCCCGTTGACCGCGCCCATCGCGTTCTGGTGGAACTTCAGCTCGTCGGCGAGCCCCGCGTCGTTCAGCACCAGTGCCCCGCCGACCACGTCCGAGTGCCCGCCCACGTACTTCGTGGTCGAATGCACCACCACGTCCGCCCCCAGCGCCAGCGGCTGCTGCAGGTACGGGCTGGCGAACGTGTTGTCGACGACCAGCAGGGCGTGCGCGTCCCGGGACACCGCGGCCAGGCCGGCGATGTCGGCGATGCTCAGCAGCGGGTTGGTCGGCGTCTCCACCCAGATCATCTTCGTGTTCGGGGTGACCTTGGCCCGCACGTCGTCGACGTCGGAGATCCGGGCCGCCGTCCAGGACAGCCCCCAGCGCTGCGCCACCTTCGCGAACAGGCGGAACGTGCCGCCGTACGCGTCGTCGGGAATGATCACGTGGTCGCCGGGCTTGCACACGGTGCGGATCAGCGTGTCCTCGGCGGCCAGCCCGCTGGCGAACGTGAGCCCGCGCGCGCCGCCCTCCAGCGCCGCCAGGCACTCCTGGAGGGAGTCGCGGGTCGGATTGCCGGACCGGGCGTACTCGTAGCCCAGCCGCGGCGACCCGACAGCGTCCTGCTTGAAGGTCGACGTCTGGAAGATCGGCGGGATCACCGCACCGGTGCGCTCGTCCGGCTCCTGGCCCGCGTGGATGGCGAGCGTTTCAAACCCGTAAGACATTCCCCCAGCGTAGAGGAGCAGACTGGAACCATGTTCCTTCGCCACAAGAAGCTCGATGTCGTCACCGCCGCCGAGGCCCTGCCCGGTCGCGACACCGCGATCGAGGTGCCCGCGAAGCACTTCGTGCTCGGCACGCCGATGCAGGGTCCCTGGCCCGCCGGGCTGCAGACGGCCGTGATCGGCATGGGCTGCTTCTGGGGCGCCGAGCGCCTCTTCTGGAAGCTGGACGGCGTCTACTCGACCTCCGTCGGGTACGCCGGCGGCCTCACCCCGAACCCGACCTATCAGGAGGTCTGCTCGGGTTACACCGGGCACACCGAGGCCGTCGAGATCGTCTTCGACCCCAAGGTGATCTCCTACGGCGAGATCCTGCGCGTGTTCTGGGAGAACCACGACCCGACCCAGGGCATGCGGCAGGGCAACGACATCGGCACCCAGTACCGGTCGGCGATCTACACCACCAGCGAGGAGCAGCTCAAGGAGGCGCTCGCCGCCCGCGACGCGTTCCAGCCGGTGGTGAACGCCAACGGCTACGGCGAGATCACCACGGAGATCGCGCCGCTGTCGCACTACTACTACGCCGAGGACTACCACCAGCAGTACCTGGCCAAGAACCCCGACGGGTACTGCGGCATCGGCCCCAACGGCATGTCCTGCCCCATCGGCGTCGCCAAGACCGACGCCTGATCGGCTCCGATCGCGCGGCGCGCTCTCCCAGCGCGCCGCGCGCCGTCATGATTGCCGTCTCGTGTCAGAAAGTCTGGCCAGACCTCACCTTCTGACACGAGACGGCGATCTTCCAACGCCGGAAGCCTGGACCAGCGCGGTTATCGTGGACCGCCCAACGATCGCGGCCCCGGAGCACCCCCTTGACCTGGACTCTTAGACGCACCATCGTCGGCCTGGCGGTCGCCTTGCTGCTCGGTGCCGGCTCGTTCGTCGCGTACGCCCTCGGCGAGCAGCAACGCGCCCACGTGGTCGGCCAGGGGCACCGGACCACCGCGGTGGTCACCGGCTACGAGCGCAACTCCGGCTGGCCCGATGCGGCCGAGGTGACGTACGAGTTCGCCGGCGCCCGCCGGCAGGCCTCGATCTACCACCCCTGGCACGCACCGCCGCCGGGCGGCACCAGCCTCGACGTGTTCGTGGACCCGGCCGACCCACAGCGCGTCGCGACCGCCGACGGGTACGCGACCGGGTGGCAGGCCGGACTGCCCCTGCCGCTCGCCGCCTTCGCGGTGGTCGCCGCGCTGGTGGCGCTGAGCGGCTTCGTGACGACGGTCCGGCGGCAGCGGTGGGATGCCGCCAGCATCGCGCCGGAACCGGACGCGGCGACGGTCGCCGTACGCCGCCGTGGCGTCGTGCGCCGCGTCGACGTCTGGTCATGGTTCTTCTTCGGGCTGCTGGCGGCGGGTACGGCGCTCGGCGTGTGGGCCAACCAGGGCAGCGACGATCCGCTGTTCTACCCTGCCGTGGCGATGTTCGGCGGGGCCGCGGCAGGCGTGTACGTGGCGGGCACGAGCGGCCGGATCGTCATCACGCCGCGGCATCTGACCGTCCACCAGACGTTCACCGTGCACACCGTGCCGCGTGGCCTGGTCCAGTCCGTGCACCTCGCCGAGGACGGAGTGCTGGAGCTGGTCATCCGGAACGCCGCGCCGATCCGTGTCGCCACCGGCGCCGCGGCGCAGTGGGGCGCACACCTGAACCGGAGGCCGGCCCAGCTCCGGGCGGCCAACCGGCTGCGCAACCTGCTGGTCGCCGTCCGGCCCGCGGGCGGCGGAGAGGACGAGAGCGTGACCAGGACGTACCGCTGGTTCACGATCGGGCTGGCCGTGCTGGCGGGAGCCGGGATGGCCGCCCCGTTCGTCGTGATGGCCGTATCACGTGGATGATCGCTGCCTCGTGTCGCCAAGTGCGGTCCAGCCGCAGATCTCGACACGAGACAGCGATCATCCCCGACCCACAGACCTACTCGTAGCAGTCCTGGTTCTTGAGCTGGAGGGAGAGTTCGGCGACCTTGCCGTCGGTGATGGCGATGCGGTACGACGCCTTGGCGTTGCCGGGGACGTCGGCGTGGCCGCGGCCGTGGTCGGCGGCGTACTTCCACCCTGGGTACGCCTTGCCGACCTGGGCGAGGGTGCTGCCCAGCCCGATTCCCTGCGGGGTGCGCACGTCGCCGTACGCGTAGATCGCGGCCAGCCCGAGGTTCGCGGAGATGAAGAGCGCTCCGGTCGGGTCTCCGGCGGCCCGGCGCGCGGCCCGCAGGGTGGCGATGTCGCAGCCGTTGTTGCTCTCGACCGGCCCGCTCAGCCCCGTGGCCATCACCGCGGCGCGGCTCTGCCCGAGCTCGAGCGCGCCGAGCCCGGTCGGGCCGAGGGCCAGCGCGGCGCGCGACGGCGACGCGGCAGGCGAGGCGGCGGCATCGGGCGACGGGGAAGCGGACAGGGACGGGGAGGCGACGGCCGCCCCGGACGTCGCCGCAGCCGTGGGTGTCTGACTCCCGGTGCAGGCGGCGAGCAGCGCGAGCGCGGCGACGGTGGTGGCCGCGAGGGCGGTGCGGCGGATGCGGTGGGCGGACATGCGTTCTCCCCGTGACGGTGGCCGGTGCGGCCTGATGTACGGAATGACACGCCGCGGGGCGGTGCACGGTTGCAGGTGACCTGGATCACCCGCGGGTGCGCCGCCCCGCGGTCACCGGCCCGATGAGGACCGGGCCGGAGCTACTCGTAGCAGCCCCGGTTGACCGAGTGCAGGGCGACCGACGCGACCTTGCCGTCCCGCACCTCGATCCGGTACTTCGCATCGCTGTTACCGGGCGCCGGAATGTATCCGTGGCCCTCGTAACCGTCGATCGCCGACCACTTCGGGTACGCCTTCCGCACCTGCGCGAGCGTGCTGCCGATGCGGATGCCCTCCGGAGTGGACACCCCCGGCACGGCCCAGATGACCGCCACCCGGCCGTCGTCGAACCACACCCGTCCAGGATGGTTCGCCGGTTCCTGGTCATACCTGGTGCCGCGCAGGTAGACCTCGGCGTTGCAGTCGGCGGTGGCGGGAATCGCCGTGGTCAGGCCGGTGGCACGGGCCTGCGCGGCGGTCATGTCGAGCCGCAGCGCGCCGTATCCCCTCGGCCCCAGCGTGTAGCGGCTGGTGCCCTGCTTGGACGGCGACGCGGACGGGCTCGCCGAAGCCGAGGCCGACGGGGACGGGGACGGGAACGGCGACGGGAACGGCGACTCCGCCGCGCTCGGCGACGGCGTGCCCGGGGCGGTCGCGACGACCACGGGCGGGCCGTCGCGGTCGGGCCCGAGCGCCGCGTACGCCGTGACCGGCGCGACGATCAGCACCGCGAGCACGCTGAGCGTGGCGGTGCGCACCCGGCGGCGCCGGCGCACGGTGTGCCGGGCGGCGTCCATGCCCGGCGAGACGACCTGCGGCACCCCGGCCCGGAAGCCGGCGAACTCGGTGTTCAGCTCTTCGATGTCGTACTCAGACATGACGGTGGTCCTTCCTCAGGTCGGCCAGCTCGGTGGCGAGGGCGGCGCGGCCGCGGTGCAGCCAGACGCGGACCGTCCCTTCGGCGACGTTCTCGATACGGGCGATCTCGGCGACGGGGACGTCGGCCAGGTGGTGCAGCACGACGACGCGGCGGTGGCTGGCGGGCAGCTTCGACAGGGCCCTGGCCAGCACGACCCGGTCGGGGCCGGGGCCGGGCATGTGCTCCTCGCGCTGGGTGCGGGCGAACGCGAGCGCGCTGCGCACGCGCCGCCAGCGGCTGTTGGCGAGGTTGAACGCGACGCGCCGGATCCAGGCCAGCGGGTCGTCGTACGCGGCGAGCTTCGACCAGCGCGGGATGGCCCGGCAGAACGCCTCCTGCACGAACTCCTGCGCGAGGCCGAGGTCGCCGGTGTACGCGTAGAGCTGGACCGTGAGCTGCTGGAAGTGGACGGCGTAGAACTCGTCGATGTCGTGCGTCGGCGGTGACGCCTCGTCCTGTTCGGTGATGCGGTGAGTCCTCATGGGCTGATGCCCCTCCCCGTGATGAGCCGCCTGCCGGCTCGCACCCGTCAGACGCCTGGGGGTGCCGGGACGTTACACCGCCTTCCCGGCCGCTTTCCCGACACCGCAGGCGATGTCCGCAGGCGGTCTCCACATACGACGAAAGCTCCCGTCGAGCTGCCGGAACAGCCTGGCGGGAGCTTTGCGCGGAAACGAGATCAGTCGTCCTCGGGGGCTTTGAGGGCGGCATGGCCCAGCGCGGCGAGATCGGCCGCGCCGGTGAGGCCGGGGTCGCCGTCGGCGATGACGACCGCGTAGCGCAGGGAGAGGGTCGCGCCGGGGGCGATCGGGACCTCGGTGGCGAAGAACGGCGCCGGGCACAGGCAGGCGAACGGCTCCGAGCGGACGAACCACTGCACCGGGTGGCCCGGGTTGTCCTCGGCGTCCACGAAGACGAGCGTCGACCAGCGGCCGTGGCCGTCGTGGCGGCCGGTGAAGCCCATCCACGGTGCGCGTACGCCCATCAGCTCGTCGCCGCCCTCGCGGTCGCTGCAGTAGACGCGCCCACCGGTGAACGAGCGGGGGCCGCGCCAGAACAGACCGCCGTACCCGGCGTTGTCGCGGCCCTCGGTGGTCGGGCTACCGATCACGATCTCCCGGTCGCTGACGTTGGTCAGCTCGGTGCCGAAGGTGAGGGTCCAGGCGCCGTGCTCGGCGGCGACGGTCACGCCGAGCCGCCGCTGCTCGCGGAACCAGGTCTCGCCGGGCTCGGTGAGCCAGTACAGGCGCTCGGTGACGCCGACCGCGTCGGCCTGCGCGTCCAGCCGGGTGAAGACGTGGTGACGCTGGCTGCCGTTGTTGGGCAGCTGCACGTAGCCCTGGGCGCGGGTGTAGGTGACGCCGCCCCAGAAGTTGGCCGGGCCGACGTTGGGCAGCGAGAACGCGATGCCCCGGTGCCAGACGTGGTCGTGCGGCCGGAACACGCTGACCGGGTCGCCGCCCAGCGTGTGCAGCGGGTAGAGGTAGGGCCGCGGCGACTCCAGCTGCGGGTCGTCGGGCTGGTACACGTACCGCAGCAGCGGCTGCCCGCCGAAGGCGACGTCCAGCGCGCCGGGCTGCTTGTCGAGCCGCAGGGTCATGACCTCTCCTCGCTTGGCTGTGCGGCGGTGCGGACCACGCCGGTGCGGCCCGGCGTCGCGGGGGCCGGCGAGTTCATGCGACGGCACCTGTGCGCACGGCGGGCCAGGGCGCGCCGGGTCCCTCCATCCGCTCGTAGAACGGCGAGCCGGGCCCGATCTCGCCGCGGCCGACGGGGCGGCGGGTGAAGGCGGAGGCGTAGATCGCGGCGACGAGTTCCATGGTGTCCCGGGCCTCGGCGGTGCCGACGGGCGGCGTCCGGCCCGCGTCGAGCGCGTCGAGGACCGCGCTGAGCTGGGCGCCGTGCCCGCTCGGCCGGCCGGTCGGGCCCTCGGCCCAGGCCGCGGCGACCTCCTGCTCGTGGCCGGGGGCGGCGGTGACGGTCCAGTCGCCGTCGCCGTATCCGTAGAGGTGGGTCAGCTCGACCGACGCGTGGTCGAGGTCGAACCGCAGGTGGCTGGTCTCGCGCGGGGACAGCAGGCTGTTGACGACGCTGGCCACGGCACCGGAGGCGAAGGTGACGAGCGCGCCGGACAGGTCCTCGGTGTCGGTGGGGCGGGCCCGGCGCGCGGCTACCGCGACCACCTCGCGCCACGGCCCGAGGATCGACAGCAGCAGGTCCATCTGGTGGATGCCGTGGCCCATGGTCGGGCCGCCGCCTTCCACGTCCCAACGCCCGCGCCACGGCACGGCGAAGTACGCGTCCGGCCGATACCACAGCGTGTGGCACACGGCGGTCAGCGGATCACCGAGCCGCGGGTCGCCGACCAGGCGGCGCAGGTTGGCCGCGCCGCTGCCGAAACGGTGCTGGAAGACGGTGGCGAAGCGGCCCCCGCCCGCCGCCTCGGCGGCCGCGATCCGGTCGAACTCGCCCAGGCTGAGTGCGGGCGGCTTCTCGCACAGCACGGTCAGGCCCCGGGACAGGCAGGCGATCGCCTGCGGGGCGTGCAGGCCCGGCGGGGTGCACAGGTCGACCAGGTCGGGGCGCCGGTCGGCGAGCAGGCTGTCCAGGTCGGGGTAGCCCTGCGGCTCGGGCAGGCCCAGCTCGGCCAGGCGGGCGGTGAAGGCACGCAGCCGGTCGGGGTCGACGTCGACCACGGCGCCGATGCGAGCGCGGCCGTCCAGCCGGGCCACGTCGGCGGCGTGCACCGCGGCGATGCCGCCGGTGCCCACGACGGCCAGGTCATACGTCCGCAACGGACACCTCCGAGGTCATCGCGCGCCGGAAGCCGACCACCCGCTCGGGGCCGTGCAGCCGCACGGGCACGGTGTGCCGGATGTCGGCGCTGGACGCGCCCAGGCGCAGTTCGAGGTCGCCCGGTTCGACGATGCGGCGGCCCTCGCGGCCGGTGTACGCGGCCAGGTCGGCGGGCACCGTGAACTCGACCCGCCTGGCCTGGCCGGGCTCCAGCGGCACGCGGGCGTACCCGATGAGCCGGATGACCGGCCGGGTCACCTGGGCCACCGGGTCGTGCAGGTAGAGCTGGACCACCTCGGTGCCGGGCCGGCCGCCCGCGTTGCGCACGGTCACCGCGACCCGCACCGACCCGTCGGTCGGGCAGCTCAGCGGCTCGGCCGCGGTCTCGCCGGTCCAGTCGAAGCGGGTGTACGCCAGCCCGTGGCCGAACGGGAACAGCGGCGTCGGGTCGACGGTGCTCACCTCGGTGGCGTGGCCGAGCGGGGGCGCCAGGTAGGGCGCGGGCTGCCCGCCCGGGTGCCGCGGGACGCCCACCGGCAGCCGCCCGGACGGCTCGACGCGGCCGCCGAGCACTCCCGCCACGGCCGCCCCGCCCTCCTGGCCGGGGAAGAACGCCTGCACGATCGCGCCGAGGCGGCCTTCGAAGGCGCCGAGCGCGTACGGCCGCCCGCTGAGCAGCACCGCGACCACCGGCGTGCCGGTGTCGGCGACGGCGGCCAGCAGCTGTTCCTGCACGCCGGGCAGGCGCAGCTCGGCCACGTCGCAGCCCTCGCCGGAGGTGCCCTTGCCGAACAGCCCGGCCCGGTCGCCGAGCACCACGACGCACACGTCGGCGTCCCGGGCCAGCGCCACGGCCTCGGCGAACCCGGTGGTGTCCGTGCCGTCCACGGTCGCGCCCGCGGCATGGCCGATCTGCGCCTTCGGCAGCTCGGCCTGCAGCGACTCCAGCAGCGTCGGCGCGCTGACGCCGAGCGGCAGGCCCGGGTGGTGCAGGCCGACGTGGCGCGGGAACGTGTAGCAGCCGAACAGCCCGTCGGGGTCGTCGGCCAGCGGCCCGACCACCGCGATGGACGCCTCCGGCCGCAGCGGCAGCACGCCGTCGTTGGCCAGCAGCGTCACCGACTCCTCGGCGACCTGCCGGGCCAGCTCCCGGGCCGCGGGCGGGTCGAGGTCGACCGCCGTGTCACGCGGCGGCGTCCAGTCCGGGTCGAGCAGGCCCAGCTCGCACTTCTGCCGCAGCACCCGGCGCAGCGCGCGGTCGACCAGCGCGGGCGAGACGGTCCCGGCGGCGAGCGCGTCGCGCAGCGGGCGGCCGAAGCAGCGCACGATGGGCAGCTCGACGTCGACCCCGGCGGCCAGGGCCTGCCCGGCGGCGTCACCGTGATCGGCGGCGACGCCGTGCAGCGAGTGCAGGAAGGTGACGCCGAAGTAGTCGGCGACCACGGTGCCGTCGAAGCCCCAGGCGCCGCGCAGCAGGTCGGTGAGCAGGCGCCGGTCGGCCGCGGCGGGCACACCGTCGATCTCGGCGTACGAGTGCATCACCGAGCGCGCGCGGCCGTCGCGTACCGCCAGCTCGAACGGGGGCAGCACCACATCGGACAGCTCGCGCGGGCCCATCGCGACGGGGCCGAAGTTGCGGCCCGCGCGGGAGGCGGCGTAACCGGCGAAGTGCTTGAGCGTGGCCACGATCCCGGCCGACTGCAGGCCCCGCACGTACGCGGTGCCGACGGTCGCCACCAGGTACGGGTCCTCGCCGATGGTCTCCTCGGTGCGTCCCCAGCGGGGGTCGCGGGTCACGTCCAGCACCGGCGCGAGCCCCTGGTGCACGCCGACCGCGCGCATGCCCTGCCCGATCTCGGCGGCCATCCGCTCGATCAGGGCCGGGTCGAAGGTGGCGCCCCAGGCCAGCGCGGTCGGGAAGATCGTCGCACCGTGCGTGGTGAACCCGGTCAGGCACTCCTCGTGCACCAGCGCCGGGATGCCGAAGCGCCCGGCCCCGACGATCTCCTGCTGCAGCTGGGCCAGCCGGGCCATGCCCTCGGCGGGGGTGACCGGTCCGGTGCCGAACGGCCGGGTGAGCTGGCCGAGGCCATCGGCGACCAGCCGCCGCCAGTCGAAGCCGTCGTCGACCATGTCCTGCTGGAACGGCGCGACGTCCTCACCGGCCGCGCCCGCGCCGGGCCAGACGCTGTAGAGCTGCGCGATCTTCTCGGCGAGGGTGAGGCGGCGCATCAGGTCGTCGACCCGCTGCTCCACCGGCAGCGCCGGGTCGCGCCAGGGCTGGGGTCCGGGATCGCCGTCCTCGCTGACGGATCCGGTCGGGGTGGCGTCCTCGTGGATCGGCATCGCCCTGCCTGTCTTCCGGTATTTTCCGGTACACGTTTCTGAGCCGCCGGCACGCCGGCCATCGCACCCTAACACCGCCTGCCCGCGACAAGACAAGGGTTGCGCGCGATTTCGTAGGGACGTCCGTCGTATTCGGAGACCGGACCGCATTTCCGAAACTTTCGAACGCCGGTGCCGGATCACGATGACGCATCTATCTGCCGCGGCAATTTTCCGCGTCGCAGGAGAACATCGCCACCCAGGTATACCAGGACCTGCACGTCCTCACCCATCGACGAGTGACGGTGTGCTTGATCGCGCACTGCCCGGGATCGACTTCGGAAGTTTCGGTGGAGTTGGCCCGCTATCGGGGGTTGACGGTCTGAGGGGCCGTCCCTACCGTCTCAGAGGACTTACGGAAGTGTTCCGGAACTGTTTCGGACACTCGGCGTCATCATCGAGAGGATCGTCTGATGACGGCTCATCCCCCGGTCGCGGTAGAAGCCGCCGCCGCGCCGCGCCGCCGGATGCGCTGGCACCAGCGGCTGCTGCGTGATCGCGTGCTCGTGCTGGTGGCGCTGCCCGGCGTGGTCTCGCTCCTGGTCTTCCACTACCTGCCCTGGCTGGGCAACGTCATCGCGTTCAAGGACTACCAGCCCTACATCGGCATCCTGGAGAGCCCGTGGGTGGGGCTGAACAACTTCCGGGTCATCTGGGAGGGGGACCCGGGCTTTCTCAACGCCCTGTCCAACACCCTGATCATCACGCTGCTCCAGGTGCTGATCGTGTTCCCCGCGCCGATCGCGCTCGCGCTGCTGCTGGACAGCCTGATCTCCCAGCGGCTCAAGAAGGTCGTGCAGAGCATCCTCTACCTGCCGCACTTCCTGTCCTGGGTGATCGTGGTCGCGATCTTCCAGCAGATGTTCGGCAACGCGGGCCTGCTCAACAGCTTCCTGCGCACGCACGACCTGGCGACGGTCTCCATCATCACCAACCCGGAGCTGTTCAAGCTGCTGGTGACCAGCCAGGTGCTGTGGAAGGACGCGGGCTGGGCCACCATCCTGTTCCTGGCCGCGCTGGCCCGCATCGACGTCGAGCTGTACGAGGCGTCCGCCGTCGACGGCGCGGGCCGCTGGCGGCAGCTCTGGCACGTCACCCTGCCCGGCCTGCGCAGCCTCATCGTGCTGCTGCTGATCCTGCGCCTGGGCGACTCGCTGACCGTCGGCTTCGAACAGATCATCCTGCAGGAGCCGGCCGTGGGACGGCAGGTCAGCGAGGTGCTGGACACGTACGTCTTCAACCACGCCATCCTGGCCGCCGACTGGGGCCAGGGCGCCGCCGTGGGCCTGGTCAAGGGCCTGGTCGGGGTGCTGCTGGTGCTGGGCGCGAACAGGCTCGCGCACCGGCTCGGGGAGCGGGGGATCTACTCGCGATGAGCAGGCAGTCGATGATCACGGCGATGGGCCGGCCGTCGCCGCTCGCCCGCGCCGCCAAGGGACTCGTGCTGGCGCTGTGCTGCGCCGCGGTCGTGGTGCCGTTCGTCGGCATCGTCTCCACCAGCCTGGCCACCCGCGAGGAGGTGACCCGCTCCGGCGGCTTCGTGCTGCTGCCCGGTGAGATCAGCTTCGCCGCGTACGAGGCGATCCTCAGCGGCGGCGTGGTCACCCGGGCGACGCTGGTCAGCCTGTTCGTCACGGCCGCCGGCACGGCACTGAGCCTGGTCGCCACCACGCTGCTGGCGTACGGGCTGAGCCGTCCCGGCTCGTTCGCGCACCGGCCGCTGCTGCTGACCGTGCTCTTCGCGATCCTGTTCGGACCCGGCCTGATCCCGAGCTACCTCGTGGTCAAGAGCCTGGGCCTGGTCGACACCTACTGGGCGCTGCTGCTGCCGCCGATGATCAGCGCGTTCAACGTCATCATCCTGCGCGCGTTCTTCCAGGAGCTGCCGCCGGAGGTGCTGGAGAGCGCGCGCATCGACGGCGCGGGCGACCTCGCCATCCTGTGGCGCATCGTGCTGCCGCTGAGCAAGGCGGCGCTCGCGGTGATCGGCCTGTTCTACGGCGTCGGGTACTGGAACGCGTTCTTCGGGGCGCTGCTGTACCTCAACGACTCCGGCATGTGGCCGCTGCAGCTGGTGCTGCGCACGTACGTGGTCAACCAGACGCAGCTCGGCATCGACCAGCTCGGCGGGGGCGCGGCGCTGCCGCCG
The DNA here is from genome assembly GCF_018326265.1 of Catellatospora sp. IY07-71. GTDB lineage: Bacteria > Actinomycetota > Actinomycetes > Mycobacteriales > Micromonosporaceae > Catellatospora. The sequence continues at coordinate 584,139 of NZ_AP023360.1, forward strand.
CAGGAGGCCGTCCAGATGGCGATCCTCGTGCTCTCCATCGTCCCGATCCTGCTCGTCTACCCCTTCGTCCAGCGGCACTTCAGCAAGGGCGTGCTCATCGGCGCCGTCAAGGGATAACCGTCCTGAGGAGTCATGCATGACATCACCGCGTCCCATCGGGCGCCGGAGGTTCCTCTCCGGCGCCGTCACCGCCGCGGCCGCCACCGCCGCCGGTCCCGCCCTGCTCGCGGGCTGCACCAGCGAGACCGCCACGCCGAACACCGGCGCGAACAACGCGAACGTCACGCTGCCCACGTACAAGCCGTTCGCCGGGGTCACGCCCGATTTCCCCGGCAACGCCGACGGGCTGCTCGACGCGTTCAGCGGCTACCCGGCCAACCCGGTCAAGGTGTTCTCCGCGCCGCCCGGCAAGGGCGGTGACGTGTCGGCGTTCGTGCTGACCGGCTCGCCGGTGCCGCCCGCGGTGGACCAGAACCCGTTCTGGCAGGAGCTGAACAAGCGCCTCGGGGTGAACCTGAAGCTCACCATCACGCCGAGCGCCGACCACGCGACCAAGTTCGCCGCCCTGGTCGCGGGCGACGACCTGCCCGACTTCATCGTGCCCGCCATGTTCACCCCGACCGGGCAGGGCGCGGGCATCGGCAACCTGCCCGCCTGGCTGGCGGCCAAGTGCCAGGACCTGACGGAGTTCCTGTCCGGCGACGCCGTGCTGGAGTATCCGCACCTGGCGAACCTGCCCACGGCGGCGTGGCGGCAGTGCGTGTACAACGGCGGCATCTACGGCCTGCCCGTGCCGCGCGGCGTCGGCGGCACCCTGCTGTTCCGCCGCGACGACCTGTTCGGGCAGCTCAAAGCCAACCCTGACCCGGCCTCGTTCGCGGAATTCAAGGAGGTCTGCAAGCAGGTCACCGACGCCCGCGCCAGCCGCTGGGCGGCGACCGAGGGCGGCCTGATGTTCTTCGTGCAGCAGATGCTGGGCGTGCCGAACCGCTGGCGGTACGAGGGCGGCAAGCTCACCCACGCCTGCGAGACCGAGGAGTTCCGCCGCGCGCTGGGCGAGGTGCTGCAGCTGGTCAAGGACGGCTACGCGCACCCGGACAGCGCCATCGCCAACGCCCCGGTCAAGAAGTGGTTCAACGCCGGGAACATCGTGCTCAACCCGGACCGCTACACGGCCTGGCCGCAGTACTACGCCGACAACGTGGCCGGGCCGGGCTTCAAGATCAGTGGCATGCGGCCGCCGAAGTTCGACGGCGGCGGCTTCGCCGGGACGTGGCAGTCGGACCCGACGAACAACTTCACCGCGTTCAAGAAGGCCGACCAGGGCCGGATCAAGGACCTGCTGGTCATCGCGAACTGGCTGGCCACGCCGTTCGGCACGGACGAGTGGCTGTTCCGGCGGTTCGGCATGGCGGGGCAGCACTACGCCATGAGCAACGGCGGGCCGGTGCAGACGCAGGCGGGTGTCACGCAGACCGCGCTGGGCATCCGGTACATCGTGGACGCCCCTGACGCGATCTTCGTGCCGGGCAACGCCGAGGCGACGCGCGCGTCGTACGAGTACCAGAAGTCGATCATCCCTAGCTCGGTGAAGGATCCGACCCTGGGCCGCTTCTCCGACGCGTGGTCGCGCAAGCGCCCCGCGCTGGACAACGTGATCAACACATACCAGGGTGACATCCTGGCCGGGCGCAAGCCGCTGTCGGCCTGGGACGACGCGGTCAAGGAGTGGCGCGCGGCCGGCGGCGACGAGGTGCGGGGCCAGTACGAGGAACAGCTCGGCAAGGCCTGAGCACCCGGTGCGGGCGCTCCGGCCTACCCCCGGAGCGCCCGCACCCTCTTGGAGAGGGACGGACATGGACTGGTTCCCCGGCGCCACCGCCGTTTCCGCGCTGCGGGTGTACGGCTGGCCCGCCGCCGACGGCCGCCGCGGCGGCTCCCCGCACCTGCACACCGCCTCCGCCGAGGGTTACGTGGTGACCGCGGGCACCGGCGCCCTGGAGACGCTGAGCGGCGACGGGTACGCCGAGCACCCGCTCGCGCCCGGCACGGTGCTGTGGTTCACCCCCGGCACGGTGCACCGCCTGGTCACCGACGGAGACCTGGAACTGCTGGTGGTGATGCAGAACGCGGGCCTGCCCGAGGCGGGCGACGCGGTGCTCACGTTCCCACCCGAGGTGCTCGCCGATCCGGCGGCGTACGCGGCCGCCGCCTCGCTCGCCCCGCCCGCCGAGATCGAGGCCGGCCCGCAGTCCGGCGCGGACCTGGACCTGGCCGCCCGGCGCCGCCGCGACCTGGCCCTGGAGGGCTACCTGCGGTTGCGCGAGGAGGTGGTGGCCCGGGGACCGGCAGCGCTCGCGCCGCTGTATCAGGCCGCGGCGGCGCTGGTCCGCGAGCGCGCCCCCGGCTGGGCCGGGCTGTGGCGGGAGCGGGCCCTGGCGCAGGCCGAGCGCACCGGCGAGCAGCTGCGCGAGCTGGCCGCCGGGCGGGCCGGGCACCTGGCCGCCTCGGCCGTGCACCACGCCGTGCCCACCCCGCCGCCGCGCCGCCACGGCATGTGTGGGCACCTGCAGACCTGGGACTTCACCGGCGGATCCGGCGCCCCGCGGAACTGACGGCCATCCGACAGCGTCCGTTGACTGATCGATTTCTGTGGCGCATGGGTGGCTACCTATGCTGACCGCTGATTCGGCAGGCGCGGAAGGGGCCCCGCTCGATGGTTCGATCCGCGCTGCTCACCGCACCGGCGAGCCCCACGCCCGAGCGGCCGCTCGCCCGGGCCGCGTGGCGCGGACACCTGCCGGTCATCGTCCTGGTCGGACTCGGGGTGCTGGTGCGGGTCGCCGCGTGCGTGGCATACCGGCCGGCGTTCTGGTTCCAGGGAGACAGCGGGGACTACCTGGGCCGCGCGATCGACCTGGACCCGCACGCCGCCGCCGACAAGGCCAACACCGTCGGATACGCCGTGTTCCTCGCCGTGCTGCGGTGGACGGACTCGCCCGCCGCGGTGGCCGTGGCGCAGCACGCGCTCGGGCTCGCGATCGCCGTCCTGGCGTACGCCCTGCTGCGCCGGCGGGGGGCCGCCGCCTGGCTGTCCGCGCTGGGGGTCGCGCCGCTGGTGCTGGACGCCCGGCTGCTGGTGCTGGAGCACTACATCCTGTCCGACGCGCTGTTCCTGGTGATGATCACGGGCGCGGTGGTGCTGCTGCTGTGGCACGAGCGGCCCGGCCCGGCCGCCGTCGCGGGCGCGGGCCTGCTGCTCGGCGCGGCGGTGCTGGTGCGCACGGCCGGGATCGCCGCCGTCGCGGCCTGCCTGGCCTTCCTCGCGGTGCGCCGGATCGGCTGGGCGCGCGCCGCCGCCTGGGCCGTGGGCGCGGCGCTGCCGCTGGCCGCGTACGCGGCCTGGTCGGTGCCCGCCACCGGCTCGTTCTCGCTGAGCAACGCCGGCGATCGCTACCTCTACTCGCGCACCGCGGGCATCGCCGACTGCGCCCGGCTCGAACTCACCGCGCCGCAGCGCGAGCTGTGCCCGGCGCAGCCGCTCGGGGCCCGGCCCGAACGCGGCGACTGGTACCTGTGGCACGACCCGAACCTGCGGGGGCGCGGCCCGGAGCAGGACGAGCTGATCGGGAGCTTCGCCCGCGCCGTGATCACGCAGCAGCCGGGCGACTACGCGGCGCTGGTCGCCCGGGACACCGCCCGCTTCCTCGCACCGGGCCGGCCGGTCGACACGGCGAGCCGGTGCCTGTTCGGCTGGTGGGACTTCCCCGCCACGCTGCCGGACCCGGCCCGCAACACCGCCCGCTGCAAGCCGCTGCTGGCCGCGGCGACCTTCACGCCGGAGCCGGTGAACCCGGTGCGCGACGAGCATGCCGGGCTGCGGGCCGCGCTGGCCTGGTACTCCCGGCACGTCACCGTGCCACCGCTGGTCACCGGGGTCTGCCTGCTGCTGTGCCTGGCCGCGCCGCTGCGCCCGCGCGGCGCCCCGGCCCGCTGGGACGCCGCGCTGCCCGCCGCGATCGGCCTCGGCCTGATCGTCCTGTCGGTGGCCACCTCGATGTACGAGATCCGCTACGGCCTCACCTCGATCGCCCTGCTGGGCGTGGGCGGCGCGCTGGCCGCCCACCAGCTCGCGGCCGCGGTCCGCGCCGCCCGTGCCACCCCTCCCCTGCCGGCCTCCGGATCGGACGACTCATGACCGACCTGCTCGTCACCGTGCTGCTGCCCTGCCTCAACGAGGCAGAGACCCTCGCCACCTGCGTCGACAAGGCCCGGCGCGGGCTGGCCGAGCTGGGCGTGCCAGGCGAGGTGCTGGTGTCCGACAACGGCAGCACCGACGGCTCGCCGGAGATCGCCCGCGCGCACGGCGCCCGGGTGATCCACGCCCCGGTCCGCGGCTACGGCGGCGCGCTGATGGCCGGGATCGAGCAGGCCAGGGGCAAGTACGTGATCATGGGGGACGCGGACGACTCGTACGACCTGGGCAACCTCGGGCCGTTCGTCGAGGGCCTGCGGCGGGGCCACGACGTGGTGATGGGCAACCGGTTCCGGGGCGGCATCGACCCGGGCGCGATGCCGTTCCTGCACCGCTACCTGGGCAACCCCGTGCTGAGCTGGCTCGGGCGGCGGCTGTTCGGGCTGCCCCGGGTCGGCGACTTCCACTGCGGGCTGCGCGGCTTCGACCGCGACCGGGTCCAGGCGCTCGGGCTGCGCATGCCCGGCATGGAGTTCGCCTCCGAGCTGGTGGTGCGGGCGGCGCTGGCCGGTTACGACATCGCCGAGGTGCCCACCCGGCTGCGCAGGGACGGCCGCTCTCGCCCGCCGCACCTGCGCACCTGGCGCGACGGCTGGCGGCACCTGCGCTTCCTGCTGGTCTTCGCGCCGGGCAAGACCCTGGTCGCGCCCGGCCTGCTGCTCGGCGCGCTGGGCCTGGCCGCCACCGCCGCGCTGGAGACGAGCCCGGTGTCGATCGGCTCGGTGCGCTTCGACCTGTCCGCGCTGCTCTACGCCTGCCTGGCCGTGCTGGTGGGCCTGCAGCTGCTGCTGCTCGGCGGCTGCGCGACCGTCTTCGGGCAGTCCAGCGGCCTGAGCGACGGGCGGCCCCGGCGGGCGCTGACCGCGTTCATGCGGCTGGAGGTGCTGATGCTGGTGGGGCTGGTGCTGGCCGGGGCGGGCCTGGCCGGCACCGCGTACGCCGTGTCCAGCTGGGGCGCGGCCGGCTTCGGAGACCTGCAACCGGAGCGCATCCTGCGCATCGTCATGCCGTCGGCGACCGCGATCGCGGCGGGCACCGTCTGCCTGTTCTCGGGCCTGCTGGCGAGCCTGCTGAGCAAGGGCGAGCAGGCCGAGCCGGCGCCCCGGCCGGCGCTGGTGGCGCCCCGCCGCCCCGGCGACGACGCGCCCGTGGACCGCGCGCCGGACGTCCACGCAGGGCGGGAGCCCGCCGGTCGCGGCCGGTAGCGTGCCGGGCATGACCCTGCGCATCCGGCCCGGCGGCACCCGCGAGGACGTCGCCGCCGTCGCCCGCCTGCACACGCTCAGCCGCCGGGACGCGTATCGCGACCTGCTCACGCGCGCCGAGCTGGCCCGGATCACGGTCGAGCGGCAGCGGGCGAGCTGGACGGCGCGGTGGGCGGCCGAGTCCGGCACGCACCGCCTGCACCTGGCCGAACGCGACGGCGCCGTGGTGGGCTTCTGCTACCTCGGCCCCGCCGACCAGGCCACGGAGCAGTCGCCGCCGGGCACCGGCATGCTCAACGCGATCCACGTCCACCCGGACGCCGTCGGCAGCGGGGTCGGCCTGGCCCTGATGCGGACCTGCCTGGCCGGGTTCGCCGAGCTGGGCCACGCCCTGGCTCTGCTGTACGTGGTCCGCGGCAACGACCGGGCGCGCCGCTTCTACGAGCGCGGCGGCTGGGCCGCCGACGGGGTGGAGCGGACGACCGACATCGGCGCGGCCACCGTGCCGGTGCTCCGCTACGCCCGCCCCATCCCCTGACCGGAAGGAAGGGCACCTTCTTATCGGAATCCGTAGTAGAAGGTGCCCTTCCTAACTTGGTGGTTCGGGCCGAGCGGGGGCCGGTAGCCTCCGGGGGTGACGATGATCTCCGAGGTGGGGGCGCGATGAGCCGGGAGCTGATCGTGCTCGGCACCGCCAGCCAGGTGCCCACCCGCCAGCGCGCCCACAACGGCTACCTGCTGCGCTGGGACGACCAGGGCTTCCTGTTCGACCCGGGCGAGGGCTGCCAGCGGCAGCTGCTGCTGGCCGGGGCCGCCGCGAGCGACATCACCCGGATCTGCGTCACCCACTTCCACGGTGACCACTGCCTCGGCCTGCCCGGCATCGTGCAGCGGCTGTCGCTGGACCGGGTGCCGCACGAGGTGCCGGTGCACTTCCCGGGCTCCGGCGCGGAGTTCCTCGCCCGGCTGCGCCACGCGAGCCACTTCCACGACCAGGCGCACCTGGCCGAGTGCCCGGTGGACGGCGACGGCGTCATCGCGACCGGGCCGTTCGGCACGCTCACCGCGCGGCGGCTGAACCACCCCGTCGAGTCGTACGGCTACCGCCTGGCCGAGCCGGACGGCCGCCGCATGCTGCCCGAGCACCTCGCCGAGCTGGGTGTACGCGGGCCGGACGTGGGCCTGCTGCAGCGCGCCGGCTCGGTGGTGGCGAACGGGCGGCTGGTCGCCCTGGACGAGGTCAGCGCGCCGCGGCCGGGGCAGGTGTTCGCGTTCGTCATGGACACCGGCTGGTGCGAGGCCGCGATCCGGCTCGCCGAAGGCGCGGACCTGCTGGTCATCGAGTCGACGTTCCTGGAGTCGGAGGCCGCGCTGGCCGCCGAGGCGGGTCACCTCACCGCGGCCCAGGCCGCCCGGATCGCGACCGAGGCGGGCGTACGCAAGCTGGTGCTCACCCACTTCTCGCAGCGCCACCCGGACGCCTCGGTGTTCGGCGAGGAGGCGGCGGCCCACTTCGGCGGCGAGATCGTGGTCGCCGAGGAGCTGGCCCGCGTCGCGGTGCCGCCGCGGCGGGAGTGACCTGAGGAAGAAATCGGGGCGAGGGTACGCAACCGGACTGCGGGGAACCGGAGATCACGTACCCTCGCCCACTGACGCACCCGCACGGCCGGGGAGAACGCCTGGCCGGAGGCGCCGGAACCGACGGAGGCATGTCGGCTCTCGAACGGCCGTGCTGGTGCTGTGCGGGACGCCTACGCTGGCGGAGCGATGTCGGCGTCGCCGCGAGGTCGGGTGTTCACCGGGCATCCACCGGGGGACGGCGGAGCCGGGTCGCACCCGGGTTGGCTAGTCGAAGTGGCTCCTGCGGGTGCCGTTTCGCATGATGGAGCCGCCCCGCTCGCCAAGGTCTGCACGCCAGCCGGGCAGCGTGCGCAGCCCGTTGAGGTCATGCCGCACGGTCCAGGCCTCCCGCCAGTGCCGGCTGGCCGCGTCCGCGCGCTCGGCGAGCCGTCGTGGCGGGCACGGCCAGTGCTGACCGCACCAGTTGCAGTGCTCGTGTTCGTCAGGTGCGTTATGCCGGCCGAGCAGCCGCTGCGCATCGCGCCAGAGCAGCCGGTCGGAGATGTCGGTCGGTTCGGTGTGGCTGGTGTCGGTGGACAGTTCGAGGTCGATGCTGACCACGTCCCACTCCCCCTTCGGTAGCGCTCGGCTTCCGTACGCTTAGTCAACACTCGCGGCAAGCCCGACAGTCGGACAGGCTGTGCGATAACCGCCCGCACGGACTAATAATTGCGGCGAAAGGCCCTACGGCCTGCGGTTATCCATACCACCAGGGCGAGCCCGGCCAGCAGCAGCGCCACCCCGAACCACGTCACTGGGCGTGACGCCAGCGCGGCCAGATGAGCGCTCACCGTCTCCGGCGTGGGGCTCGCCGCCGGGCCTGGAACGGCCCCGCCCGGCGCCTGCGCCGACGGTTCGGCGGGCAGGCTCGCCGATGGGCTCGGCACGGCGGATGGGGACGGGGACGAGCCGCAGCTCAGCTCGACCGGGAACCGGGCGGCCGGCGCGGGCGCGACCGCCAGGTGCGCCACCAGGACGGCGTGGTGCGGCGTACCGGTGCGGGCGGCATCTGGGGCCCGATCCGACCGCGGCGCGAAGGCCGCCGGTGTCCATCCCGGTGGCAGCCCGCCCGGCAGCCCGGGGGCCGTGCCGCCGACCGGCGGCGACGCGGACACGGCCGGGCTCGGCACGGGCGACGGAGACGGCGGCACCGGTGACGGGCTCGGCGGCGGGCTGGGCGCGATGCGCACGTCGGCCCCCGGCGCGAAGATGACGCCCGGCGGCCGGGGGCCGAGCAGCAGCACCCGCTCGGCGGTCGGGAAGTGCCACATCAGCTCGCCGGGCAGGCCGCCGCCGATGCTGCGCACCCGCGGCACGAACCAGGTGAACCGGTCGTCGAGCAGGCTCGTTTCCACGTTGATCAGCAACGGTGAGGTCTCGGTGGCGGGTGTGCTCAGCACCAGCTCCACCGTGCGGTTGAGGTCGTGCGCGCCGAGGACCAGCACGTTAGGCCGACCGGCCACGATGTCGACGAGCAGCCGGGTGCCGCGCGGCAGCGGCCGGGCCAGCGGGCGGCCCTCGGTGTCGTACAGCTCGACCGTGGCGGGGCAGGCGGCCAGCGCGGCTGACCGCGCGGCGTCCCACGGGGCGGGGCTCGGCGCGGCGGCACCGGCCGGCGCGGCGGTCAGCCCCACCAGCAGCAGGGCGACCAGCACACCGAACGGCCCGCGCATAGCGGCAGGGTAGCCCCGCCCCGCTCATCGATCATGAACTTGCCGACGGCGACACACCCGCCTTTTCTGCCCCATTCGTGATGGAAGCCCCCGTCGTGTCGTCAGCACGACACGACGGGGGCTTCCATCACGGCGCGGCAGGCCACGAGAGTGGCGTCGCGCGGCGGGCAGCGGGTCAGCCGAGCTGGGCGAGCAGGTCCTGGCGGGTGAGGACGCCCCGCGGCTTGCCGTCGATGAGCACCATCGCGGCGTCCGCCTTCTCCAGCAGGGCCACGATCTCCGACACGGGCTGCCCGCCGCCGATCATGGGCAGCGCCGGGCCGATGTGCCGGTCCAGCGGGTCGTGCAGCGCGGCCGCCCCGGTGAACAGCGCGTCCAGCAGGTCCTTCTCCGCCACCGCGCCGGCCACCTCACCGGTCACCACCGGGGGCTCGGCCTTGAGCACGGGCAGCTGCGAGACGCCGTACTCGCGCATGATGTCGATGGCGTCGCGGACCGTCTCGGTGGGGTGCACGTGGATCAGCTCGGGCAGGCCCTTGTGGCTGGCCTTGGCGTTGAGGATGTCGCCGACCGTCGCGCCGTGCTCGTCGGTGCGCAGGAAGCCGTAGCGGGCCATCCAGTCGTCGTTGAAGAGCTTGGAGAGGTAACCCCGGCCGCCGTCGGGCAGCAGCACGACGACCACGTCGCCCGGCTCGGCCCGCTGCGCCACCTTCAGCGCCGCCACCGCGGCCATCCCGCAGGAGCCGCCGACCAGCAGGCCCTCCTCGCGGGCCAGCCGCCGGGTCATCGCGAAGGACTCCTTGTCGGTGACCTCGATGATCTCGTCGCAGACGGTGCGGTCGTACGTCTCCGGCCAGAAGTCCTCGCCGACGCCCTCGACCAGGTACGGCCGGCCGGTGCCGCCCGAGTACACGGAGCCCTCCGGGTCCGCGCCGATGATCTTCACGCGGCCCTGGGAGACCTCCTTGAGGTAGCGGCCGATGCCGCTGATGGTGCCGCCGGTGCCGACGCCCGCCACGAAGTGGGTGATCCGGCCGTCGGTCTGCTCCCACAGCTCCGGACCCGTCTGCTCGTAGTGCGAGAGCGGGTTGTTCGGGTTCGAGTACTGGTTCGGCTTCCAGGCGCCCGGGATCTCCCGCGCCAGCCGGTCGGAGACGTTGTAGTAGGAGCGCGGGTCCTCCGGGGCGACCGCGGTCGGGCAGACCACGACCTCGGCGCCGTACGCCCGCAGCACGTTCTGCTTGTCCTCGCTGACCTTGTCAGGGCAGACGAAGACGCACTTGTACCCCTTCAGCTGGGCCACCAGGGCCAGGCCGACACCCGTGTTGCCGCTGGTCGGCTCGACGATGGTGCCGCCCTGCTTGAGCAGCCCGTCGCGCTCGGCCGCCTCGACCATGCGCAGGGCGATCCGGTCCTTGACCGAGCCGCCCGGGTTCAGGTACTCGACCTTGGCAAGCACGGTGGGACCGGCCGGGTCGGTGACATTCCTGAGCTTGACCAGCGGGGTGTTACCGATCAGCTCGACGACGTTCTCGTAGTAGCGCACGCGTCAAGCCTAGACCGACCTTTAATAGACGTTAAACGACCTCGCCGTCGAGGACCGTGCCGCTCACCGGGGCCTTTCCGCCGTTCTCCCACATGAGGTAGCGATCTGTCTCGCTGAGCAGCGCCCCCGCGATCCAGCTCACGATGATCACATCGTCGGCGAGCCCGAACAGCAGGAAGAACGCCTCCGGCACCAGGTCGACCGGCGACATCACGTACGCCGTGGCCGCCGAGATCATCAGGAGGCGGCCCAGGCCGTCGTACTTGCCGCGCAGCGTGTTGCCGACCATCCGCGGCATCGCGGAGAGCCGCTGCACGAAGCTCGTGTCGTTGCCGCTGCCCGTGATCAGCGCTTTCCAGAGCGCCGTGAACGCCGCGGTCCGACGCAATGTGCGTCCCATCTCGCCTCCATCCGAGCGCTGCCGGAGAGCGCTACCGTCTTCGCTATGAGCGAGCGTTACCAGCGCGCGAGACGCTGGGTACGTAGGAGCCTCAGAGAGGGAGCCCGGAAGCCGGGCCTCCAGAGTGAGGCGGGTTCACTATGAGCGAGCGTACTGCGGCGGGGACCACGGCGGCACGTCGTAGCGGCAGGGACCTGGCCAGGCTGGCCGTGTACGGCGGCGGCGCGCTGACCGCGCTGGGCCTGGCCGGGCTCGGCGTGCTGCTGGGCCAGGTCGAGGCGGCCCGGCGCACCATCCCCATCGCCCAGGCCCCGCCGCCGCGCTCCGACGGCCTCTACGGCAGCCGATACGGCGGGCATCCGCTGCGCATGGTCATGCTCGGCGACTCCTCCGCCGCCGGGTTCGGCGCGCTGCGCGCCCGGCAGACCCCCGCCGCGCTGATCGCCACCGGCCTGTCCCGCCGCCTGGCGCGGCCGATCCGGCTGACCAGCCTTGCCGTCGTCGGCGCCACCTCCAGCATGCTGGTGCACCAGGTGGACGAGGCGCTGGAGGTCGAGCCCGAGCTGGCGGTGATCCTGATCGGAATCAACGACATCACCCACCGGGCCGGGCAGGCCGCCTCGGTGCGCCACCTGGCCGACTCGGTGCGCCGGCTGCGCCAGGCAGGCGTCACCGTCGTGGTCGGCACCTGCCCCGACCTGGGCGCGGTGCAGCCGATCCGGCCTCCGCTGCGCTGGATCGCCCGCAGCTGGAGCCGCCAGCTCGCCGCCGCGCAGACCGTCGCCGTGGTCGAGGCGGGCGGGCGCACCGTGTCGCTCGGCGAGCTGCTCGGGCCCACCTTCTCGGCCCAGCCGCACCGCCTCTTCGCCCGCGACCGGTTCCACCCGTCCGCCGAGGGGTACGCCCTGGCCGCGTCCGTGCTGCTGCCCACCGTGGTGGCCGCGGTGCGCAGCCCGGCGGGCCCGCAGCGGGTGGAAGCGGGCCCACAGACGGCCGCGGACGGGGTACGGTCGCTGCCACAGGCCGCGGTCGAGGCGGCACGCCACGCCGGCACCGAGGTGAGCGGCGTACGCGTGGACGGCCGCGATCGCGGTCCGGCCGGCCGGTGGGCGCAGCTGCGCCGCCGGATGTGGGAGGTGGTCCGCCAGGCCGAGGCCCCCGCCCCGCCCGGCACCATGAACCCGGCGAACGTAGTGGAGCAGGCATGAGGATCACCGGTCCCCGGCCCGCTCGGGCAGTCGAGGAGCGCATGAGCGAGCGAATCATGAGGCTCCGGCCCAGTCGTGCCGCCGACGAGCGAAGCGAGGAGAAGGCATGACCTCTATGGCGCGGAAGATCGGCAAGGCGGCGGCGATCACGCTGGTCGCCGGCACCGTCGGTGGGGCCGCCCTGCTCGCGGCGGAGGCCGTGCTGGCCCGCAGCCGCCGCTACGCGAAGCCCGAGCTGGGGCTCGCCCTGCGCACCACGATCGGCGCGGACACCGCTCCCCCGCTGCGGCTGGTCATGCTCGGCGACTCGGCCGCCCTCGGCGTCGGCGTGGACCGGGTCGCCGACACGGTCGGCGGGCAGCTCGCCGCGCTGCTGTCCGGCGGCGACGCCGCGCAGGGCCGGGCGGTGGCCCTGTCCAGCGTGGGCGTGGCCGGCTCCCGCTCCTCGGACCTGGCCACGCAGGTGGCCCGCTGCCTGCTGGGCGACCGGCCGGACGTGGCCGTGATCCTGGTCGGCGGCAACGACGCGATCACGCTGCGCCGCCCGTCGGACGCCGCGGCCTACCTGGGCGCCGCGGTGCGCCGGCTGCGCGAGGCAGGGGTCGAGGTCGTCGTGGGCACCTGCCCGGACCTGGGCGCGACCCGCGCCATCGCCCCGCCGCTGCGGCAGGTCGTCGGCTTCCTGGGCCGCCGGGTGGCCCGCGCCCAGGTGCGCGCGGTGCACTCCGCGGGTGGCGCGGTGGTCGACCTGGCTGCCGAGACGGGCGCCGTGTTCCGCGCCGACCCGAACACCCTCTCCCCCGACCGCTACCACCCGTCCGCCGACGGCTACCGCGTCTGGGCGTACGCCCTCCTCCCCGCCGTCGCCCACGCCGCCGGCGTAAGCCCCCGCCTCCCCTGAAGATCATCGGACTTGCCAGGCACCTGGGCGTATCTTGCGCGCCCATTCGCCCAGGTGCCTGGCAAATCGCGCGATGTCAAGCGGGGGCGTGACGACTTTCTCACGTCGTCTGGTGGGCAGGTTACCGGCGAGTTAACGTTCGTTCATGTCTGATGCTGTCATCGTCGCCACCGCCCGCTCGCCCATCGGCCGGGCCGGCAAGGGCTCTCTGAAGGACCTGCGCGCGGACGATCTCACCGCCGCCATCGTGCGGGCCGCCCTGGACAAGGTGCCCGCCCTCGACCCGGCCGAGATCGACGACCTCTACCTGGGCTGCGGCCTGCCCGGCGGCGAGCAGGGCTTCAACATGGGCAAGGTGGTCTCCACCCTGCTCGGGCTGGACTCGCTGCCGGCCGCCACGATCACCCGCTACTGTGCGTCGTCGCTGCAGACCACCCGGATGGCGTTCCACGCGATCAAGGCGGGCGAGGGCGACGTGTTCATCTCCGCCGGTGTCGAGATGGTGTCCCGGTACGCCCGCGGCAACTCCGACTGGCTGCCCCCGGACGCGGCCGCCGCCGTGGGCGGCAGCTGGAACAACCCGCGCTTCGACGCCGCGCAGGCCCGCTCGGCGCAGCGCGCCAGTGAGAACACCCCGGTCTGGACCGACCCGCGCGAGGCCGGCGAGCTGCCCGACATCTACCTGACCATGGGCCAGACCGCCGAGAACCTGGCCCAGGTGCACGGCGTGACCCGCGAGGACATGGACGCGTTCGGCGTACGGTCGCAGAACCTGGCCGAGCAGGCGATCAAGGACGGCTTCTGGGCCCGCGAGATCACCCCGGTGACGCTGCCCGACGGCACCGTGGTCAGCACCGACGACGGCCCGCGCCCCGGCATCACGCTGGAGGGCACCGCCACGCTCAAGCCGGTGTTCCGCCCCGACGGCCGGATCACGGCAGGCAACTGCTGCCCGCTGAACGACGGCGCCGCCGCCGTGGTCGTCATGAGCGACACTCGCGCCCGGGAGCTGGGCCTCACCCCGCTGGCCCGGATCATCTCCACCGGCGTGACCGCGATGAGCCCCGAGATCATGGGCATCGGCCCGGTCGAGGCCACCCGCCAGGCGCTCAAGCGGGCCGGGATGGGCATCGGCGACATCGACCTCGCGGAGATCAACGAAGCGTTCGCGGCGCAGGTCATCCCGTCCTACCGCGAGCTGGGCCTGCCGCTGGAGAAGGTCAACGTGATGGGCGGCGCGATCGCGGTCGGCCACCCGTTCGGCATGACCGGCGCCCGCATCACCGGCACGCTCATCAACAACCTGCAGTGGCACGACAAGAGCATCGGCCTGGAGACGATGTGCGTCGGCGGCGGCCAGGGCATGGCGATGATCATCGAGCGCCTGAGCTGATCGCGGCCGCTGCCATCAGGCAGAGGTTAAGAAGGGCACCTTCTTCTACGGATTCCGATAAGAAGGTGCCCTTCCTTATGTCAGGAGGCGGCGGAGGGCGGCGAGGTCGGCGGCGGCAGCGGCGGTCTGCGCGGGGGTGGGGCCGGCGGCGATGAGGTCGGCGGTGACCACGCGGAGCTGATCGGGCAGGGCCAGATCGGACAGGCGCGGCACGGGGCGGCGCGGCGTGCTCGCCAGGTCCGCGGACTGGTCGGCGAAGGACTGGACCAGGCGGTGCACCGGCTCGCCACGGTCGCGCCACCGTTCGGGCGTCCAGTGTCCGACCTGGTTGACCAGTAGCTCCACGGCGCGCATCAGCTGCTCGGTGCTCACGCCTGAAGATTGTCCCGGCCCGGAAACGGGCCGACGCCCCGGGGCGGCCCCGGGGCGTCGGTCGTCGTGTCCGTCCTGGTGTGACCAGGCCGCGGTCAGTCCTCCGAGAAGTACGACAGCAGGCGCAGGAACTCCAGGTACATCCAGACCAGCTCGACGAGGATGCCGAACGCGCCCAGCCAGCCGTACTTGCGCGGCAGGCCGGCGGCGATGCCGTCCTCGATCTGCTTGAAGTTGACCACGAACATCAGCGCCGCGACCACGATGCAGACCAGGCTGAAGCCGATCGCGATGGGGCTGCCGTCCCGCAGCGGGCTGACCACGCCGGTGAAGAAGTAGAGCACCAGGTTCACCAGCATCACGACGCCGAGGCCGGCGGCGATGCCGATGACGACCCGCATGAACTTCGGCGTCGCCCGGATGATCTTCGCCTTGTACAGCACGGCCATGGTGAGGAACACGCCGAGCGTCGCGATGACCGCCTGCAGCACGATGCCGTCGAACAGGTAGTCGTAGACCTTGCTCACCACACCGAGGAAGATGCCCTCGATCACGGCGTAACCGATGATCACGGCGGCGTTCGTGATCTGCGCGAACGAGATCGCCAGACCGACGATCACGCCCAGGAACATCGAGCCGTACCAGACCGGCTTGATGACCTCCAGCGGCACCACGGCCCACGAGATCGCCGCGAACAGCGCGGTGATCGCGAGCAGGGACACCGTCTTGACGACGACGTCGTCGACGGTCATCCGGTCGGCCTGTCCGGACTGGACCACCTCGGGGTAGCCGTAGCCCTGGCCGTCAGCCTGCGGGTAGCCCGCCGGGGCGCCCTGGCCCGGCACGGTATACCGCGGCTGCTGAGCAGCCGCCGCGCTGATGCGGCCGAGCACCGGGTTCGAACTCTTCACAGCGGGTCTCGCCTCCTCCACATGGGTTGTGCCCGACAGAGTAGCGGATTAACGCACCTGCGGTGATCGACGTTTTACTGCATGATCGCCGTCGGCGGGTGACGGCTCGCGGACCTGGGAGTGACACATGACGATCACGGTGGACCGGCTGACCGGCGACGACTGGCAGACACTACGTGAGCTGCGGCTCAACGCGTTGCAGGAGGCGCCGTACGCGTTCGGCTCGACGTTCGAGCGCGAGCGGGACCGGGCCGAGCAGGAGTGGCGGGCCCGGCTGGACAGCCCGGCGTCGGCGAGCTTCGCGGCACTGCTCGACGGCGTGCCGGCGGGCCTGGCGGGAGGTTATCTGCCGGAGGGCGGGCAGGACGCCGTCGAGCTGGTCTCCATGTGGGTGTCCCCGGCGGCGCGCGGGCGGCGGATCGCCGAGCAGCTCGTCGACGCGGTGGCCGGCTGGGCTCGTGACCTGGGCCGGGCCGAGGTGGTGCTGGAGGTCGCCGCGGGCAACGACACCGCGAGGCGGGTGTACGAGCGCTGCGGGTTCATGCCCTGCGCCGAGGTGCCCCACACGCCCGGCGGCACGCGTATGCGGCGGCCGTCGCGTTGACGCCAATCGACACGCCGCTTCTTTACGGAACCTTAATTAATTGACGGCGAATTACCTCCCGCGAACCGGTTGCCGGAGCATGGCCGAACGTCGGCGAATTTGTGCCTTAAAGCGGGCGGCCAAGGGGTGACAGACCGCCGGAGGCTCGCTATGCTCGTCCCCAACGCGCTCCAATCGCCCGCTTCCCCCGTGGCAGGCGATCGGAGCGCGTCACTTTTTGCAAGACTTTTCAGTACGCCATTCGGCGCGCCTTTCGGCCGATGCCGCGCTGCCATTCCGGCGTACGCCGCCATCCTCCTGGTGCCCGGGGCGGGGGTCGAACCCGCACGCCTTTCGGCAGTCGCTTTTAAGGCAACCGTGTCTGCCGTTCCACCACCCGGGCGCTGCACGACCAAGCGTGCCCTGCCACCGTAGCGGGTGGACCCCGTCGGGGGCACGCCCGTTGTCGCCCAGCGGCGAACGGACACGTGGCGTGATGGTCGCGGGGCGGTCAGGCAGCCGAAGCGCTAGGGTCAAGCGCGTGACGAGCACCGCGCCCGCCCTCACCACCACCGCCGATCCCGTAGTCCCCGGGCAGCGGGGTGCATCGGGGGCACCCGCGCCCGTGTCACCGCCGCGGCGGCGGTGGCCGCTCGACGTTCTGGCCTGCGCGGGATTCCTGGCTCTGGCAGGCTGGCTCACCCTCGGGCTGTGGCCGGACCCGGACACCCGCACGCTCGCGCTCAACCCGCCGGACCAGATCCTCTACGAGTGGTTCCTGGCCCACGACACGATGCTGTGGAGCGGCGACTTCTCGCTCGTCAGCGACCGCCTGAACGCCCCGTACGGCGTCAACCTGCTGGCCAACACCACGGTGATCCTGCTCGGCGGGCTGTTCGCCCCGGTCACCCTGGCCTACGGCGCCGCGACCACGTTCTCGCTGCTGGTCGCCCTGAACCTGGCCGGCACCGCCATCGCCTGGTATTTCCTGTTCCACCGGACGCTGGGCGCGCACCGGATCGCCGCCGCGGTGGGCGCCGCGTGCTGCGGGTTCGCCCCGGGCATGGTGTCGCAGTCCAACAGCCACCTGCACATGACCGCCCAGTGGCTGATCCCGCCGATGCTGTGGTGCGTCGTCGCGCTGGCCCGCGCCGCCCGCGCGGAATACACCCACCCCCGGCGGCTGCTCCTGCTCGGCGCCCTGTTCGGCCTGCTGGTCAGCCTCCAGGTGTTCATCGGTGAGGAGACCCTGTTCCTCACCGCGCTCACCCTGATCATCGTGACCGTCGTGTACGTCGCGATCACCCGCCCGGCCCGGCTGGTGCTGGCCCGCTTCGCGGCGGGGCTGTTCGTGGCCGTGGGCACGGCGGTGGTGCTGCTGGCGTACCCGCTGTGGGTGCAGTTCAAGGGCCCCCAGTCGGTGGCCGACGGCGTGTTCAGCCCGTTCTACTTCTCGGCCGACCTGGCGAGCTTCACCGCGTTCTCGCCGCTGACGCTCGCCGGGGACGAGTCCGCGGCGCGGCTGACCACCGGCCCGGCGGAGTACAACACCTTCCTCGGCTGGCCGCTGGTGCTGCTGTCGCTGGGCCTGCTGGTCTGGCTGCGCCGCAACCCGCTGGCGGTGGCCGTCGGGGCAGGCGCGCTGGGCATGAGCACGCTGGCGCTGGGCCCGCAGATCATGCTCAACGGCCAGCGGACCCCGCTGCCCGGCCCGTACCGGCTGCTCATGCACGTGCCGGTGGTGGACGGCGCGCTGCCGATGCGCTTCGCGCTGGCCGCCATCCCGCTGGTCGCGGTGCTGCTGGTGGTGGCGCTGGGCGAGGCCGCCCGGTCGGCCCGCCGCCCGCTGCGGATCGGCGTTCCGGTGCTGGTCGGGGCGGCGCTGCTGCCGCTGTTCCCGACGCCGCTGCCGACCGCCGACCGCCCGCCCGTGCCCGCCTTCT
Source organism: Catellatospora sp. IY07-71 (assembly GCF_018326265.1). Taxonomy (GTDB): domain Bacteria; phylum Actinomycetota; class Actinomycetes; order Mycobacteriales; family Micromonosporaceae; genus Catellatospora. The sequence goes on from NZ_AP023360.1 coordinate 602,149, forward strand.
TCGCCGACGGCCTGTGGCGCCGCTGCGCCGGGGACGGCGACGTGATCATGACGGTGCCGCTGCCCACCCCGGAGAAACCCCTGCCCATGCGGTACGCGACCGCGGCGCAGACGGCGTTCGGGCTGCCCGAGGGCTTCTTCATCGGCCCGCACGGCACCGACGGCAAGGCCACCATGGGCATCGGCCGCCGGCCGACGTCGTGGGTGCTGTCCGAGGTGGCCCGCACCGGCACCGTGCCCGCGATCAACGACGACCACCGCCTGGACGCCCGCAAGGACCTCACCAAGTGGAACGCGTCCTGCGTGGTGCTCACCCCCGAACACCCCCGCCACGGCGAGCTGCTGCGCACCCTGGAGGCCCTGCTCGGCCCCGGCACCCCCGCCGCCGACGTCGTCTACTGGCCCCGCACCTGGTAACGCTCCACCCGTACAAGATCGAAGGCCCCCGCCGTGCTGAACGGCACGGCGGGGGCCTTCGATCTTGAAGATTACGGCTGCTGCGTCGGCTGGGTGACCTGGGCGAAGGGGTCCATGGGCTGGTGGAGGGCGCCCAGCGAGACCACCTCGCGCTTGAGGAACAGGGCCAGGGTCCAGTCGGCGATCACCCGGACCTTGCGGTTCAGCGACGGGATGCGGCTCATGTGGTACGTGCGGTGCATGAACCAGGCGACCAGGCCCTTGGCCTTGAAGCCGTACACGTGCGCCACGCCCTTGTGCAGGCCGAGGCTGGCCACCGAGCCCACGTGCTTGTGCCGGTACTCCCGGATGCCTCGGCCGCGCACGGTGGCGATCAGGTTGTCCGCCAGGCGGCGGGCCTGCCGCACCGCGTGCTGCGCGCTCGGCGAGCACATCTCGCCCGCGGCGGCGGTGAGGTCGGGCACCGCGGCGCAGTCGCCCGCGCTCCACGCGCCCTCGACGAGCTGGTCGCCGTCCACCACGCGCAGCGTCGCGTCGCAGGTCAGCTTGCCCTGGGCGTTGCGCGGCAGGTCGGTCGCGGCGATCATCGGGTGCGCCTTGACGCCGGCGGTCCACACGATGGTGTCCGCGGCGAACTCGCCGCCGTCCGACAGCTTCACCACGCCGTCGACGCAGGACTCCAGCCGGGTGCCCAGGCGCAGGTCCATGTTGCGCTTGAGCAGCGCCTCCACGGTGTACGCGCCCATCTGCGGGCCGACCTCGGGCAGCACCCGCTGCGTGGCCTCGACCAGCACCCAGTGCATGTCGTCGGCCTTGAGCTCCGGGTAGTAGCGCAGCGCGTCGCGGGCCATGTCCTCCATCTCGCCGAGCGCCTCGACGCCGGCGAAGCCGGCCCCGACGACCACGAACGTCAGCGCCCGCCTGCGGGTCTGCTCGTCGGTGGTGGCGGCGGCGATGTCGAGGCACTCCAGCACGTGGTTACGCAGCCAGATGGCCTCGCCGATGGTCTTGAAGCCGACCGCGTGCTCGCGCAGGCCGGGGATCGGCAGGGTGCGCGACACGCTGCCGGGCGCGACGATGATGTGGTCGTACGGGATCTCCCGGGACGGGCCCACCACCGGCTGCACGATCGCGGTCTTGCGGGAGTGCTCGACCTTGGTCACGGAGCCGTGCACGACCTTGCAGTCGCGCAGCTCCCGGCGCAGCGGCACGACGGTGTGCCGGGGGGAGATGTTGCCGGCCGCCGCCTCGGGGAGGAACGGCTGGTACGTCATGTGCGGCTGCGGGTCGACAACCGTCACTTCGGCCTCGCTCGCGCGCAACTTGCCCGTCAGGCGGAGGGCGGCGTAGAGGCCGACATGGCCCGCGCCCACCACCAGGATCCGTACTGGCTTCACGACTTCACGCTACGCCCGTAGCACGCCGCTGATCAGCGCTGACGCCTGTGATCCCGGACAGCGACGGCCGTCACGCCGCCCCGATCAGGGCCGCCTGCCCAGCCTGGTGAGCAACGCCACGGCCCCCGCCACCACGGCCAGGCCGATCACCAGGGCGACGGTCGGCGTGGAGATGTACAGGCCCGGCAGCACGTTGACCAGCAGCAGGGTGAGCACGCCGGTCGCGGCGAGCACCAGCGCCGCCCGGCCCGCCCAGCGCAGCAGCACCTGGTTGTCCACGATCGCGTCGTATGGCAGCACCGCCGCCAGCGCCGCGCCGGAGTGCAGCAGGTAGAGCGCGGCGGCCGTGCCCAGCAGCCGCCCCAGCGACGGCTGTGCCAGGAACAGCAGCGTGTCGGCCAGCCACAGGCAGATCGTGGCGAGCATCACCACCAGCGGCGCCGCCCCGCCCGGCAGCAGCGCCGGGTAGACGGCCAGCACGAAGAAGCCGAGCAGCGCCTGCGACGGCATGCCGGACGGTGCGGCCAGCAGCAGCCCGGCGAAGGCTGCCAGGAACACCGTCCCGCGCACCAGCAGCGGCGCGCCGGTGACCCGGCCCAGCTCGCGTACCTGCTGCATCAGCTGCTTCATCAGCGCACCGCCTTCGGCGCGGCGGCCAGCCGCGACACGTCCCGGAGCACGGCGTCCAGGCTGCCCGCGCCCGCCCAGGCGACCACCGGCACCCCGTGCTCGCCCAGCTGGCCCATGGTGTTCTCCCGCTCCGCGCGCCACAGCCGGTGGGACAGGTCGGTCCAGCTGTTGACGGTGGGCGAGGCCAGGTCCGAGGGCAGCGTGTCCACCGCGACCACGAAACGGCCCGAGCGGGACAGGCCCGCCAGCATCGCCGCCGAGCGGGCGTCCAGCAGCGGCGTCAGCACCACCACCAGCGCCGCCGACGAGATGCCCGCCGCGAGCTGCGCCCCGCCCCGCTCCTGCGCGGTCGGGCTGGGGTGCGCGTCCAGCAGCCATTCCAGCACGGTCAGGTACTGGCGGCGGCCGCTGGCCGGGCGCAGGCGGCGGGCCTGGGCGCCGTACTCCAGCACGGACACCCGGTCGCCGCGGTGCAGGTAGTGCTCGGCGATCGCGGCCGCCGCGCGCACCGAGCGGTCCAGCACGGAGGCCGTGCCGCCGACCCCCTCGGAGCGGCCCGCGTCGGCGAGCAGGTCCAGCAGCACCACGACCTCGGCGTCGCGGTCGGACAGGGTGGCGGCCACGTGCAGCCGCTCGGTGCGCAGCGACACCCGCCAGTCGACGCGGCGCAGCCGGTCACCGGGCGCGAACTGGCGTACGCCCGCCAGCTCGCCGCCCTCGCCGGGGCGGCGGGAGCGGTGCTGGCCGACCAGCCCGGCCGCGCGCGGCATCGCCTCGTCGGCCTTGAACGGATCGGTCAGCGGGTACACCTTCACGCCCAGCGCGCCGGTGACCACGGCCCGGCTGACCAGCAGCCCGTCCGCGGCGACGGCGTGCGCGGAGGCGGGGCCGAGCCAGTGCCGTCCCCAGCGCACCGCCGGGCCGGCCAGCTCGACCGCGGTCGCGACGCCGCGCGGCACGAAGGTCACGTACGGCCGGTTGCCGCCGCGCGGGCCGCGCCGGGGCGCGTTCGGGTCGGTGCCGCCCTCCAGCCGCAGCCAGGGCGAGTGCTGCAGGTGCACCACGGTCAGGTCGTAGCCGACCGTGTCGCGGTTCTCCACCTCGACCGTCGCACCCAGCTCGCCGCCCTCCACCGGGAACGACTCCACGGTGGACAGCCGCAGGCCGGGCAGCGTACGCGGGCGCTTGCCGAGCGCGAACGCCACGCTCAGCGCCAGCGGCGCGGCCAGGATCACCAGCTCGGTGCGGCCCAGCAGCACGGCGGCGATCAGCAGCATCCCGGCGATGAGCACCGCCCGGCCGAGCGCCCGGGTCGGCGCCCAGTTGTCGCCGGTGTCGGTGGAGGCCACGGGCTCCAGGTCGCCCTCGGCGGGCTGGGCCATCTCAGCCCCGCAGCCCGGTCGACCGGTATGGCGGCTCGCCCAGCAGGTCGTCCTCCAGGTCGGCCAGCCGGCCGCTGCGGACCGGGCTCGGCCGCTGGCCCGGGGCACCGCCCGCGTGGCTGGGCAGCGCGCCGCTGACCGGCGCGGGCGTGGCCGCCAGCACCTCGGCCACCACGCTGACCGGGTCGATGCGCTTGAGCCACATCTCCGGCCGCAGCGTGATCCGGTGGGCCAGCGCGGGCAGGGTCACCGCCTTGACGTCCTCGGGGATGACGTAGTCCCGCCCGGCCAGCGCGGCACGCGCCCGCGACAGCAGCAGCAGCGCCAGCGAACCGCGCGGCGACGAGCCGACCAGCACCGCCGGGTGCTCGCGGGTGGCCGCGGTCAGCGCCACCAGGTAGCGGCAGATCGAGTCCTCGACCTCGATCTCCTCCAGCCCGGCCTGCATGCGCAGCAGCGTCTTGGCGTCCACCACCGGCTCGACCTCGGACTCCTCGCGGCGGCGCACCATGCGGCGGCGCAGCACGTTCAGCTCCTCGTCGGCCTCCGGGTAGCCGAAGGAGACGCGCAGCATGAAGCGGTCCAGCTGCGCCTCGGGCAGCGGGTAGGTGCCCTCGTACTCGATCGGGTTGGCGGTGGCGAGCACGTGGAACGGCGCCTCCAGGCGGTAGGTCACGCCCTCGACGGACACCTGCTTCTCCTGCATCGCCTCCAGCAGCGCCGCCTGCGTCTTCGGCGGCGTGCGGTTGATCTCGTCGGCGAGCAGCAGGTTGGTGAACACCGGTCCGGCCCGGAAGGTGAAGTCGTGGCTGCGCTGGTCGTACAGGAACGAGCCGGTCACGTCGGCGGGCAGCAGGTCCGGGGTGAACTGCAGGCGGCGGAAGTCGAGGCCGAGCGCCTGCGCGAAGGTGCGCGCGGTCAGCGTCTTGCCCAGGCCGGGCAGGTCCTCCAGCAGCACGTGGCCGCCGGCCAGGATGCCCGCCAGCACCAGCTCCAGGGAGTCCCGCTTGCCCACCATGACGGTGCCGACCCGGTCGAGCACCTGCTGGGCGAGGCGTCCCACCTCAGCCGCGGGGATCGGTTGCATGCTCACAGTCTCTCCAAGGCATTGACGATCACATCGAGTTCGCGAGGGCTGGGCGGGCGCTTGGACGGCACCGTGAGGAACGTCCAGAGCGGATCACCGAGCAGCCTACGCGCGCGCTCGGGCTCGGTGGCACGGTTGACGCCGTGGCGCTGGCGCAGCCGCTCGTCCACCAGCTCGGCCAGGCGCGGCTGCACCCGGCGCTGGAAGCGGGCCCCGTCGGTGTGGCTCCACTCCAGGATGGTCTCCCAGCGGGCGACGGCCAGGCGCAGCCCGTCGGTCACCTCGGACTGGTCCTCGGCGGTGCTCCGGCCCGCGCGCCGGGGCGGCAGCGGGGCCTTGAGCGAGCGGGCCATCCGCCATACCCCGACCAGGGTCAGCGCCACCGCGAAGACCAGCGGCAGCGGCATGGTCAGGCTGAACACCTCGAGCACGATCCAGCCCACGGCGGTCCAGCCGGCCGTGAAGGCGGCGAAGCTCAGCCAGCGCGTGGAGGCGGTGCGCGGCGCGCGCGCCACCACCGGCCGCTCCGGACCGGCGCTGAATCCGCCCAGCAGATCGTGCAGCGAGGTGTCGTCGAGATCGTTCCGGTGCTCGGTCATGCTCCCACCTCGCTGCGGGCGCCGGCGGTCAGCTCGTCGCGCAGCCGGTGCAGCGAGCCCCGGGCCTGCAGGCGCATGTCGTCGTCGACGCGGTGGGTGGCGTAGCGGGCGCGCCGGTACACGTCGGCGAACGCGTTGAGCAGGCCCGCGTCCAGGTGGCGCCGGGCGAGCATGCGCACCACCAGGTCGGTCGCGGTGTCGCCGGGCAGGCGCGGCACCCCGGCGGCGGCCGCGGCCTGCTCCAGGCGCACCCAGCAGGCGATCACGGCGGTGCGCGGGTCGGCCGCGTCGTCGTCGAGGTCGAGCAGGCCCGCGTCGAGCGCCGCGACGACCTCCTCCTCGTCGGTGAACTGCGCGATGCGCACCGGCGGCCGCTCGCGGATCGCGCGGCGGCGGAACTTCGTGGTGGACCGGGCGGCGGCGCCGAGCAGCGCGACCAGCACCGCGACCCCGATGGCCAGCAGCACGCCGATCGCGACGACGCCCAGCCAGCCCGAGTCACCGGCCGCCTGGGCCGCCTCGGACGGTGACGGGGTCGGCGTACGCGGGGACGGCGACGCGGTGGCGGTCGGGCTCGGGACCGGGGTCGCCGACTGCTCCGGCAGCGCCCGCCCGACGGGCAGCACCGAGACCGATGCTGTCGCAGCCGCCGCCATCAGCAGCGCGGCCACGGCCAGCAGCGGCCACCAGCGACGCAACGCTCCCATGGCTTCCCCGCTCCGAATGTTCTCGCCGGCCCGCCTCAGTCGAGGCCGGCCAGGTGCTTCGCCTGGCTCAGCACGCCGTCCAGCATCGCGGGCGTGAGCCGCCCGGTAAAGGTGTTCTGCTGGCTGACATGGTACGAGCCGAGCAGCGCCGGGCCTCGTTCCGGACCCGGCGGCCCGCCCTGCGGGAGGACGAGCGCCCCGTGCCCGAAGGCGGGACGCGGCACCGGCGGCTTGACGCCGTACACCGTGGACAGCGTAGGCCACCAGGCCGTCCAGGCGAACGCGCCGAGCGCGAGCACCACCCGCAGGGTCGGGCGCAGCAGCGTGACCTCCCGGTGCAGCCACGGCGCGCAGGTGTCCCGCTCCAGCGGGGTGGGCTTGTTCTCCGGCGGCGCGCAGCGGACGGACGCCGCGATGCGCACGCCGTCCAGCCGCAGCCCGTCGTCGCGCCACACGCTGGTGGGCTGGTTGGCCAGGCCCACCCGGTGCAGCGCGGCGAAGAGCACGTCCCCGCTGCGGTCGCCGGTGAAGATGCGCCCGGTCCGGTTGCCGCCGTGCGCGGCCGGAGCCAGCCCGAGGATGAGGATGCGGGCGTCGGCCGCGCCGAAGCCGGGGACGGGACGCCCCCAGTACTCCTGGTCGCGGAACGCCGCCCGCTTCGTCGCGGCGACCTCCTCCCGCCAGGCCACCAGCCGGGGGCACTTGCGGCAGCCGGAGATCGCCTCGTCGAGCCGGGCCAGCTCCTCCGCGGTCACAGGTGGGTGCGCAGCAGCTCTACGGTGCGGGCCCAGGCGCTGGCGGCGGCCGCGGCGTTGTAGACCTCGGGCCGGTCGTCGTTGACGAACGCGTGCCGGGTGCCCCGGTAGTCGTGCACGATGCAGGTGCCGCCGGCCTCCTCGATCGCGGCGCGGGCGGCCTTGATGCCTTCGGCCGCGGAGGTGCCGTCCTCCTCGCTGCAGTGGATCAGGGCGGTCTTGCCCTCGTAATTGGCCCACTGCGGGGACATGCGCTCCCACGGCACGGCGGGGTAGAAGCCCACCGCGGCGGTGATCCGGTCGCTGAACGTGGCGGACCACAGGGCCAGGCTGCCGCCCATGCAGAAGCCGACCGCGCCGACCCCGCCGGTGGTCTCCGGGCGACCGGCCAGGTATTCCGCGGCACCCGCGATGTCCTTGGCGGCCTGGTCCATGGCCAGGCCCATCATCAGCCGGCCGGCCTCGTCGGGCTCGGTGGTCTGGGCGCCGTGGTAGAGGTCGGGGGCGAGGGCGACGAAGCCCGCGTCGGCGAACCGGTCGGCCAGCGAGACGATGTGCGGGACCAGCCCCCACCACTCCTGGATCACGATGACCGCGGGTCCGCCGCCTGATTTGGGCAGCGCGAGGTAACCCTCGCTGGTGCCGCCGTTGCTCGGGTAGATGACCGTTTCACCCATCGGTCGTCCTCCTGTCGGTCAGTCATCATTGGCTGGTCGCACAGTCGTGGTGTTCCGGGTAGCCAACCACACCGGACGGTACCGGGGAAGACAGCGGCGGCGTGGCGAAAGTTACGACTTATGGTCGTAACTCACCACGCCGCCGCGCCGGCCTCAGCCGGACGTGAGCTCAGCTCAGGCCACGGGGCCCAGGCAGAGGAACTTGCCCTTGGTCTTGCCCCGCTCCATGATCGAGAAGAGGTCGGTGGTGGCCGGCCACTGGCCGCAGCCCGTGTCGGAGTCGGCCTCGGTCTCGCTCACGTCCTCCAGGACGCCCAGCACCTTGTACTTGGCCTCGGGCTTGTCGCAGCCGACGACCTTCATGTCGTCCGCGCTGGCGGCCTCGGTGATGCAGTCGCCGGCCTTGGCGATGTCGGTGTCACCGCTCAGGTACTTCCAGGCCAGACCGCCACCGAAGATGATCGCGGCACCCAGGGCGTAGCCCAGGATCTTCTTGCCGATACCGCCCGCGACGGACGACTTCTTCTCCGGCTCCGTGGTCTCGGGGACCGCGGGCGTTACCTGCTCGCTCATTGCTCTGTTCCTTCCGAGGGGTTGCCCTCGTCCGGATCGAACCGCCGTGACGAAGGCCTGTCGTCCCGCGAAGCGTCACGCGAGACCGCGTCACCTTAACGGTTGCTGTGAATCCGCGCGACCCCGCAGGTGGCAGTGCTCGTTTGCGTAACCCGGCGGCAACGGGGACACTGTCGCCGCCGGGTCGCGGCCCTCCGATCAGGAACTAGGGCTGACCTGCGCAGATGGTGTCAGCGAGGGCTTCGCCGAGGGCGCGGCGGCGGAAGGGCCCGTCGTGGCCGGGGCCGAGGACGGCGACGGGATCACCCCACCGGGCGACGGGCTCGCCCAGGGCAGCGGGGCGGGCGAGGCCGGTGCCCACGGCAGCTGCGGCGGCGTGAGATCCGGGCACGCCGGGTACACGATGCGCCACTCCCAGTTCGCGTCGAACGCGTTGTGGTTGCTCTGGGCGCACCAGCCGATCAGGACCGGGTTGCCGGTCTGGTCCACGATCCGGGCGCCCTGGATGACCTGGCCGTCCGGCCCGAGCACGAACACGTCGCTGACCTGGTCGTACGGGTTGACGACATACCCGCCCGCGGTCTCCCAGTAACCCCGCGCGGCGCGGTCGTCGGCCTCGACCACGAGCACCAGCCCGAACACCGCCAGCACGGCCGTGGCGCCGCCGAGCGCGAGCCGGGCCGACCGGCGGGCCGGCGGGCGCGCGAGCGTGCGGCGGCCGAGCCAGATCGAGCCGATCACGGCACCGGCGGTCAGGAACAGGCCGAGCAGCGTGCTGCCCTCCAGCCGGGGCAGCAGGCCCGGCCCGTCGCCGTCCCGCCACAGCTGCGCGACGAGCATCGCGGCCAGCCAGCCGCGCACCACCCACCACGCCGGGCGCAGCAGGGCCAGGAAGTCGCCGAGGCGCTCGTACCCGATGACGGGGCCGAGCCTGCGGTCCACTGCGCGCCACCGCTGCTGCACCCGGCCCACCAGCCTCCCGGCCAGGGCCGCGGCGCGGCTGGGACCCCCGGGTGGCCCAGCGTGGCGCGCAGCTCGGCGGCGTAGGCGCTCGGCGGCCCGAGCCGGTCGGCCAGCGTCGCGCCAGCGCCCTCGGCGCGCAGCTCGGCCGCGACCTCGGCCAGGTGCGCGGGCAGGTCCTCCAGCAGGTCGTTGCGCACCTGCTCGGGCAGATCGGACAGGGCGGCACCGACCTGCGCCGCGTACTGTGCGATGTCGCTCTGTTCGCTCATGCCGGCTCCCGCAGCAGTGTGTTCATGGTGGACGCGAACTCGCCCCAGATCTCGGCACCCTGCTTGAGCTGGGTGCGCCCGGCGGCGTTGAGGGCGTAGTACTTGCGGTGCGGCCCCTCCTCGGAGGGGACCACGTAGGTCGTCAGGTAGCCGGCGGCGAACAGCCGGCGCAGGGTCCCGTAGACCGAGGCGTCCCCGATCTCGGACAGCCCCGCGGTCCGCAGGCGGCGGAGGATGTCGTACCCGTAGCCGTCGTCGTCGCGCAGCACAGCGAGCACGGCCAGGTCGAGCACCCCCTTGAGGAGCTGAGAGGTATCCACGCGATGCACGGTACTGTTCAAAGCACACTACTGCAACAAGCGCCACACCGTGGCAGGAAAATAGCTGGTCAGCGCAGGATCGAGGCGGCGATGCCGTCGAGGATGTCGTGTTCGGAGACGGTGATCTCGGTGAACCCGGTCTGCCGGATGATCTCGCGGAGGATCAGCGCGCCCGCGATGATGACGTCCACCCGTCCCGGGTGCATCACCGGGATCGCCGCCCGCGCGTCGTGGTCCATCGCGGCCAGCCGCGCGGCCAGCTCCTCCACCGCCGCGGCCGGCAGCACCGAGTGGTGGATCCGGGCCGAGTCGTAGCGGTCCAGGCCGAGGGCGACGCCCGCCAGCGTGGTCGCCGTGCCGGCCACCCCGACCAGCGTCGCCGGACCGGCGCCCACGTGCGCCAGCGCCCGCGCCACCTGCTCGTCGACGTCGCGCACCACCGCGGCCAGCTGCTCCGGCGTGGGCGGGTCGGTGGGCAGGTGCCGCTCGGTCATGCGTACGCAGCCCATGTCCATGCTGATCGAGCGGTCCACCGACCGGCCGCCCCGGACGAACTCCGTCGAGCCGCCGCCGATGTCCACGACCAGGTACGGCCCCTCGCCGCCGAGCCCGGACACGGCCCCGGCGAAGGAGAGCGCGGCCTCCTCCGTACCGCTGATGATCTCGGCGGGCTGCCCCAGGGTGACCCGGACCATGCCGTGGAAGTCGGCCGCGTTGGCGGCGTCGCGGCTGGCGCTGGTGGCCACCATCCGGATCCGGCTCACCCCGAACGCCTCGATGACCTCGCGATACTCCGCCAGCGCGACCCGGGTGCGCTCGATCGCGGCCGGGTCGAGCCGTCCGGTCCGATCCACCCCGGCGCCCAGGCGCACGATGCGCATCCGGCGATCCAGATCGCGCTCGCCGTCGGTGACCAGCAGGCGGATCGAATTGGTGCCGCAGTCGATCGCGGCGACGGCATCTCCCACGAGATCACCCTACAAGCGTTAAGAAGGTGCCCTTCCTCTACGGAAAGCGTTAAGAAGGTGCCCTTCCTTTCTAGAGGTGCAGGAGCATGCGGGTGTTGCCGAGGGTGTTGGGCTTGACGCGCTCCAGGCCCAGGAACTCGGCGACGCCCTCGTCGTAGGAGCGCAGGAGCTGCTCGTAGACCGGCGGCGGCACGGGGGCGCCGTCGATCTCGGCGAAGCCGAACGAGCCGAAGAAGCGCGTCTCGAAGGTCAGCACGAACACCCGGCGTACGCCGATCTCGCGCGCGTCGTCCAGCAGCGCCTCGACGATCTGGTGGCCCACCCGGCGCCCGCGCCAGGCCGCGTCCACGGCCACCGTGCGGATCTCGGCCAGGTCCTCCCACAGCACGTGCAGCGCGCCGCAGCCGACGACCGCGCCCTCGTCGTCCACCGCCACCCGGAACTCCGGCACGTCCTCGTATATCGCGACGGTGGCCTTGCTGAGCAGCCGCCGCTCGCCGCTGTACGTGTCGATCAGGTGCCGGATGCCGCGCACGTCGCCGGTGCGCGCCTTGCGGACGGTCAGCTCACTCAACGCAGGGACCCGCCGTCCACCACGGCTCCACCAGGGAGATCACCTCGTCGCCGAACGGGTTGACCCCCGGCCCCACCGCCAGCGCGTGGCCCAGGTGCACGTGCAGGCACTTCACCCGGTCCGGCATGCCGCCGGCCGAGACGTGCTCGATCTCCGGCACGTGGCCGACCGCCTCGCGCCGGGTCAGGTAGTCCTCGTGCGCCTTCAGGTACGCCGCGCGCAGCTCGGGGTCCTCGCGCAGCTGGGCGGCCATCTCCTTCATCAGGCCGGCCGACTCCAGGCGGCTGCACTCCGCGGTGGCCCGCGGGCAGGTCAGGTAGAACAGCGTCGGGAAGGGAGTGCCGTCGGGCAGCCGAGGCACCGTCTCCACCACGTCCGGCTTGCCGCACGGGCAGCGGTGCGCCACCGCGCGGGTGCCGCGCGTGGGCCGGCCGAGCTGCGCCCGGACCGCGGCGAGATCCTCCTCGGTCGCCTCCTGCCGCACCGGTGCCGGCACGAGGTCGCGATCCATTGCTGCTCCTTCAGTTCTTGCTTTCGGGCTCCGGCTCCAGGCGGGACCAGAGCTTGCCGTACCAGCTGTCCGGCGGGGGCGGAGCGGCCGGCTCGGCGCCGAGCTCCTTGTCGGTCTGCTTCTCCGGGTCCCAGATCGGCACCAGCGGGGTCTGCCCCGGATAGACCCAGTAGAAGCGGCGGCGGACCTGAGCCTTGATGTACTCGTCGTCCTTCCACTTCTCGGCCTGCCGCTCCAGCCCGGCGATGCGCTCCTGCTGGGCCAGCTGCGACTGGCGCAGCGCCTCGATCTCGGCGAGCTGGGTCAGGTAGACCCGCACCGGGTAGGCGTAGCCCAGGGCCAGCGCGGCCAGGATCACCAGCAGCACGGTCGCGCGGCCGGTGAGGCCGTTCGGGTTCGGGGCGGTGGTGCGCTTCGCGGCGCCCGCCGCGGCGGCCCGCCGCGCGGCGGCCGGGCGGCTCGCCGAGCGCTCGCCGTCACGGGCGCGCGTGCCGCCGGTGCCACGGGTGCCACGGCCCCCGTCGCGGGAGCGACGCACCGGCCCCTGCCCACCAGGCTGTCGCCGCTGCACCACCCCTCCCCTCCCGTGGTGATCGAAGCCCCCTCCACGCCGTACCACCGCATGGAAGGAGCTTCGATCACATGCTAGGCCTTACGGCCTTACACCGTCACTTTCCCGCGCTGTACCGCGGGAAGGCGGCCGCGCCGGCGTAGCGGGCCGCGTCGGCCAGCTCCTCCTCGATGCGCAGCAGCTGGTTGTACTTGGCGACGCGGTCCGAGCGGGCCGGGGCGCCGGTCTTGATCTGGCCGCAGCCCATCGCGACGGCGAGGTCGGCGATGGTGGTGTCCTCGGTCTCGCCCGAGCGGTGGCTCATCATGGTGCGGAAGCCGCTGCGGTGGGCCAGCTCGACGGCGTCGAAGGTCTCCGTCAGCGAGCCGATCTGGTTCACCTTGACCAGCACCGCGTTGGCCGCGCCCTCGGCGATGCCGCGCGCGATGCGGGTCGGGTTGGTGACGAACAGGTCGTCGCCGACGATCTGCAGCTTGCCGCCGAGCTGCTGGGTCATCGCGGTCCAGCCGGCCCAGTCGTCCTCGGCCAGCGGGTCCTCGATCGACACGATCGGGTACGACTCGGCCAGCTTGGCGTAGTACGCGATCATCTCGTCGCGGGACTTCGCGGCGCCCTCGAACTGGTAGGCGCCGTCGGAGTAGAACTCGGTCGCCGCCACGTCCAGCGCCAGCACGATGTCGGTGCCCAGGCTGTAGCCCGCGGCCTGCACGGCCTCGGCGATCAGGTCCAGCGCCGCGGCGTTGGTCGGCAGGCTCGGCGCGAAGCCGCCCTCGTCACCCAGGCCGGTGGACAGGCCCTTCTTCTTCAGCACGCTCTTGAGCGCGTGGTACACCTCGGCGCCGGAGCGCAGCGCCTCACGGAAGCTCGGCGCGCCGATCGGGGCGATCATGAACTCCTGGATGTCCACGTTGGAGTCCGCGTGCGCGCCGCCGTTGAGGATGTTCAGCATCGGCACCGGCAGCAGGTGCGCGTTCGGGCCGCCCAGGTAGCGGAACAGGCTCAGCTCCGCGCTCTTGGCGGCCGCCTTCGCCACCGCCAGCGAGACGCCCAGGATGGCGTTGGCGCCCAGCACCGACTTGTCCGGGGTGCCGTCCAGCTCCAGCATCTTCGCGTCGATCAGGCGCTGCTCGCTGGCCTCGTACCCGATCAGCTGATCGACGATCTGGTCCTCGATGTTCGTGACGGCCTTCTCGACGCCCTTGCCCAGGTAGCGGCTCTTGTCGCCGTCGCGCAGCTCCAGCGCCTCGTAGGCGCCGGTGGAGGCGCCGGACGGCACCGCGGCACGGGCGATGGTGCCGTCGTCGAGACCGACCTCGACCTCGACGGTCGGATTGCCGCGGGAGTCGAGGATCTCCCGGGCTACGAAGCCTTCAATGGTGGCCACGTGTGCTCCCTCGTTCGTTGCGCTCACAGTGGTGGTCGTCGGCAGTGACAGCCCTGACCGGAGCGGCAGGTGCGTACCTGGGCAGCCTATCGAGCCGTCACGGCGCCGGGGTCCGCGGCCGGTGGTCCGTCACCCGCGCGCCGTCGGGCAGGTCGAACACCGACGCCGGGGGCGCCCCGGTGACGCGCAGCAGCGACTGGTCGACGCTCACCCCGCCGACCACGCCGGAGAAGCTCGCGAGCACGCCCTCGGCCGTCACGCAGACGGTGAACCCGCCCGCGTCGGCGTCGGTCAGCCCGGACACCTCCAGGCAGGTGGCCTGGCGCCCGGCCAGCGTGGCGTCGAACGCCTCCACATCGGCCTGCGACTGCAGCTGCGCCGCCTGCAGCAGGCCCGTCACCACCGGCGCGGTGACCAGGCCGTGCTTGGTGACCTCGGTGTAGCCGGTCAGCTCGGCGGGGCCGGCGCTGGGCAGCGGCCGGACCTGGCAGCGCGCCGGGCGCACCGCGGTCACGCAGGAGGTATGGCCGCCGGAGTCCACCACGAGCCGGCCGCCGGGGTACGCGAACACGGTGCGGGCCGGGCCCGTCTGCTGCGAGATGGCGCCCTTGGCACCGCCCGCCAGCAGGTACTCCGCGTGGTAGCGGTACGAGGCGGCCCGCTGGAGCTGCGCGGTCATGTCGGTGATGAGGCGCGCGCGGTCGGGCGCGACCCCGTCGTCGGTGATGACCTGGCACCCGGTGAGCGCGAGCAGCGCACTCAGCAGAGGGGCCAACGTGACACGCATGGCCGACAGCCTCTCCCATCGGCCCCGCGCGGCGCAAACCCTCATACGGACAACAGTGTGCGCAGGTGACGCGGCGGCGGCGAGCCGAACGACAGCATCCGGTCGTGCCATTCCCGCACGCTCACCCCGGCCGGGCGCTGCCGCGCCAGCTCGGCCACCTCCGCCCAGCCGACGAAGTACGTCGACAGCTGCGCCGAGGAGAGCAGGCTCCGGCGCCACTTGCCCGCCGCCTCGCCCTCCTCCTGGAAGCCGCGGTCCAGCATCAGCGCCATGCCGTCGGCCTCGCTCAGATCCTCGCAGTGCACGAGCTGGTCCAGGATCGCGTTGATGCTCATCCGCAGCTGCATCTTCAGCTGCGTGGCCCGCACCGGCAGGCCGCCGTAGCCGCGCTCGACCATCGCCTGCTCCGCGTAGACGGCCCAGCCCTCCACGAACGGCCCCGAGTGGCCCAGCGCCCGCACCCGCGTGCTGCCACGGTAGCGCCGGGCGTGCGCCAGCTGCAGGAAGTGGCCGGGCATCGCCTCGTGCACGGTCAGGTTGCGTACGGCGTGGTCGTTGTACTCCCGGTAGAACGACTCGACCCGCTGCGCCGGCCAGCCCGCCGGGGTCGGCGCGATGCAGTAGAACGTGGGCACCGCGGCCGTCTCCAGCGCGCCCGGCGGGTCGCAGTAGGCGATCGCCACGCCGCGCGAGAACTCCGGCATCTCCTCGATGACCAGCGGGTCGTCGATGAGGGTGACCAGGTCGTGTTCGCGTACGAACGCGGTGGTCTCCTCCAGCGCGTGGTGGGCCAGGCTCACGATGGTGGCATCGTCGGGGTGCTCGGCGGCGATCATGTCCAGCGCGCGGCGCACCGTGGCGTCGTCGGCCGGGCCGCCCACCAGCTCCGCGGCCACCTCACGCAGCTCGGCGGTGACCCGCTCCAGGTTCTCCTGCGCGCGTTTGAGCACGTCGGCGGCGCTCAGCTCGGTGTCGAGGGTGTGCCACAGCTTCGCCTCCCACAACCGGCGGCCCAGCCGCGGATCGCGGCCCTCGCCACGTCCGGCCTGCTCGGTGCACCAGGCCGAGAAGTCGTCCAGGGCCAGCACCGCGGCGGCCGCGATCGGCTGGATCTGCTCGGCCAGCCCCGGCTCCTGCACGAGCAGCCCCGGCAGCTCGCCGCGGACCAGGGCGGCGGTGCCCGCGAACTGGCCCGCGGCCGTCTCCAGGTGAATCCGCGGCGCGTCGCGCAGCACGGACCGCGCCGTGGCCAGCGCGTCCGGCAGCTGCGTCAGCCGTCCGGCCAGCGCGTGCAGCCGCTGCTCGACCGGCGCGAACGGGCGCGCGATCAGGTTGTGCAGCAGCCCGCCCGGGTTGTGCCGCAGCGGGTTCCACTGGTACGACCGGACCTGGGTCAGCTCGAACAGCTGCCGGTCCACCAGGGCGCTGAGGATGGCGTGGTCCACCCGCTCGGCGTCGTCGAGGTCGTCGGCGTCCACCTGGGACAGCGCGCCCGCCGCGTCGTTCAGCATGCCGATGTCGGCGGTGATCCCGTCGGGGGACAGGTCGGGCAGCCGGTCGTCGAACCGGTGGTCACCGGCCGACGCGGCCAGCTCGGGGGACGACTCCAGGAGCGCGTCGCAGATGTGCTCGGCCAGCGGTGCGAAGTCCAGCGTCACGGCCCCAACCTACCCGCCGCACCCGCCCTCCGTCGGCCAGCCCGCCCTCGATCATCCGTTTTGCCTGGCAGATGGGCGTATCTCGCGCGCGCTTTCGCCCATCTGCCAGGCAAGTCGGGCGATCTTGGCGTGTCGCGCGGGGATCAGGGCCGGTCGGCGAGTGATGCGGCGTAGCGGCGCAGCTCCTCGCGGAGGGCGGCCTCGGCGTCGGTGTCGGGGCCGGCGGCGGCCACCAGGGCGAGCAGCCTGCCGCCGAGGGTGTCGGACGGTTCCGGCGCGGGCAGGCCGTGGCGGCCGATCCGGGTGAGGATCTTCGCGGCGAGGGTGAGCGCGGGCAGCGACCAGGTCAGCCCGTCCAGCGCGGACTCGGCCGGCGCACCCGCGTGGCCCTTCTCCTCGGCCTTGATCCGCTCCCAGTTGGCGATGATCTCGTCGACGTCCTCGACCGGGGTATCGGCGAAGACGTGCGGGTTGCGCCGGATCATCTTCGCCACGAAGTCCCCGGCCACGTCGTCGACGTTCCAGGCGGCGCCCTCGGGCAGCTCCTGCGCCAGCTGCGCGTGGAACAGCACCTGCAGCAGCACGTCGCCCATCTCGTCGCGCAGCGCCGCGTGGTCCCCGGCGACGATGGCGTCGTACGCCTCGTACGCCTCCTCCAGCAGGTACTTCGCCAGGGTGCGGTGGGTCTGCTCGGCCCGCCACGGGTCGCGGGCCTGCAGCCGCTCGGTCACCGCGACCGCGTCCAGCAGCCGCGCGCCGGGCGGGTCCCACGAGCCGTACATCAGCTCCAGCTCGGCCAGGCCGGGCTCGCGTGCCAGGCGCAGCCCCAGCTCGCGGGCGAGGAACTCGTCCCCGCCCGGCCCGGCCAGCCACACCGCCACCGGCTGCGCCGCCTCCAGCAGCAGCGTGGCGTTCGGCTCGGGCACGACGGTCACCGTCGCGCCCGACGTGCGCAGCGCGTGCGTGGTCTCGCTCTCGGCACCGGCCAGCACCGGATGGGTCCGGACGAGGTCCCAGGCGGCGGCCGTGAGCAGCCCCGCCGGCATCCGCGGCGAGGTGACGAGCAGGACTATCCGGCGGGACACCGTCAGCTGTCGGTCACCGCGGAGGACGACTGCTGGCCCAGGTCGGCGGTGACCGCCGGGCCCTGGTTGAACGACAGCAGCGGGATGGCCAGCGTCCGGTAGCGCGGGTTGATGGACACGCCCAGCGACTCGGCGGCCTGCTCCAGCTGCTGGCGCTGCCCCAGCGCGGCGGCGACCTGGCCACCCGCGGCGAGCTGGTCCTTGACCAGGTCGAAGGCGTTCGCCGGGTCGGCCGCGTTGATCGCGCCGACCGCGACGCCGTTGTCGTACACCTCGCGCAGGTCGGCGTCGGTCGGCTGGACCGACTTGGCCGGCAGCGCCTGGCGGCAGGCCTCCATGCGCGCCTGCACCACGGTCAGCTCGGGCTGACCGGCCGGCACCTGCGGCGGCGGCGGGGTCACCCCGGCGCTCTTGGCGGCGCGCTCGCACACCTTGTCCAGCACCAGGATCTGCACGACCTGGGACCGCTCCGGCAGGGACTCCGGGTTCATGCCCGGCATCGCCTTGATCTGGTCGTAAAGCTTGGTGACCTGGTCCTCGGTGATGGTCGTGTCCCCCACGTACGCGGCGACGTTGGGGTTCGACCGGCAGGCGGCCAGGGCCAGCATGGCGGCGACAAGGCCGACGGCGGCGGTCAGACGGCGCACGGAATCCTCCAGAGACACGCTCTTACCCGGCAACTCTCTCACGAACGGAGTCTCCGGGAGATCTCAGGGTCGATTCAGGTGTTCGGGGGGTCCGTAAACAGGCATCGGCAGGGCAGAATTCCGCCCGTGACGACGCAGACGCTTCCCCGCACCACCTCGGCCTGGGTGGACCTGGCCCGCACAGGGCCCGACGCGGTGCAGGCCCCCGCGGTGGTCGCCGCCGTCTACCGGCTCTGGCTGATCGCCTTCGCCCTGAAGATGCTCGGCTCGAGCTGGGACATGTCGTGGCACTTCAAGTGG
Source organism: Catellatospora sp. IY07-71 (assembly GCF_018326265.1). Lineage (GTDB taxonomy): Bacteria > Actinomycetota > Actinomycetes > Mycobacteriales > Micromonosporaceae > Catellatospora. The sequence goes on from NZ_AP023360.1 coordinate 620,409, forward strand.
CTGCGCGACGACCTGGCCCCGCCGCACCTGCTCAACACCGCGGGCACGGTCATCGTGGTGGTGCTGGTGCTGTTCCAGGCATACCACAACGTCGGGGTGGACGCGCTCGCCAAGCGCCTCATGGTCGGCGGCACCGCGACCTTCCTGGTGGCCATCCCGATCGACATCCTGAACCACCGGATCAACGGGCTGGACATCACGGCGTGGAGCCCGAGCCACGCGCTGCTGTACATCGGCACCGCGTTCATGCTGCTGGGCGTCGCGCGCGGCTACTGGATCTCGACGCCGCCGAGCCGGGCGCGCATCCTGGTCAGCGCCGCGATCTGGGGCTTCTTCCTGGAGAACGTGCTCTTCCCGAGCCAGCACCAGGAGTACGGCGTGCTCTCGCTGGAGTCGTGGCGGGCGGGCGCGCCCACCGCCGAGCCGATCCTGCTGCAGTTCGCCGCCGACCAGATCGGCCGCCAGGTCGACGACATCGCCGTGCAGGGCTTCGCGCTGCCGGTCGGGCCCGGGGTGTACCCGGCCTGGATCGTCGGCGCCGCCGTGCTGACCCTGGTCGCGGCGCGCGCGCTGGTCGGCGCCCGCTGGACCGCCACCGCGATCGCCGCGAGCTACCTGGCGTACCGCCTGGTCATGTGGGGTCTGCTGGCCGGCACCGGCTTCCCGAAGTCGATCCCGCCGTTCCTGCTGCTGGCCGGCGCGGTCGCCGTCGACCTGGTGTTCCTGGCCTTCGCCGCGCGCGGTGCGAAGTCGCTGATCCCCCGGCAGGCCGGGCCGGAACGCGTCGCGGTGAAGAGCGGCTCGGGCCTGGTCCCGGTGCTGGCCGTGGCCGTGCTCGGCGCGGCGATCGCCACCGCGGCCACCGCGGGCGCGGGCTGGCTGCAGGACTTCTTCATCGGCACCCCGCCGATCGACTACCCGGCCTACGGCTACGGCTTCGCCGCCCTCGCCCTCGGCTGGGCCGTCATCGCCGTCCTCACCCGCCCCCGCCACTCCTGACCGACCCGACGACGCGAAAGGCGGGCAGGCCCCTCGGGCCGCCCGCCTTTTCCGTCCCCGTCGCCGCCCGGCCCGGCGGCCCAGTCCGGCGGCCCAGTCCGGCGCGCTCGGCGCGGCGCCATGATCGTCCGACTTGCCTGGCAGACGGGCGTATCTTGAGCGCGCATTCGCCCATGTGCCAGGCAAGTTGGACGATCTTGAGGGGCGGGCCGCGCGGCCCGCGTGGGCGGGCGGGGCGGGTCAGGCGAGCCAGTCGTGTTCCATGCGGACGCGGGCTTCGAGTTCGAGGAGGTGGCGTTTGGCGGGGAGGCCGCCGCCGAAGCCGACGAGTTTGCCGCCCGCGCCGACGACGCGGTGGCAGGGCACCACGACGCCGACGGGGTTTCGGTTGCAGGCCATGCCGACCGCCCGCGCCGCGTCGGGCTCGCCGACCGCGCGGGCCACCTCGCCGTACGTGTGCGTCTCGCCGTACGGGATGCGCGACAGCTCGGCCCAGACCGCCCGCTCGAAGTCGCTGCCCCGGCGGATCGACACGGGCACGGTGAAGTCGATCAGCTCTCCCGCGAAGTACGCCCGCAGCTGCTCGGCGACCTCGTCCAGCAGCGGATCGACCTCGACCGGCACGTCCTGAGCGCCGAACAGCACCCGGCACAGCCCGATGTCGTCGACGGCGAGGCCCAGCGGCCCGACCGGCGTGTCCACCACGGTCCACCGCTTCGTCATCCGAGCACGTCCTTGAGCAGCTGAGCGCACCAGTCGAGCAGCGCCTGGTCGCGCAGCGGCTCGCCGCCGACCCGGCGGGTCATCGGCGTGGGCACGCTGACCTGCGAGTTCGCCGTCTTGTACACCGCGTCGGGGTGGTAGCGCTTGAGCCGCAGCTGCTTGGAGTCGGGCAGCTCCAGCGGGCTGAACCGCACGTGCTTGCCCTGCAGCGAGATCTCGGTGAGCCCGTACTCGCGGGCCGTCATCCGCAGCTTGGCGACGGCGACCAGGTTGGCCACCGGGGCGGGCGGCTCGCCGTAGCGGTCGGTCAGCTCGGCCACCACCTCCTGCAGCGCCGCCGCGTCGCGGGCCGAGGCGAGCTTGCGGTAGATCTCCAGGCGCAGCCGCTCGGAGTCGATGTAGTCGTGCGGCAGGTGCGCGTCGATCGGCAGGTCGATCTTGACCTCGGCGACCTCCTCCTGCGCCGCGCCGCCGCCCTTGAACTGCTGCACCGCCTCGCCGACCATGCGCACGTACAGGTCGAACCCGACGCCCTCGATGTGGCCGGACTGCTCGCCGCCGAGCAGGTTGCCCGCGCCGCGGATCTCCAGGTCCTTCATCGCTACGTACATGCCCGCGCCCAGTTCGGTGTGCTGGGCGATGGTGGCCAGCCGCTCGTGCGCGTGCTCGGTGAGCGGCTTCTCCGGCGGGTAGAGGAAGTACGCGTACGCGCGCTCGCGGCCGCGGCCCACCCGGCCCCGGATCTGGTGCAGCTGCGCCAGGCCGAGCAGATCGGCGCGCTCCAGGATGAGCGTGTTCGCGTTCGGGATGTCGATGCCGGACTCGATGATGGTGGTGGCGACCAGGACGTCGTACTCCTTCTCCCAGAAGCCGACCATCACCTTCTCCAGCGCCTCCTCGCCCATCTGCCCGTGCGCGGCGACGACCCGCGCCTCGGGCACCAGCTCCCGCAGCCGCCGCACCGCCTTGTCGATGGTCTCGACCCGGTTGTGCAGGTAGAACACCTGGCCGTCGCGCAGCAGCTCGCGGTGGATCGCGGCGGCCACCTGCTTGTCGTCGTACGCCCCGACGTAGGTCAGCACCGGGTGGCGCTCCTCCGGCGGGGTGGTGATCTGGGACATCTCCCGGATGCCGGTGATCGACATCTCCAGGGTGCGCGGGATCGGCGTCGCGGACATGGTCAGCATGTCCACGTTGGTGCGCATCTCCTTGAGGCGCTCCTTGTGCTCGACGCCGAAGCGCTGCTCCTCGTCGACGATGACCAGGCCGAGCCGGTTGAACCGGGTGCTCTTCTGGATCAGCCGGTGGGTGCCGATGATGATGTCGGCGCGGCCCTCGGCGGCCATGTTCAGCGTCTCCTCGGCCTCCTTCGGCGTCGCGAAGCGCGACAGCTGCCGCAGCACCACCGGGAACTGCGCCATCCGGTCGGAGAACGTGTTGTAGTGCTGCTGCGCCAGCAGCGTCGTCGGCACCAGCACCGCCACCTGCTTGCCGTCCTGCACCGCCTTGAACGCCGCGCGCACCGCGATCTCGGTCTTGCCGTAGCCGACGTCGCCGCAGATCAGCCGGTCCATCGGGGCCGACTTCTCCATGTCGGCCTTGACCTCCTCGATCGCCGACAGCTGGTCGGGGGTCTCCTGGTACGGGAACGCGTCCTCCAGCTCGCGCTGCCACGGCGTGTCCGGGCCGAACGCGTGCCCCGGCGCAGCCTGGCGCGCGGCGTAGAGCTGGATGAGCTGCGCGGCGATCTCGCGGACCGCCTTGCGGGCGCGCGCCTTGGCCTTCTGCCAGTCCGCGCCGCCCATCTTGTGCAGGGTCGGCTGCTCGCCGCCGACGTAGCGGGAGAGCTGGTCGAGAGCGTCGGTGGGCACGAACAGGCGGTCGCCGGGCTGGTTGCGCTTGCTCGCGGCGTACTCGATGACCAGGTACTCCCGGTCCGCGCCGTTGACCTTGCGCTGCACCAGCTCGACGTACTTGCCGATGCCGTGCTGCTCGTGCACCACGAAGTCGCCGGCCCGCAGCTCCAGCGGGTCGATGGTGTTGCGCCGCCGGGACGGCATCCGGCCCAGCTCGCGGGTGCCCGTGCCGCGCCCGCCGGAGATCTCCGCCCCGGTGATCACAGCGAGCTTGGCGGCCTCGTCGACCAGGCCCTGCCGCAGCCGGCCGCAACTCACCACGACCTGGTTCGGCTCCGGCAGGGAGCTGATCCGGTCGGCGAGCACCGCGCCGACCCCGGCGTCGCGCAGCACCTCGACCGAGCGCTGCGCCGGGCCGTGGCCCTCGAAGACCAGCGCCACCCGCCAGCCCTCGGCCAGCCAGCCCTTCACGTCGGCGACCACCTTCGCGGTGTCGCCGTGGTACACCGTGGGCTGGGTCGCGGCCCAGGTCAGCACGGTGCCGGTGTCCGGCGCGACGTCCACCTCGGGCGCGTCCCGCCACGGCTCGTCGACCGGCCGCTCGGTCTCCACCAGGCCGAACGGGGACAGGGTCCACCACGGCAGATCCAGGTCGGCGGCGTGCCCGCGTACCTCCGCCAGGGTCTTGAACGCGGCCGCGCCCAGGTCGATGGGGGCCTTCGCCCCGGCGGACGCGGCCTCCCAGCCCGCCTGGAGGAACTCCTCCGAGGTGCGGAACAGGTCGTGGGCGCGGGTGCGGATGCGCTCCGGGTCGGCGAGCAGCACCAGCGAGTCGCCCGGCACGCAGTCCAGCAGCAGCTGCATCGAGTCGCGGCCGTGGTGCAGCGCGGGCGACAGCGACTCCATGCCCTCGACCGGGATGCCCTCGGCGAGCTTGGTGAGCATCTCCTCCAGCGCCGGATACTGCTCGGCCAGCTCCGCCGCGCGCTCCCGTACGTCCGGGGTGAGCAGCAGCTCGCGGCACGGCGGGGCCCACAGCCGGTCGGACTTGTCGATGGTGCGCTGGTCGGCCACGGCGAAGGTGCGGATCTCCTCCACCTCGTCGCCCCAGAACTCGACCCGGGACGGGTGCTCGTCGGTGGGCGGGAAGATGTCCAGGATGCCGCCGCGCACCGCGAACTCGCCGCGCTTGGTCACCAGGTCCACCCGGGCGTACGCGAGATCGTGCAGCGTGTGCGTCAGCTCGTCCAGCGGCGCCGACGTGCCCGGCCGCAGGTCCACCGGCTCCAGGTCGCCGAGCCCCTTGAGCTGCGGCTGGAGCATGCTGCGCACCGGCGCGACGATCACCCGCAGCGGCCGCCCCTCGGGGTGGGCGAGCTGGCGCAGCACGGCCAGCCGCCGCCCGACGGTGTCCGAGCGCGGCGACAGCCGCTCGTGCGGCAGCGTCTCCCAGGCCGGGTACACCGCCACGGTGGCCGGGTCGAGGAACTCGCCGAGCGCCTCGGCCAGGTCCTCCGCCTCCCGACTGGTCGCGGTCACCACCAGCACCGGCCGCTGCCGCGCCGCGCCCGCCACCAGGAACGGGCGGGACGACGCGGGCGCGGTCAGGTCCAGTTGCGGCTCGGTGCGGGCCAGCGCGACGGCGCGGGCCAGCGCGGGGTCGGTGAGTGCGGCTTCGAGGAGTCCGGTGAGGTTCACGGTGAGCGCCTTCCCGCCCGGTGCGCACGGGCCGTGGCGGCCACGGCGAAAGCCCCGCAACCAGGCAGGTACGGGGTTCCACCGCAGAGCCTACTCCGCGCCGACGACATGATCGGCGCACAGCGCGGGAGTGGTTCAGCGCCTGGGTACGGGCACCCTGCCGGTCCCGTCGACGCTGAGGCGGCCCAGCGGGCGGTTCAGCTTCTGCACCGCGCTCGCGTCGGTGAAGGCGGGACCACCCGGCACGTACGCCCGCAGCCACCGCCCGCCGGTCAGCATGACCGACGCGGTGAACTCGCGCGGGCTGTCCAGGTCGGGGCCCTGCGCGCGCACGATGGTGAGCGTGCGCCAGCTCACCCCGTCCGCGCTGGTCTGGATCCATACGTTCGTGTCCGCGGGGAAGAACTCCGCCCCGGGGTATGCGACGAAGCCGTGCACCCGCCAGCTCTCGGCACGCATGGTCCCGCCGGTGCGCGCGGCGGTGAAGTTCTGGACGACGGCGTCCTGCTGGACGCGCAGATCGCGCACCGTGGTGGTGCAGGGCAGGTAGAACGCGGAGTCTCCCTCGCCGCGATACACCGCGAAGAGTTCGTTCACACCGGTCGGCGGCACGTCGGTCGTCGTGAACCGCCCCGCCGCGTCCGTGGTGACCTCGCCGGTGCCCACCGGCTTCCGGTACGACCCCAGCTCCCAGTGGGCCCGCACCACCTGGCCGGGCAACGGCTCCCACACCCCGTCCACCTGGCGTTCGAGCAGGCCCCGGACCTCGACCGCCGTGCCCGCCCGCACCGTGCCGGGGTCGACCTCGACGCTCAGCCGGGTCGGGGTCTGGACCAGGCCGACCCAACGCTGGACACCACTGTGGTCCATCGCCTCCACGACGGAGTTCACCGTCACCGAAGCTCCCGCGGCCAGCGTCAGCTCCATCCGGAAGGCGCCGTCCGCGCCCGTGGCCCCCTGCGCCGTCTGCCGGGGATACTCCGTCCCGTCGGCGGACATGTACGCGTCGGCGCCGATCGTCACCCCCGCGACCGGGGCCGGCGTGTTGGCCGATGGATGAATGACCAGGTGGCGTCCGCTGATCGTCACGGTCCGGTGGCGGAAGTCGACGGTCTCCGGCGCGGCCGCGACACCCTCGAAGCGCTCGCGCAGCCGGTACCGCAGGCTCCAGAACGCGCTCTGCGCGTGCGCGTACCCGCCGTCGGCCGTCCACACCTCGACGGTGAGCGGGTAGTTCCCCAGCTGGGCGAGCGAGAGGCGGCCCGAGGCGCGCCACTCCCCGTTCAGTGCCGTCCCGGAGTGCAGCTCGAACGCCTCGACGGTGGCGACCTCCACCCCGGCGAGGGTGACGACGTGCGCCTTGATCGCCGTGACCGCCACGGCGGACTGGATCCGCACCGCGACCCGGCCGAGGTCGTCACTCACACTGCCGGCCCAGTCCACCTTGGGCGCGGTGGCGGCACGGGCCCCGCCGGGCGCCGCGACCGCGGCCGCCGCCACGCCGAACAGCACCATCGCCCGCCTGCGGCTCACTCTCATGCAGACCCCCGCGTCACCTAGACCACTGCGCGGAGAGCGTACGAGAAACGAGATCAACTCACATGGCCCGTTCGGGCGGCAGATCGTCCCGCACCCGTGGGTGCACCGTCCGTTCAGGGGAGGGCGCGCACGGCCGTGGCCCGGCGCGCCCTCCCCGAGCCGGATCAGGCGCAGAACTTGTCGATCTCCGCGCCGGCCTTCTCGATCTCGGAGCCGTCCATCAGCTTGTCGGCGTCGTCGATGGTCTTCATCGTCGCGGCCTGGGCCTTCAGGGCCGTGGCGAACGCCTGGATGCCGGCCTTCAACTTCGGGTCCTCCGCCTTGGCGGCCTCGGCGGCGATGCCGTCAGCCCACTTGGCGAAGACCTTCTTCATCGCGTCCACGGTGGCCTTGTCGATCTGCGCCTCGGTCGTCTTGCCCTTGACCGCGTCGGTCACCGCCTTGGTGGTCTCCGCCTCCAGGGTCTTGCCGGCGAGCACCTCCTCCAGCGCCCCGCACACCTGCTTGGTGTTGGCGGAGTAGTCGGGCGCGGCGGCGGAGGTGGCGGGTGCCGCAGCGGGGTCCGCGGCGGAGCCGCAGGCGGCGGTGGCGAGCAGCGCGCCACCGAGGACAACGGCCGCGAGAGCACGTCGCATGAGAGGTTCCTCTTTCCGTTCGGAATAAGCCTCCGGGCCCGGAGGATCCGCAGTCGGCGGCCGGGCGGGGCGGGTACGCCGAGAAGCCTGCGGCAGGCCGCTGCCGGACCGCTGCGCCGTCGCTGCCCGACTGCTGCCACACGCTGCCGAGCGGCTGCCGTACCCGCCTGACCAGCACTTTGGGCAGCCCGATCAGCAATCCCGCAACGTGGTGACCGGTGCGTCCCCCGCATCCGGCACCGTTCAGGACCCCTGCCATGCGCCGAGAACATCTGCCGGGCCCCAAGTCAGCGCGAGCCCGTCGCGGCCGAGTTCGGCGGCCGTCCCGGACAGGGACACCGCCACCAGCTCAGTGGACCCCGGCTCGAACCCCGGGACCTGGGCCGCCGCGCGCGACAACGCGGCGAGATCATGCCGGTCGAAGGGCGTCCCCAGCCACTTGACCGAGCCGATGAAGAAGAGTTGACGGGCGACCGGGCCGCGGTCGGCTCCGACCAGATCGACCTCAGGGTCGAACTGCCGGTTCCACCACCCGCCCACGGCGGCGTCCGGCCACGGCAGCAAACCGGAGGCCGCCGCCAATTCCAGTGCCTCGCGGACCAGTGGCTCGACCGCTCGGCCGCGCCAGGACGACCACCGCCGGGCCACCATGCCGAAGGCGGCCTGTGCCCGGCCGCGCCGCGCCTGCTCCTGTGCGGTCCGCAGGGCCGCCAGGTACAGCCGGAGATTGCTGTCGGCGATCCGGTACAGCGCCGGCTTGCCCGGATGCGTGGAGCAGGGTTCGTCCACGGCGACGACCCGCTTCTCCTCCACCAGCCGCCGTAGCAGCGGGGATAGCGAGCCGGAGGCCAGCGGGCCCTGCCGTCCGCCGGCCGAGGCCGCGATGTTGGCCTGGGTCCGGTCACCGCTGCCGATCGCCTCCAGCACGCGTCGCGCCTGGTCAGGTCCGGGAAATTCGGCGAGCAGCGTGGACTCGGGGATGCTGAACAGCGGGGATGCCGGGTCCTCGCACTCTCGCTCGATGAACTGGAGCGCGGGCATGCCGTGCGGCCAGGCACGCAGGATGCCGGGCAGGCCGCCGCAGACGAGGTGAGCGTCCACCGCGTCGGCCGCATCAAGGCCGAGGGCCTGCGCCGTATCCGCGGGGGTCAGCGGCCCCAGCACCATGTTGTCGGCGCGCCCGAAGAACGGCCGGTCGTACGCGGTGAGCCGTTCCATCATGTGCAGGTCACTGCCGAGCAGGAGCAGCAGCACCGGCCGGTCGCGCAACAGGCGATCCCAGGCGACCTGCAGCGCCCCGTCGAACATGGGGTCCTGTTCGGTCAGCCAGGGCACCTCGTCCAGCACCACGATCGACGGCCCCGCCGGCAGCACCGCGGCCAGCGCACGAAAGGCGTCGGGCCAGCTGCCCGGCGCGACCTGCGAGACGAGTTCCCGGTCGACCGGCAGGGAGGAGTCGCGCAGATCCCGGCAGAAGGAATCGACCGCCTCGATCGGAGAGCTGCCCTTCACGGCGGTATGGAAAACGAGCGGCCGCCCGGCCCGGTTGCAGAACTCCTGCACCAGCCGGGACTTGCCGACCTGACGCCGCCCGCGCAGCGCGACGGCCACCCCGGACCCACTCTCAGCGATCCGGTCCAGCCGCTTGTGCAGCAGGTTCAGTTCGGCATGGCGCCCGACGAAGTCGCTCACAAGCCCTCCGGAGTTATGTAGATTGAATCTACGTAGATTCAATCTACATAACTTCTTGTGGCGGAGGCGCGCCTGCTTCTAACGTGCTGCCCATGAATCACGATCTTGACTATCGGCCGGTCGCCTTGGTCACAGGCGTGGGACGCAGCACGAACATCGGGGCGGCGGTGGCCCGGCGGCTCACCACCGACGGATACCGCGTCATGCTCACCGGCCTGCCGTCATACGACGCCGAACAGGGCCTGCCCGGCGGCGATCCGGCCGCCCTCGCCGCCGAACTCGGCGCGTTCTGGCACCCCGCCGACCTGACCGCACCTGGCGGGCCGGAGGCACTGGTCGCCGCCGCGGTCGAGCACTTCGGCGCACTGGACACACTCGTCTCCTGCCACACCTACTCGACCCACACCCCGCTCGGCGAGCTGGACTCCGCCGAGATCGACCGGCACCTGACCGTCAACGTGCGCGCCAACATGCTGCTGGTGCAGGCGTACGCCGCCGCGCACGGCGAGGGACGTCCCGGTCGGATCGTGCTGTTCACGTCGGGACAGCGGCTCGGGCCCATGACCGGCGAGCTGGCGTACGCGGCGAGCAAGGCCGCCATCGAGTACCTGACCCGCGACTTCTCGGTGCTGCTCGCGCCGCGCGGCGTCACCGTCAACGCGATCAACCCCGGCCCCAACGACACCGGCTGGGCGGATCCCGAGACGCACGCCTGGGTCCGCGAGCGCTTCCCCGCCAAACGCTGGGGCACCCCCGACGACACCGCCAAACTCGTCAGCTGGCTCTGCTCCGCCGAGGCCGGCTGGATCACCGGCCAGATCATCGACTCCGCCGGCGGCTGGTCGCGCGACAACGCCTGACCACCCTTGCCGGCCCGGTCCCGCGGGTTGATCATCCGACTTGCCAGGCAGATGGGCGAAAGCGCGGTCAAGATACGCCCCTGTGCCGGGCAAGTCGGATGATCATGGTCGGAAATGATCGCGAAATATGGGATGGTCCGCGTCACAGGGGCGGATAGGGGGCGGGGGCAGTAGCATCCTGCGCAGGACAGCGCTGTCCTTCGGACCCACGGAAGGAACGCGCGGTGAGTGAGCTGACCTATCACCCGGACGTCGACGGCGCCTCGGCCGACGCGGACGGCGCGGACGCCGCGCTGCGGGCCGACATCCGCCGCCTCGGCACCCTGCTCGGCCAGACGCTGGCCCGCCAGGAGGGCCGCGGCCTGCTCGACCTGGTCGAGGAGGTGCGCGCGCTGGTGCGCAGCGACGCCGACACCGCCGCGGTCAAGCTCGGCGGCCTCGACGTCTCCACCGCGACGCTGCTGGCGCGGGCCTTCTCGACGTACTTCCACCTGGCCAACATCACCGAGCAGGTGCACCGGGCGCGCGAGCTGCGGCGCCGGCGCGCGGTGGTCGGCGGCTGGCTGGACGGCGCGGCCAAGCTGATCGCCGAGCGCAACGTGCCCGCCGGCGAGATCGCGGCGGCGGCCCGGCGGCTGGCGATCCGGCCGGTGTTCACCGCGCACCCGACCGAGGCGGCGCGCCGCTCCATCCTGACCAAGCTGCGCGGCATCGCCGACCAGCTCGACGGCGAGTTCGCCGCGTCGGCTCTCTACGGCGAGACCGCGACCAACGACCGCCGCCTGTCCGAGCTGCTGGACCTGCTGTGGCAGACCGACGAGCTGCGGCTGGACCGGCCGGACCCGACCGACGAGGCCCGCAACGCCGTCTACTACCTGCGCGACCTCTACGACGACGCGGCCCCGCAGGTGCTCGACGACCTGGCCGAGACGCTGAAGCGGCTGGGCGTGGACACCGCACCGACCACCCGCCCGCTGACCTTCGGCACCTGGATCGGCGGCGACCGCGACGGCAACCCGTACGTCACGCCCGCGGTCACCCGGGACGTGCTGCTGCTGCAGCACGAGCACGGCATCCGCGCGGTCGAGGCGGCGCTGGAGCACGTGATCAACGAGGTGTCGGTGTCGCGCCGGCTGCGCGGGGTGTCCCTGGACCTGTCCGCCAGCCTGGCCAAGGACCTGGACGCGCTGCCCGAGGTCGGCGAGCGCTTCCGCCGCGTCAACGCCGAGGAGCCGTACCGGCTCAAGGCCCGCTGCATCCGGGCGAAGCTCGCCAACACCCGGTCCCGGCTGGCGCACGGCACCGAGCACCAGCCGGGCCGCGACTACCGCGGCACCCGCGACCTGATCGCCGACCTGGAGCTGATGCGGGCCTCGCTGGCGCGCAACGCCGGGCAGCTCACCGCGGTGGGCCGGCTCGCCTCGGTGATCCGTACGGTGAGCGCGTTCGGCCTGCACCTGGCGACGATGGACGTACGCGAGCACGCCGACGCGCACCACGCGGTGCTGGCGCAGCTGTTCGCGCAGGTCGGCGAGGTCACCAACTACGCCTCGCTGAGCCGCCAGGAGCGGATCGCGCTGCTGGCCAAGGAGCTGACCGGGCGGCGGCCGCTGTCCAGCGTGGACAGCCCGCTGACCGACGCGGCCCGCAAGACGTTCGACGTGTTCGGCACCATCCGCACGGCGCAGGAGCGCTTCGGCGAGGAGGTCGTCGAGTCGTACATCATCTCGATGACCCGGGGTGTGGACGACGTGCTGGCCGCGGCGGTGCTCGGGCGGGAGGCCGGGCTGGTCGACCCGCACGCGCCGCGCGCCTCGGTGGGCTTCGTGCCGCTGCTGGAGACGGTCGCCGAGCTGCAGGCCGGCGGGCAGATCCTGGACGAGCTGCTCAGCCTCGCGCCGTACCGGGCGCTGGTCCGGGCCCGCGGCGACGTGCAGGAGGTGATGCTGGGCTACTCCGACTCCAACAAGGAGGCCGGCATCACCACCAGCCAGTGGGCCATCCACAAGGCGCAGCGCGCGCTGCGCGACATCGCCGCCAAGCACGGGGTGCGGCTGCGGCTGTTCCACGGCCGGGGCGGCACGGTCGGCCGCGGCGGCGGCCCCACCCACGAGGCGATCCTGGCGCAGCCGTACGGCACGCTCGACGGCGCGATCAAGGTGACCGAGCAGGGTGAGGTCATCTCGGACAAGTACACGCTGCCCGCGCTGGCCCGGGAGAACCTGGAGCTGACCGTGGCCGCGGTGCTGCAGGCGACGGTGCTGCACACCACCCCGCGCCAGCCGGAGGAAGCGCTCGCGGGCTGGGACCGCACCATGACCATCGTGTCCGACGCGGCCTTCGTGAAGTACCGCGAGCTGGTGGAGAACCCGCAGCTGCCGGAGTACTTCTGGGCGGCGACGCCGACCGAGCTGCTGGGCGCGCTGAACATCGGCTCGCGCCCGGCCAAGCGGCCCGACTCCGGCGCGGGGCTGGGCGGCCTGCGGGCCATCCCGTGGGTGTTCGGCTGGACCCAGACCCGCCAGATCGTGCCGGGCTGGTTCGGCGTCGGCACCGGCCTGGCCGCAGCGCGCGAGGCGGGCCTCGGCGACCACCTGCGTGAGATGTTCGAGCGCTGGCACTTCTTCGGCACCTTCCTGTCCAACGTGGAGATGATGCTGGCCAAGACGGACCTGTCCATCGCCCGCGGTTACGTGCAGACGCTGGTGCCCGAGCCGCTGCGGCCCATCTTCACCACCATCGAGCAGGAGTACGCCCGCAGCGTCGCCGAGGTCCTGGCCGTGACCGGGGAGTCGGAGCTGCTGGAGTCGCAGCCGGTGCTGCGCCGCACGCTCGGGGTGCGCGACAGCTACCTGGAGCCGCTGCACCACCTCCAGGTGGCCATGCTGCGGCAGTACCGCGACTCGGGCCTGCCCGGCCGGGCGGTGTCCACGGCGCCCGGCGGCCGACGCGCCCCCACCACCGATCCGACACTGGAGCGGGCGCTGCTCACCACCGTCAACGGCATCGCCGCCGGCATGCGCAACACCGGCTGAGGATCATCCCTTCGGCCACCCAGGTTGCGCTCAACGGTTTCACAGGTGGGCGCAACCTGCTCGAAATCGCGGCACGATCTCATCGACGGGGTGATGCACTCGACCGCGGTGCGCGCTACTGCCACACTTGTCACCTGCGGAACGTGGTGAGGTGCTCGGCGCGCCGTGACGGCGGCGGCGAGTGAGGCGAAATGACGCCGTGCGGTGCCGGCGCTGGGGAGGCAGGAGCGGACGTGAGCGAGCGGAGCGAACGGGTGATCGGAGACGAGGCACTGCGTGGGGCACCCACGTGGACCCCGAACCCGACCGAGCTGTCCGACCTGGAGCTGCTGCTGGCCGGCGCGTACGAGCCGCTCGGCGGCTTCCTGGGCCGGGAGGACCTGCGCTCGGTGGCGGCCACCGCGCGCCTGGTCGACGGCCGGGCGTGGCCGCTGCCGGTGAAGCTCGAGGTGCCCGCGGGCATGCTGGACGGCATCGACGTCGCCGACGCGCCGCCGCTGGTGCTGACCGACGCCGAGGGCGCGCCGATCGCCCGGCTCGACGTGGCCGAGGTGTGGCCCACCCGGGAGGGCTGGTCCGGCGTCGCCGGCGAGGTCCACCGCTACGGCGACGGCGGGCGGGCCCCGTTCGCACGCCTGCGGATGCCCACCGATGTGGTGCGTAGCCAGCTCACCGCGCAGCGCGTGCTCGGCTTCTTCGCCGACCGCCCGCTGCACCGCCCGCAGCTGGCCCAGCTCAACCACGCCGCCCGCCAGCTCAATGCGCAGCTCGTGGTGCTGGTGCCGGTCGGCATGCCGGGGCCGGACGGGCTGCCGTCCGAGGCGCTGGTGCGCTGCGTGCTGGCCGCCCGCGACCGCATGAACGAGCCGGTCATCGTGGCCGTGCCGCTGGCCAGCCGGGGCAGCGAGGTCACCGACGCGCTGATCCGGGCCCGGGTCGCCGCCGCGTACGGCGTGACGCACCTGCTGGGCACGCCCACCACGCTCACCGGCGCGGGCCCGCGCGTGCTGATCCCGCGCGAGCTGGTCTACGACAGCCGGGACGGGCAGTGGCGCGATCGGGACGAGGTGCCCGAGCGGTTCGAGCGCATCGCGCTGACCGACGAGGAGATCGCCGGGCTGCTCGACGACGGCCTGCCGCTGCCGGAGTGGCACACCCCGCCCGCGGTGGCGCGGGAGCTGTCCAAGGCCCGGCCGCCCCGCCGCCAGCGCGGCGTGGTGCTGTTCTTCACCGGCCTGAGCGGCTCCGGCAAGTCCACGGTGTCCCGGGGCGTGGCCGACGCGCTGCTGGAGACCGGCGAGCGCAGCCTGACCGTGCTCGACGGCGACGTGGTGCGCCGCGAGCTGTCCGCCGGGCTGGGCTTCAGCAAGGCCGACCGGGATCTGAACATCCGCCGCATCGGCTGGGTGGCCGCGGAGACGGCCCGGCACGGCGGCATGGCGATCTGCTGCCCGATCGCGCCGTACGCCAGCGCGCGGGCCACGGCGCGGGCCATGGCCACCGCGGCGGGCGCGGACTTCGTGCTGGTGCACGTGGCGACGCCGCTGGAGGTGTGCGAGCAGCGCGACCGCAAGGGCCTCTACGCCCGCGCGCGGGCCGGGCAGATCACGGGGATGACCGGCATCGACGACCCGTACGAGGAGCCCACCGACGCCGAGCTGGTGATCGACACCTCGGAGGGCACCGTCGACGACGCCGTCGAGACCGTGCTGACCTTCCTCGGTGAAGAGGGCTGGATCAACCCGCGCAGCTGAGCACGTCAAGAAGGGCAGCTTCTACGACGCACAGCGTCAAGAAGGTGCCCTTCCTTTCTAGCGGGTGTAGCCGGCTGAGGTTCCGGTGACGATGTCGAAGGCGGGGTGCTTGCTGAACTCCTGGAAGGAGCTGAGGCCCTCGCGGGTCATGTCGATCATCGAGCTGCGGCCCTCCTCGGCGCTCGGCGACTCGAAGTAGACCAGTGCCTTCAGGCGCGGGAACAGTTCGAGCTGGAGGCGGGCCGAGTCGAAGAACCTCGCCTGGTGCTGCGGGTTGCTGCGGGAGTGCCAGACCCCCCACTCGCCGAGCATCAGCGGCTTGTCCGGGAAGGACTGCGCGGCCCAGTTGTAGAAGCCCGGCCAGTCCTTGCGGCTGCCCGACTTGCGGTTCATCATCTCCGCGAAGTCGCCGTAGCCGTAGCCCGGGTCGCTGTAGGCGTAGGTGTCCCAGGCGACCCAGTCCACCACGTCGTCACCGGGGTAGAGCTCCTCGAACCAGTCCTTGACGTTCCACGGCACGAAGGCCATGTAGCACATCACCGAGACCAGGTTGTCCACCCCGCGGGCGCGCAGCCCGGTGACGACGTACCGGAACGCGGCGGCGTAGTCCCGGGCGGTCATCCCGGAGCCGGGCCGCGGCACGACGTCGTTCTCCGGCTCGTGGTGCATCGTGAAGAAGAACGGGTCGGTCAGCGAGCCCTTGATGTGCGTGGCGAGCCGGTCCAGGTAGGCGTCGGTGCGCCGGTCGCCGGCCGCGATCCCGGCCCAGCTCACGTGCTGCGGCTTCCAGTTCAGGAAGAGCACCCGCTTGTGCGCCGGGTCCCGCGTGATGGCCAACTCCTCGGCGGTCGGGAAGAGCGAGGTGCCCCGGTGGTACGCGTGATAGACGACCTGGAGCCGGTTGGTGCGCCGTTCGAACTCGTGCAGCGCCTGGATGCGGTTCTGCGAGGTGTGCGCGCCCGGCGCCACGCCCCACAGCGCGCCGCAGGTCGGCACCAGGGTCCGGCCGATGACGCAGTCCACCGGCGCGTTCGGGTCCCCGGTCGGCGACGGCTCGGCCGACGGCTCCGTGGACGGGCTAGGCGGTCCGGGTGCCGGGCTCGGCTCGGCCACGGGCGAGGCGCTGGCGCTCGGCGCCGCCGACGGGCCGGGCTCGCTCGGGGAGGGGCCCGGCTCTCCCGGCAGCGGGCTCGGGTCCACCGGGTCCGGGCTCGGCTCGCCCGGCAGCGGGCTCGGATCCGGGTCGGGGCTGGTCCCGGTGCCGGGCTGCCCGGGGAACGGGCTCGGGTCCACGGGCTCGGGGCTCGGCTCGCCCGGGAACGGGCTCGGGTCCACCGGGTCCGGGCTCGGCTCGCCGGGGAGCGGGCTCGGGTCGATCGGGCCGGGGCCGGGTTCGGTGCCAGGACCGGGCTCCCACGGCAGCGGGTCCGGGCTCGGCTCGGTGCTCGGAGCGGGCTCCTCGGGGAACGGGTTCGGCTCCGGGGACGGGCTGGGCTGCTCGCCTGGCCGCGGGCCGGGTGCGCTGGAGACCGGGCTCGGCACGTCCGGCGCGGGACCGGCCGGGTACGGGCTGGGCCGGTCGCCCGGCTGCGCGCCGGTCGGCGCGGCGCTGGGCTGTGTCACGGGCGACGTGCTCGGGGACGCACCGGTCTGCTGGCCCGCGCCTCCGGCCGGGTAGGGGCTCGGGCGCACCGGGGCCGACGGGGACGGCGTGCCGGTCCACGGCTGCTCGCTGGGCTCGTAGCCGGAGCCCGGCCAGGGCGTGGTGCTCGGCCGCACGCTCGGCGGCGCCGACGGGGTGGCCGACGGCCCGTCGGCCGGCGGGGGCGGCACGGGGCGGGACGGCGGGTCCCACTCGAAGGTGATGGTGGGCGCGCCGGTCGTGCTGCCGTGGGCCTCGGCCGCCACGAAGCGGGCGGCCTCGTTGCGGAACGGGGCGGTGACCGCGAAGGCGTAGCGGCCCGAGCGGCGGATGACCCGGGTGACGTCGAACGCGACCGCCCGGTCGAAGCGGCCCGGGGTGGCCCCGGCGACCACGTCGCCCAGCCGGGGCGCGGTGCC
This sequence comes from Catellatospora sp. IY07-71, assembly GCF_018326265.1. Classification (GTDB taxonomy): domain Bacteria; phylum Actinomycetota; class Actinomycetes; order Mycobacteriales; family Micromonosporaceae; genus Catellatospora. Next base: position 637,261 of record NZ_AP023360.1, read on the forward strand.
CGCGGTGATGGTGCCCTGGTGCCACCGGGTGTCGGGCACCCGGCTCAGCTCGATGATCCCCGGCAGGGTGCCGCTGTGGCGGCCGAGCCAGAGCCACACCTTCCGCGGCTGCTTCCCGGCCGGCATGGTGACGTCGAACTTGAGGTAGCTGACCGCGGCGCCGCCGTCGTAGCCGCCCGCGGTGAGGTACACCTGCGTGCCCGCGGTGACGCCCGGACTGGTGCTGACCGTGTAGGAGTCCTCCGACACCGGGATGCGCGCGGGCGGCGGGGTGAGCCGTCCGGCGAGCAGTCCCAGCAGCACCGCTGAGGCCAGCGTGGACATGGTTACGGTGACCGCGATGCCGACTCGGCTTCTGCCCATGGTCGCCCCTTCCCCCGAAGAGCGGGCACTCAGAATTTTTGTCCCTTTCTGCGTACCCTCGGAGGCATCATAACCGTTGTGTCTTGTTTGCGGAGTTTCAGACAGAGAACGCGGTTACCTCTTGTTTGACCTTGACCCTAGCCACGACCTGGCATAACAGCAGCTCAGGCGGTATGGGGCGATATGCCTAGTTACGTCGTTACCGTCGCGGCGTTGACCTCACCGGACGCATACCGCCGGAGAAGGGCCACACGCAGTGGACGCGACATACGCCGGGCCACCCCCCTCGACGTACGACATGACCGACTACCTGGGCCTCGTCGCCCGGCACTGGTGGATCGCGCTGCTGCTGACGCTGGCAGGCACCGCCGGCGGCGCGGCGTACAACGAGTCGCTGCCGCGCGAGTACGTCTCCACCGCCTCGGTGCTGGTACGCCCGGCCGGGCTGGACGCCAACGTGGCCGGCGGGCGCACCCGGGACGAGATCAACCTGGACACCGAGGCCCAGCTCATGCGCTCGACCGCCGTGGTCGCGGGCGCGGCCGAGCTGCTCCAGCGCGAGGACGTGGACACGCTGGCCGCCGCGGTGTCCGTCGAGGTGCCCGCGAACACCGCGGTGCTCCAGATCAAATACGCCTCGGACTCGCCCGAGCAGGCGCAGGCCGGGGCGACCGCGTTCGCCAAGTCGTACCTGGCCAACCGCGAGGGCAACGCCAAGGCGGAGCTGAACCGGCAGGCCGACGCACTGCGCGACAAGATCAAGGACCTGACCGAGGACCTGACGAAGATCAACGGCAAGCTGTCCGGTGTCAACCCGAAGAGCTCCAGCTACGCCACGCTGGACAGCCAGCGCGACACCACGGTCACCCAGATCAACGCGCTCAACAACAAGGTGAACCAGCTCGCCACGGAGACCGTGAGCGCGGGCGCGGTCATCCGCGACGCCCGGGTGCCCAGCCGCCCGGTCAAGCCCACCGCGGCGGTCAACTACGCCGCCGGGGCGCTGCTCGGCCTGCTGGCCGGGCTCGGCGCGGCGGCCCTGCGCGAGCGCCTGGACCGCCGCGTCCGCGGCGGCCGGGACCTGCTGCGCAGCAGCGTCGACGTGCTCGGCGTGGTGCCGGGCAAGGGCGCCGCCTGCACCGAGGTGTTCACCCCGTTCAGCCCAGGCGGGCGGGCCTTCAACCGGCTGCGCAACGAGGTGGTGGCCGCGTTCCGGCCCGGTGAGCAGGTCGTCGTGGTCACCGGCGCGAGCCGCGGCCCGGCCGCCACCCTGGTCGCCGCGAACCTCGCCGCCGCGCTGTCGCGCACCGGGGCCGAGGTGGTCATCATCGGCGCACAGCTGCCCGACTCGCTGACCGAGGCCGCGCCGCTGGCCAAGCTGCTCGGCGTCGCGCCCACGCCCGGCCTGTCCGACGTGCTCGCGGGCCGGGTGAGCCTGGCCGAGGCGACGCAGCGCGCCGCGCGTACGCCCTCGCTGCACGTCATCACCACCGGCGGCACCGCCACCGCCGCCGGGCTGCTGCAGTCCCACGCGCTGCGCGACATCGTGGCGACCCTGCGCGCCCACGCCGACTACCTGGTGGTCGAGGCGCCGTCCACCGCCACCAGCGCCGACGCGCAGAGCCTGGCCAGCCTCGCCGACGCGGCGATCCTCGCGGTGGAGACCCGCCGCACCCGGCGGCCCGAGGTCGCCGACGCCGCCGAGCAGCTGCGCCGGGTCGGCACGCCGCTGCTCGGCGCGGTGATGATGCCGCGCCTGTCGCACCGCGCCCGGCGCGGCGCCGGTGCGGACCCCGCACCCGCGACCGACGAGAGCGCCGCCCGCCCCGCCGAGGAGGCCCCGGTCGACGGCAGCAGCAACGGGCACAAGCCGCACGCCGACGAGCAGACCATCATGCTGGCGCCGCTGGACGCCTCCGCGCTGACCGAGCTCGACGAGGCCCAGCGCTCATGACCGCGGTCGCCCGCGCCGCGGTCCACGACCCGGCGCAGCCGGGCGACGCCGTGCCCCCGCCCCGGGCCGCCGTGCCGGCCGGGCGGGTCCGGCGGCTGCTCGGTCCGGCCTGGCCGCTGACGGCCCTGCTCGCGCTCTATCCGCTGTGGTGGGCGCTCGGGCTCGGGGTGCTGATCTTCCCGATCATGGCGGTGCCCATGGCGTGGCAGCTGTTCCGCCGCCACGCGCGGGGCATGCCGGTCCGGCTGCCCCCGGCGTTCTGGCTGTGGCTGGTCTTCTGCGGCGTGGCCGTGGCCGGGTTCGCCGTGCTCGACGTGGACCCGGCGGGCACGGTGCCCGCCACGTTCGGCGAGCGGATCACCGCGCCCACCTACAAACTCGGCCAGTACGCCGCGCTGACCGTGCTGCTCGTGTACGCGGGCAACCTGTCCCCGGCCGTGCTGTCGCAGCGGCGGCTGGTGAACCTGCTCGGCTGGCTGTTCGCGGTGACCGTGGCGGGCGGGCTGCTCGGCACGTTCGCCGGGCACTTCGAGTTCACCTCGCCGGTGGAGCTGCTGCTGCCGGACGGCGTACGGAGCAAGGGCTTCGTGAAGTCGCTGGTCCACCCGTACGCGGCGCAGATCATGGAGCTGGTCGGCGATCCGGCGCCGCGCCCGGCCGCGCCGTGGGGCTACACCAACACCTGGGGCAACAACTTCTGCCTGCTGGTGGTGTGGTTCGCGGTGGCCGTGTTCGGCTACCCGACCCGCACCCGCGACCGGGTGCTGGCGATCGGGCTGCTGGCCGTGTCGGTGGTGCCGGTGGTGCACTCGCTCAACCGGGGCCTGTGGATCGGCCTGGGTGCGGCGGCGGTGTACGTCGCCGTCCGCCAGGCGCTGGCCGGGCGGGTCCGGGCGCTGGCCGCCCTGGGCGTGGTGCTGGCCGGGCTGGCCGTGGCGCTGGTGGCCACCCCGCTGGGCGGGGTGATCGAGCGGCGCTTGGACAACGGCAAGTCCAACGGCGTGCGCATGTTCCTCACCGAGCACGCGATCGAAGGCTTCCGGGAGTCGCCGGTGCTCGGCTTCGGCTCGACCCGCAACACCCAGGGCGGCCGGCAGTCGATCGCGGTCGGCGAGTCGGCGGCCTGCGAGCGCTGCGGCAACTTCACCGTCGGCGGCAACGGCCAGCTGTGGCAGCTGCTGTTCGCGCACGGCGCGGCGGGCACCCTGGCCTACTTCGGCTTCTTCGGGTACGGGCTGTGGCGCTTCCGGCGGGACCGCTCGGCGATCGGGCTGGCCGCGTCGGCCGCGATCGCGGGCTCCTTCCTCGCGGCGCTCTGGTACAACTCGCTCGTCACGCCGCTGGCCTTCACGTTCCTGGGATATGTGCTGCTGTGGCGCAACTCCCGCTTCCAGATAGTGTCCCGCTCCGTTGAGCCCCTGGGACATAACGGACACCAGCGGAGGAGCTGACGTGCGCGAGAGCATGGGCGAACCGACCACCGGGCTCCACCGCCGGACGGCTGTCATGTGCGGCGAGGTGGCCGCGTGACCGCGCTGGACACTCCCGCCGGCCAGCTCGCCCCCGGAGACGCGCAGCTGCGCGGGCAGTACCTGCGCGAGGTCCTGGAGCTGCTCTACCCCGGCTGCTCGACCGCCGCGCCGGGCCGCCGGGTGGTCGAATACCTCGCCATCCCCGACGCGCGCCGCTGCAAGCTGCTGGTGCCCACGGCCTCGCGCCGGGTCGCCGCCGCCGCGGTGCGCCGCTTCTCCGAGCCGCAGGGCCGCATCGGCCGCCTCAAGCGCGACGCCGTCGCGATGGCGCTGCACTCCGGCGCGTGGACCGCGCTGGTCCGCGACCGGGTCCGGCTGACCAGCCCGGACACCGGCGGTGACACCGTCGACCGCTTCCTGTCCGAGGCGCTGGGCACGCCGCTGCACGTCAGCATCCACATCGGCCCGGCCCGCGCCAACCGCAAGCCGGTGCTGCAGCTGCTCGACCCGCGCGGGCGCACCATCGGCTTCGCCAAGTTCGGCGTCGGCCCGCTCACCCGGCGGCTGGTCCGGGCCGAGGCGGCGGCGCTGTCGGCGCTGTCGCACGTACGGCTGCCCGAGATCGTGGTGCCGAGCATCCTGCACGCCGGGCAGTGGCGCGGCCTGCAGGTGCTGGTCCAGTCCGCGCTGCCGGTGTGGCAGCCGCGGGTGCCGCTGTCCCCGGCCCGGCTGCAGCGCGCCATGGCCGAGGTGGCCGGCGCCTGCGGGCTGAGCCAGGGCTGGCTGGCCACCAGCCCGTACTGGTCGGACCTGCGCAACCGGCTCTGCCAGCTGGTCGCGGACACCCCGGCGGACTCCGGCCGGGCCGCGACCGAGGTGGCGCAGCTGTTCGAGGCCGCGCGGGCGCTGGTCGAGCACGCCGCCGAGCTGAACCTGCGCTACGGCGCCTGGCACGGCGACTGGGCCCCCTGGAACATGGCCAACGTCGAGGACGCCCTGCTGATCTGGGACTGGGAACGGTTCACCCCCGGCGTGCCGCTCGGCTTCGACGCCGTGCACCACGACCTGCAGCGGCAGATCCAGGCCGGGGTGGACGCGCAGGCCGCGGTCGAGACGACCGTCCGCCAGGCCCCGGCGCTGCTCGAACCGTTCGGGGTGGCGCCCGGCAGCGCCGAGATCACCGCCCTGCTCTACCTGGTGGACCTCGCCACCCGCTACCTCGCCGACCGGCAGGCCGAGGCCGGCGCGCGCCTCGGGGTGACCGGCACCTGGCTGCTGCCCGTCCTGATCCGCAAGGTCCGGTCGCTGTAAACCGGGCACGCCCCACCCTGACGCATGGAGAGCAAGTGAAGACGTCGAACGTGCCGGAGTCGGTCAAGCGGGTCGTGCACATCGGATCCCGCTCGGTCGGCTGGCTGACCGCGGGCGCGCGTTTGCTGCCGTCGTTCTTGATCTGCGGCGGGCAGCGCTGCGGCACGACCTCGCTCTACCGGGCGCTCGCCGCGCACCCCGCGATCCTCAAGGCGGTGCTGCACAAGGGCGTGCACTACTTCGACACCAGCTACCACCGGGGCGGGGCCTGGTATCGGGGGCACTTCCCGCTGCGGCGCACCGCCGCCCGGGTCGAGCGCGAGCTGGGCGTGCCCCCGCAGACGTTCGAGTCCAGCCCGTACTACCTCTACCACCCGCACGCCGGTGCCCGAATGGCGCGCGACCTGCCCGGCATCAAGGTGATCGTGCTGGTGCGCGACCCGGTGGAGCGGGCCTACTCGCAGCACGCGCACGAGGTGGCGCGCGGCTTCGAGACGGTGACCGACTTCGCACAGGCGCTGGACCTGGAACCGGCCCGGCTGCGCGGGCAGCGGGAGCGGCTGCTCGCCGACGAGCACGCGTACTCGTTCTCGCACCAGCACCACGGCTACCGCTCGCGCGGCGAGTACGCCGTCTACCTGCGCCGGATGGCCGAGCACGTGGGCCGGGAGCGGATGCTGGTGGTGGAGAGCGAGCGCTTCTTCGCCGACCCGAAACCGGTGTACGACGATGTGCTGGCGTTCCTCGGCCTGCCGCACCTGAGCTACCCCGAGTTCGAGCAGCACAACGCCCGCCCGCGCAGCGCGCCGATGCCCGCCCGGCTGCGCGCCGAGCTGATCGCGCACTACGCCCCGCACGACACGGCGCTGGCCGAGTGGCTGGGCCGTACGCCGAGCTGGCGCGCGTGACCAGCCCGCTCACCACCGCGCCCGAGGCGGCCGTCCCGGCGCAACCGGCACCCCCGCCGGCGGACGGGGCCGCGAGCCTGTCCGGGTTCGCCCGGGGCGGGGTGGCCAACCTGGCCGGGGCGGCGCTCGCGGCGGTGGCCGGGGTCGGGGTGACCTGGCTCGTCGCGCGCGGGCTCGGCCCGCACGCGGCCGGCTCCTTCTTCGCCGCGACGGCGGCGTTCGTGCTGGTCGGCGGGTTCGCCCGGCTCGGCACGACGACCGCGCTGGTGTACTGGCCCGCCCGGCTGCGCGCGCTGGGCAGGCCCGAGCTGATCGGCCCGTGCCTGCGCAGCGGCCTGGTGCCGGTCGCCGTGCTCGGCGTCGCGCTGGGCGTGGCGGTCTGGCTCGGCGCCGCCCGGTTCGTGCCGGACTACGCCGCGCCGCTGGCCGCGCTGGCGCTGTTCCTGCCGGTCGTGGCGCTGTCCGAGGCGCTGCTGGCGGCCACCCGGGGCTATCGCATGATGCGGCCGACCGTGCTGCTGGAGAAGATCATGCGCCCGGCCGTGCAGCTGCTCTGCGTGGGCGGCCTGGCCGCGGCCGCGCTGCTGTCGGGCACCGGCGCGGCGGCGCAGACCTGGGCGCTGGCGTGGGTGCTGCCGTACGTGCCGGTCGCCGCGATCGCCGGTTTCCTGGTCTGGCGCAGGTGGCACCACGAGCCCACGATGACCCGCAGCGAGCGGGCGGCCGCCCGCATCGAGGGCCGTCCCGTGGCCGGCGCGTTCTGGCGGTACACCGCCCCGCGTGCCCTGGCCAACGCGGCGCAGACCGCGCTGCAGCGGGTAGACGTGCTCATGGTCGCCGGGCTCGCCGGGCTCGCCCCCGCCGCCGCGTACGCCGTAGCGGGCCGCTTCGTCGTGCTCGGACAGCTGGCCAACGGCTCCATCGCGCAGGTGGTGCAGCCCCGGCTGGCCGAGACGCTGGCCGTCGGGGACCGCGCGGGCGCGCTGCGGCTCTACCAGACCGCCACCGCCTGGCTCGTCCTGATCAGCTGGCCGCTGCACCTGGTCGTGGCCTGCTACGCCGACCTGTACCTGGGGCTGTTCGGGCCCTCGTACACCTCCGCCGCGCCCGCGGTGCGGGTGCTGGCCGCCGCGATGCTGATCAGCACCGGCTGCGGCATGGTCGACATGGTGCTGTCCATGGCCGGGCGCACCACCTGGAACCTGATGAACGTGCTGCTGGCGCTGGCCACCATGGTCTGCATCGACCTGCTGACCATCCCCCGCCTCGGCGTGCTGGGCGCGGCGATCGGCCTGGCCGCCGCGGTCGCGGTCAACAACCTGCTGCCGCTGGCGCAGCTGTCCGGCTCGCTGCGGCTGCACCCGTTCGGCACCGGTACGCGTACCGCGATGGCGCTCGCCGCCACCAGCTTCGGCGTGCTGCCCTGGCTGGTCCGCCTGGTCGTGCCCAGCCAGCCGGTCGGCGCCGGGGCCGCCCTCGTCCTGGCCACCGGCGTCTACCTCGGCGGCCTGCGCCGCTACCACGACCGGCTCGGGCTCCGGGCGCTGCTCAAGGCCGCCCGCCCCGGCCGCCGCAACACCGACCAGGCCGCTACCCAGGGGTAGCGGAGCAACGCACCGAGTACGAGCAGAAAAGGAACACGAACCGCATGCGCGCCGACTACACCGAGATCTTCCAGGACGAGGCGACGGTCGAGAAGTACGAGCACGTCGTATACGCCCCGGACAGCTATTCCTCGGCGATAAATCGGCGCCAGCGCGCCTACCTGCGGCGGCTGGCCAAACGGGCGTTCCCCTACCGGCGCCCGGTGCAGCACGACTTCGCCTGCGGCACCGGCCGGGCCATCCGCATCCTGCACGGCCTGGTCCGCGGCGCGCACGGCTACGACACGTCGGCCGCGATGCTGTCCAAGGCCGAGGAGGTCGGCGCATACGCCGAGCTGCACCTGGTCGAGGCCGCGGGCGAGGTGCCCGACCCCGCCCCGACCGAGATCCCGGCCCTGGTCACCATCTTCCGGCTGCTGCTCAACGTGGACAACGAGGTACGCGAGCGGGCCATCGCGTTCGGCGCGAAGGTGCTGCCCAACTACGACGCCGGGCTGCTGGTGGTGGAGAACCACGGCAACCGCCACTCGCTGCGCCACCTGCGCCACCAGCGGCACGCGGGCTCGCCGTGGTTCGCCGAGCTGGACCACACCGAGGTCGCCGAGCTGCTCGACCGGCACGGCTTCACCATCGTGGAGCAGCGCGGCTTCGCCCTGTTCACGCAGGGCTGGTACGGCCGCCGCGGGCTGCGCACGCTGGCCCGCCTCGTCGACGACTTCGTCGCCCGCACCGGCTGGGGCGGCACCTGGGCCGTCAACGTGCTCTACGTCGCCCGGCGCACCCGGAACGTCGACTGAGATGCAGCCTCTCCGGCACGGCGTCGCCGGCCGCGTGTCACGGATCCTCGCCGGGGTGGCCGCCGTGGCCCTGCTCGCCACGTGCGGCTCCCCGCACCGGGCCGACCGGGGCATCGCGGTCGCGCCGGCCGGGCCCGCCGGGACCCGCCCGCCGCTGGCCTCCGGCGGCCCGGTCGCCGCGCCGGCGTCCGGAGCGCTGCTCGGGGCCTGGGTCCGCCCGGCGAGCCTCACCCAGGCCGGGCGGGTCACCGGCATCGCCGACTTCGAACGGGACCTCGGCCGCAGGCTGGACATCGTGCACACGTACCGGCGGCTGCGGGAGGAGTTCGGCACCAGCTCCGACCGGACGTTCCTCACGTCCGGCGCCACCCTGATGTTCAGCTGGACCGGCGGCCCCAGCGCCGAGGTGCTGCTCGGCGAGCACGACGAGCTGATCCGCGAACGCGCCCGCCAGGCGCGCGACCTGGACGTGCCGGTGCTGCTACGGCTGCGCTGGGAGATGGACCGCCCGAACCTGCTCGCCGAGGTCGGCTCCCCCGACGAGTACACGGCGGCGTGGCGGCATACCCGCGCGCTGTTCGCCGCCGAGGGCGCGGACAACGTGTCCTGGGTCTGGTGCCCCACCGAGCAGGGCTTCACCACCGGCCGCGCACTGGACTTCTACCCCGGCGACGACCAGGTCGACTGGACCTGCGCCGACGTCTACGCCGGCAGCGCCCTGACCCCCATCGCCGACCTCCTGGAGCCCTTCCTGCACTGGGCCGCCGCCCGCCCCCACCCCATCATGATCGGCGAATACGGCGTCTCCCGCGCCTGGACCGCCCCTCAGCGCGCCGACTGGCTCTCCGACGCCCACCGCGTCTTCCGCACCAACACCCAGATCAAAGCGGTCCTCTACTTCGAATCCAACCCCGACGACCGCACCCCCGCCGGCGAATTCGCCCTCCGCCCCGACCCCGCCCCCTTCCAGGCTTTCCGCACCACCGCCCACGACCCCTGGTTCAATCCCCAACCCCGTTGATCATGACCTTATGGCACGGCTCGGCGGTGTGTCGTGGCCACAGTCTCCTGATCGACTTCGCGCAGGGGCGGTGATCCGTTTTCGTGGACGCTGGACGTCGCCATGACAGTGCTCAGCGTCCACGGAAACAGATCTTCAGCGGGCGAGCAGGTCCGCCGGATCGAAGTCGGCGGCGAAAGGCTCCACCATCTGCATACGCTGCCCGGACACGGCCCGGGTGACCAGCTCATACCGGCCGTCGACCAGGCGGCGCAGCTCGACCACGGCGAGATCCCGGGCGGCGTCCAGCTCGACGGTCATGAACCAGGCGATGCCCTGCTGCAGACAGGCGGCGGGCTTGTTGACGTGATCCCGGCGCACGCTCGACGGGCTGACGAACTCGACCACCATCACGCAGTGCTCGGCAGCCACCCACGTGCCGTGCTGCGGGCTGTCCAGCACCGTCAGATCAGGCTGGATCCAGCGGTCGAGCGCGCCCATGGTCAGGTTGACCGTGCCGTAGACGTAGTAGCCGGCTTCCCGGGCACCGGCGCGAAATGCCGATGCCAGCTCGATCGCGCCATATGAATTGCGTGCGGCCTCGTATGGAGATATGAACAGTTTCCCGTCCCAGCACTCGTACTTCACCAGAGGAAGTCCCGGGATGGGCAGGTAGCGCTCGGCCACCTCGACGGTCCACATGCCATCAAGATCGACCAACGGATCGAACGGGTGGTCACTGTCCACGTCCGTCACCTGCTGATTCGCAAACCTCTCGACCGTTGCTGTCATATCGATCCCTCCCCAGGGTCACCACCAGCGTAGTGGCCCCGGTCCGGGCTGAACAGCACCGCGGCGCAACTTAATCGATCAGGCGTTAAGAAGGGCACCTTCCTCTACGGAAAGCGTTAAGAAGGTGCCCTTCCTTACTTGCGGCGGAGGGCGGAGGTGGCGAGGAGGCGGGCGGCGTAGGGGAGGTCGTGGACCAGGTATCGGCCGGCCAGGCGGCCGGGCTCCTGGGCCAGGCGGTGGGCCCATTCGAGGCCGCTGCGCTGCATCCAGATGGGGGCGCGGTGCAACTCGCCGGCGACGAAGCCGATGGCCGCGCCGCAGCCGATGAACCAGGTGAACGGCAGCTCGGCGCGCAGGTCCGAGATGACCCGCTCCTGCTTCGGGAAGCCGAGGCCGACGAAGACGAAGTCGGGCTTGGCCTCGATCACGTCGGTGTACACCTGCGCGCACGTGTCCGGATCGAGGTCGAACCCGAACGGCGGCGCGACCTGGCCCGCGATGCGCAGCCCGGGGCAGCCTGCGGCGAGCACCGAGGCGGCCTTGACCGCGCCGTCCATGCCGGTCTCGTCGGCGGGCGAGCCGCCGAGCAGGTACACGGAGCGGCGGGCCCGGCCGAGGGCGGCGCTGAGGGTCCAGATCAGACCGGATCCGGTCACCCGTTCGGGGAGCGGGGTGCGGGCGAGCCTGCTGGCCCAGACCAGGGGCATGCCGTCGGCGACCACGAGCGCGGCGTCCTCCAGGAAGCCGCGCACCTCGGCGGCGCGCACCCCGCGGCCGGTGGCCAGCCGCATGATGTCGACGTTCGGGGTGAGGATGCGGCCGCCTTCGCCGCGTTCGAGCGCGGCGAGCACCCGGTCGGCGACGGTCTCCTCGGTGACCGCGTCGAACCAGGTGCCGGCGAGGCGGACCCGGCGGCCATAGACAGTCCCCGTAAAAGACACGAAATCAGACAATACAGACCAAGTAGGCGGTTCGGTCGTTATGCCGTACGAGCGCGTCACGCCGTGGCGCGGCAGTGGGGGATGTATGGCAACCAGGGTTCTTTTCGTCGGTGGACTCGGCCGCAGCGGCACGACCCTGATCGAGCGGGTGCTGGGCGAGCTGCCCGGCGTCTGCGCCCTGGGCGAGATCGTCCATCTCTGGCAGCGCGACGTACGCGACGACGAGCGCTGCGGCTGCGGCGACCGGTTCAGCCGCTGCGACTTCTGGCAGCGCGTCGGGCACGCCGCGTTCGGCGGCTGGCACCGGGTCGACGTGCACCGCATCCTGGCCCTGCGCGACCTGGTCGAGCGCACCCGGCACATCCCGCGGCTGGCCGGGTCGGCCCGCCTGGCCGGCGACTTCACCGCGCTCGTCACCGAGTACGCCGGCTACTACGCGAAGATCTACGCCGCGGCGGCCACCGTGTCCGAGGCGAACGTGGTGATCGACTCGTCCAAGCACAGCGCGCTGGCGCACTGCCTGCGCTGGTCGGACGAGGTGGACCTGCGCGTGCTGCACGTGGTGCGCGACGCGCGCGGCGTGGCGTACTCGTGGACCAAGACGGTGTCCCGGCCGGAGACCGACGGCTCCGAGGAGATGACCCGCTACGCGCCGACCCGCAGCGCGCTGCTGTGGAACGCGCACAACGCCGCCTTCGGGCTGCTGCGGCGGCGGGGCGTGCCGGTGCGGCGGGTGCGCTACGAGGAGTTCCTGGCCCGGCCGCGCAACACGGTGCGCCGGGTCGCCGCGTTCATGGGCATGGACCCGTCCGTGATGGACCTGGGTTTCCTGCACGACGACGCCGTCGAGCTGTCCCGCGGTCACAGCGCCGCGGGCAACCCGATGCGCTTCACGGTCGGGCGCATCGAGCTGCGCCGCGACGACGCCTGGCGCCGGCAGCTGCCGCCGCGCCAGCGCGCCCTGGTCGGGGCCGTCTGCGCGCCGCTGCTGCGGGCGTACGGCTACCCGCTGAGCAGCAACGCCGAGATCGTAGGAGCGCACCGATGAAGCTCAAGGCCAACAGCGGACGGTTCGACGGCGGCCGGGGGGCGCGCCCGGCGGCGGCCACGGCACACCCGCCCGCCGCGCCCGGCACGGCCGTGCTCGGCGCGACGCCCGGCTCGCGCGACTGGCCCGCCGTCGGCGTGGTCATCCCCACCCGCAGCCGCCCGGAGCTGCTGCGCAAAGCCCTGGATGCGGTACGCGCACAGGACTACCCCGGGCCGTTGCGCGTGCTCGTGGTCTTCGACCAGGCCGAGCCGGATCCATCGCTCGCCACCGACGGCGGGCGGCCGGTGCTGGTGGTGGCCAACGCGCGCCAGGCCGGGCTGGCCGGAGCGCGCAACACCGGCATCACGGCGCTGGACACCGAGCTGGTCGCGTTCTGCGACGACGACGACGTCTGGCACCCGGCGAAGCTGCGCCGCCAGGTGGACGCGCTGGCACGTACGCCCACCGCGCAGTTCGCGACGTGTGCGATCGAGGTGGAGTTCGAGGGTGCCGCGCACCCGCGGCTGGCCGGGACCGACCTGGTCACCGTGGACGACCTTGCGCGCAGCCGGATGTCGATGCTGCACTCGTCGGGCTTCCTGGCCCGGCGCGAGGCGCTGCTGGCGGACGGGGCGATCGGCCCTGTCTCCGAGGATGCCCCCGGCAGCCAGAACGAGGACTGGGACCTGCTGCTGCGGGCCGCTCGGCGGCACCCGATCGTGCACGTGGACGAGCCGCTGGTGCGGGTGCTCTGGGGGCGCAGCAGCTTCTACGCGTACGAGTACGCCACGAAGATCTCGTCGTTGCGCTGGATGATGGCCCGCCACCCGGAGATCTCCGGCTGCCGCCCCGGCGCGGCCCGGGTCTACGGTCAGCTGGCCTGCTGGTCGGCCGCGGCCGGCGACCGCCGCCAGGCCTGGCGCTGGGCCCGCGAGACGGTCCGCAACAACTGGCGGGAGCCCCGTGCCGCCATCGCCCTGGCCGCTCTGACCGGCGCCGTCAAAGTGGAAACCGTCCTCACCGCCCTCCACCGCCGGGGCCACGGCATCTGAACGCGATCCCACACGCCCGCTCGTTCGTGCGCGGCCTACAACGACTCGCGCCCTCGCCCAGCAGGCAGGGCGCGAGTCGTTGAGGCTGCGCACGCTGGGCGGAGGCAGGCGTTGCCGATGGGCGGTCGCGTACGATACCGTGTTGACTCTTGTTGGATTTCGGTGAGTTGATATCGGTGAGGAGGCGGGGTGCTCGCGCCGCAGCGACAGCAGGTGATCCTGGCCCAGGTGCGCCGGGCGGGCGGTGTCCGCGTCGCCGACCTCGTCGCCGAGCTGGGCGTCTCCGACATGACCATCCGCCGCGACCTGGAGGTGCTGGCCGAGCGCGGGCTGGTGATCAAGGTGCACGGCGGGGCCACCGCTCCCCCGTCCGGCGTCGCCGACGAGCCCGGCTTCGCGGCCAAGGCCGAACGCCAGCGTACCGAGAAGGCCCGGCTGGCAGAAGCGGCGGCCGCGCACGTGAACCCGGGCAGCGCGATCGCGCTGTCGGCCGGCACCACCACCGTGCGGCTCGCCCAGCGGCTGATCGAGGTGCCGGGGCTGACCGTGGTCACCAACTCGATCCCGGTCGCCGACGTCTTCTACCGCTCCGGCCGCCCGGACCAGACCGTGGTGCTCACCGGCGGCACCCGCACCCCCTCCGACGCCCTGGTCGGCCCGATCGCCGTGGCCTCCCTGCGTGACCTGCACGTCGACCAGCTGTTCCTCGGTGTGCACGGGCTCAGCGTGGACGCGGGGCTGACCACGCCGAACCTGCTGGAGGCGGAGACGAACCGGGCGCTCATCGCGGCCACCCGCCGCCTGGTGGTGCTGGCCGACCACACCAAGTGGGAGACGCTCGGCATCGCCTCGATCTGCCCGCTCAGCGCCGTCGACCTGCTGATCACCGACGCCGCCCCGCCCGTCGACGTCAGCGAGCTCACCGCCGTGGAGATGACCGCATGAAGCGCACCAGCACCACCCTGGCCGACGGCCGCGAGCTGATCTACTTCGACGAGCACGACGACGCGGTACGCGCCACCGTCGACACGCGCGAGCTGCCCACGCCGCCCCCGCCCGCGCAGCTGCGCTTCGACCCGCTCACCGAGGAGTGGATCGCGATCGCCGCGCACCGGCAGACGCGCACGTTCCTGCCGCCGGCCGCCGAGTGCCCGCTGTGCCCGGCCAAGCCGGAGTTCGCCGGTGAGGTGCCCGCCGACGACTACGACGTGGTGGTGTTCGAGAACCGGTTCCCCTCGTTCTCCGGCGACAGCGGCCGCTGCGAGGTGGTCTGCTTCTCCCCCGACCACGACTCGTCGTTCAAGGACCTGCCCGTGTCGCGGGTGCGCACGGTGCTCGCCGCGCTCGCCGACCGCACCGCCGAGCTGTCCGCCCAGCCGGGCGTCGAGCAGGTGTTCTGCTTCGAGAACCGGGGCGTCGAGATCGGCGTGACGCTGCACCACCCGCACGGCCAGATCTACGCGTACCCGTACGTCACGCCGACCACCCGCCGCTACCTCGACGCCGCCCGCCGGCACCGGGAGCAGGGCCACGGCAACCTCTACGCCGAACTGCTGGCCGGTGAGCGCGCGTCGGGCGAGCGGGTCGTCGCCGCCAACGAGCACTGGACCGCGTTCGTGCCGTACGCGGCGCGCTGGCCGTACGAGATCCACCTGGCCCCGCACCGGCAGGTGCCCGACCTGGCCGCGCTCACCGACGACGAGCGCGACGCCTGCGCCCCGCTCTGGTCCGAGCTGACCCGGCGGCTGGACGGGCTGTTCGGGCTGGACATGCCCTATATCGCGGGCTGGCACCAGGCCCCGGTGCACGCCGACCGCGACCTCGGTTACCTGCACCTGCGTCTGATCAGCTCGCGCCGGGCCCCGGGAAAGCTGAAATACCTGGCCGGATCGGAGTCGGCGATGGGCGCGTGGGTCAACGACATCGCGCCGGAGCAGGCGGCGGCTGCGCTGCGGGCGGTTTCCCTCTAAGTTCGTACATGTGAACGAAGTAGAGGTCCTCGGCGTCGAGGTCGCGCCAGGCGTGACCCTGCGCCTGCGTCATCGGGCGGCCGCCGGTCCCACCGGGTCCGGCGAGGCCGCCGGCCGGACGGGCGGTGCGCCGCAACCGCCGCGTGAAGGGAAGGGCACCGCGTTCCTGCTGGTCCACGGACTGTCGTCGAACGCGCGGCTGTGGGACGAGGTCGCCGTCGCACTGGCCGCCGCCGGGCACCCGAGCTGGGCGGTCGACCTGCGCGGGCACGGCGAGTCGGACGCGCCGGAGTCCGGGTACGACACCGCGACCGCCGCGGCGGACCTGGCCGCGGTGATCGACGCGCTCGGCCTGGACCAGCCCGTGGTGGCGGGCCAGTCGTGGGGCGGCAACGTGGTGGTGCGGCTGGCCGCCGCACACCCGAAGCTGCCCGGTGCGGTGGGGCTGGTCGACGGCGGCTGGATCGACCTGCACAGCGCCTTCCCGGACTGGGAGTCCTGCGAGCGCGTGCTGCGGCCGCAGGACATCGACGGCCGCCCCGCCGATGCCATGCGCCAGTGGCTGGAGTCGGCGCACGCCGACTGGTCGGCGACGGCCAAGGAGGCGACGCTGGCCAACATGCGCGTCCGCCCCGACGGCACCATGGAGCGACGCCTGACGATCCCCCGCCACCTGGAGATCCTGCGCTCCATGTGGGACGACCCGCCAGGCCCGGACCTGCCCCGGGTCACCGTACCGGCGCTGCTGCTGCCCGCGACCGGCCCCGACGACGAACGCGCCGCGCCGGTGCACCGTGCCGCCGCGGCGCTGCCCGCCGCGACCGTGCGCTGGTATCCCGGCAGCGACCACGACCTGCACGCCCAGCACCCCGACCTGCTCGCCGCCGACCTGCTGAGCCTGGTCCGGGCCGGCTGACCGCGGTGGACTCCGTCCGCGCCCCTGACCTGCGCAGCGAGGAGAAGGCATGACCAAGCTTCTGGTGATCATGGGATCCGGCGAGACCACCCCCACCATGATCAAGCCACACCGGCAGTTCTTCGCGACGCTGCCGGACACCGCGCCCGCGGTGCTGCTGGACACGCCGTACGGCTTCCAGCTCAACGCCGACGAGATCAGCGCACGGGCCGTCGGCTACTTCGCGCAGAGCGTCGGGCGGGCCGTGGACGTCGTGTCCTGGCGGCAGGCGCCGCCGCCCGGCCTGGACCGGGAACGCGCGCTGGCCGCCCTGCGCGGGGCCGGCTGGATCTTCGCGGGGCCGGGGTCGCCGACGTACGCCCTGCGCCAGTGGCACGGCACGGAACTGCCCGCCCTGCTCACCCAGGCCGACGTGCTCGTGTTCGCGAGCGCCGCCGCGCTCACCCTCGGCTCGCACACCATCCCCGTGTACGAGATCTACAAGGCCGGCGCCGACCCGCGCTGGTCTCCCGGCCTCGACCTGTTCCACCAGCTCACCGGCGTGCCCGCGGTGATCGTGCCGCACTACGACAACGCCGAGGGCGGCCACCACGACACCCGCTTCTGCTACCTGGGCGAACCCCGCCTGGCCCGCCTCGAACGCGAGCTGCCCGACGGCACCCTCATCGTCGGCGTCGACGAGCACACCGCCCTCGTCTGCGACCTCACCGCCATGACCGCCACCGTCCTGGGCAACGGCACCCTCACCCTCCGCCGCGACGGCCACAGCACCGTCCACCCCGCCGGCACCGTCCTCCCCCTCCCCTTCCCCGAAAGGAAGGGCACCTTCTTAACGGAATACGTAGAGGAAGGGCACCTTCTTAACCCTCCCGGGAAGGGCGTCGAGGCAGGCCGCCGCGCGGCCGGGGACGGCGGCCGAGGGGTCGGGGGCTTCGGCGCGGTCGGTCCGGTCCACGACGGTGCGGTCCACGGCAGTGCGGTGGTCGCGGCGTCGCTGCGGGAGGCGGCCGACGAGGCCGAGGCGCGGTTCTCGGCCGCGCTGGCCGAACGCGACGTCGACGGTTGCGTGGCCGCGGTGCTCGAACTGGAGCAGGCCATCACCGACTGGAATGCCGACACGCTCACCTCCGACTCCGGCGAGCACGCGCACGGCCTGCTGCGCGGCATGATCGTGCGGCTGGGCGCGCTGGCCGGCACCGCGGACCCGACGCCGCTGCTCACTCCGCTGGTGGAGGCGCTGGTCGCACAGCGGGAGCAGGCTCGCGCGGCGCGTGACTGGGCCGGGGCGGACCGGGTACGCGAAGCGCTGACAGCCGCCGGAATCGAGCTCCGGGACACCCCCGGCGGCCCCGTCTGGCTCCGCCGCACCGACGGTTGATCGCCACCTCGTGTCGGAAAGTGTGGCCAGACCACAGAATTCGACACGAGGCGGCGATCTTCGCCCGGGACAGGGAGACAACAGAGCCGGCCCGCGTCTGGGGGACGCGGGCCGGCTCTGTTGGGAAGGGACAATCAGGCGGGATTCTTCTGCTGTTTCACCTGGTCAAACGACTGAAGCCGGACCAGGTTCCGGCCTCCCGCCCGATTCGCCGAGACGCGATCAGGCGCCGAGGCGGCGGGCCAGGTTGGTGTCGAGGGTGTTCATGAACTCCTCGGTGGTCTGCCACGGCGCGTCGCGCGAGATCAGCAGCGCGAGGTCCTTGGTCATCGCGCCGCCCTCGACGGTCTCGATGATGACCTGCTCCAGCGTGTTCGCGAAGTTGGTCACCTCCGGGGTGCCGTCCAGCTTGCCGCGGTGCGCGAGGCCCCGGGTCCAGGCGAAGATCGACGCGATCGGGTTGGTCGACGTCTTCTCGCCCTTCTGCCACTGGCGGTAGTGCCGGGTGACGGTGCCGTGCGCGGCCTCGGCCTCGACGGTCTTGCCGTCGGGCGTCATGAGCACGGAGGTCATCAGGCCGAGCGAGCCGAAGCCCTGCGCCACGGTGTCGGACTGCACGTCACCGTCGTAGTTCTTGCACGCCCAGACGAAGCCGCCCTCCCACTTGAGCGCCGCGGCGACCATGTCGTCGATGAGCCGGTGCTCGTAGGTGATGCCGGCGGCCTCGAACTCGCTCTTGAACTCGGTCTCGAAGACCTCGGCGAAGATGTCCTTGAAGCGGCCGTCGTACGCCTTCAGGATGGTGTTCTTGGTCGACAGGTAGACCGGGTAGTTGCGGGCCAGGCCGTAGCGCAGCGAGGCGCGCGCGAAGTCGCGGATCGACTCGTCGAAGTTGTACATGCCCATGGCGACGCCGCCGTCGGCGAAGTCGGCGACGGTCAGCTCCATCGGCTCCGAGCCGTCGGCCGGCTGGTAGGTGATGGTGACCTTGCCGGGGCCGGGGACCACGAAGTCGGTGGCCTTGTACTGGTCACCGTGGGCGTGCCGGCCGATGACGATCGGCTTGGTCCAGCCCGGCACCAGGCGGGGCACGTTGCTCATGATGATCGGCTCACGGAACACCACGCCGCCGAGGATGTTGCGGATGGTGCCGTTCGGCGACTTCCACATCTTCTTCAGGCCGAACTCCGCGACGCGGGCCTCGTCCGGGGTGATGGTGGCGCACTTGACGCCCACGCCGTGCCGCTTGATCGCGTTGGCGGCGTCGATCGTCACCTGGTCGTCGGTGGCGTCCCGGTGCTCCATGCCCAGGTCGTAGTACTCCAGCTCCACGTCGAGGTAGGGCAGGACGAGCTGCTCGCGGATCTGCTTCCAGATGATCCGGGTCATCTCGTCGCCGTCGAGCTCCACGACCGGGTTGTTTACCTTGATCTTCGCCATCGTGCTGGCGCTCCTCTAACCTCTGGCGTCCGGCTGCAGAGGGCCGGGCGGCGGTCACGTCTAGCAGTACGAGCGTACTGCCAACTCGACCTGCCGCAACCGCCAGGGTGACGTGCCTCCCGTCACGGGCGGCATCGGCCTGGCGGTCAGCGTCGTCGCCGGGCTCGTCCCGGCGCTGCTGCTCGGCTGGTGACGGGAGCCGGAGGGGAGCGGCGCGGGCCCGGGCGCACGGGCTGCCCGCACGTGGGCCAAGGCCACGCCGACCGAACGCGCGCGGACAGGGACCGCCGGGCAGGGACCGCCTGCCACCGCGCACGGCCGGGCGCGGTGGCAGGCGGACGATCCGGTCAGCTCCAGCTGATCTCGCCGCGGCCCGCCTCCAGCAGCGCGGCCTTGATCTTCGAGAACGGCTTGCTGCCGAGGAAGCCGGCCGGGTTCATCGGGCTCGGGTGCCCGGCCTCCAGCACGATGTGGTGCGAGTTGGTGACCAGCGCGGCCTTCTTGCGGGCGTAGGCGCCCCACAGCACGAAGACCACGCGGTAGGGCGAGTCGTTGACCGCCTTGATCGCGGCGTCGGTGAACGCCTCCCAGCCCTTGTTGGCGTGGCTGCCCGGCTTGACGCCGACGGTGAGCACCGCGTTGAGCATGAGCACACCCTGGCTCGCCCACGGGGTCAGGTCGCCGTTCGTCGGCCGCTGGACGCCGAGGTCGTCCTCCAACTCCTTGTACACGTTGCGCAGGCTCGGCGGCACGGTCACGCCGGGGCGCACGCTGAAGCTGAGCCCGTGCGCCTGGCCGGGCTTGAAGTACGGATCCTGGCCGAGGATGAGCACGCGGGTGTGCGCGGGCGAGGTGAGCCGGAACGCCGTGAACAGGTCCTCCTGCGGGGGATACACCGTCTCGGTGGCGTACGCGTTTTCCACGAAGGCCGACAGCTTCGCGGTGGCGTCCAGGTCGAGGTGCGGCTTCATCACGTCGCGCCACTCGGCGGGCAGCAGGTCGAGCAGGTCCAATGCCATGCCGGACACCATAGTGCCCACATCCGACAAGCGCGCGGCTCCGTCCCACCGCGGCGGTTTGCCTCACCTGACCTGCGGGTATGCCCACACGTGCAGACTTTTCTGCCCTATCCGGACTTCGCGCTGAGCGCCGGGGTGCTCGATCCGCGGCGGCTGGGCAAGCAGCGCGTGGAGGCGATCCAGGTGCTGCGCGGGCTGATCGTGCCCGGATACGGCTGGCGCCACCATCCCGCCGTGAAGATGTGGGCCGGGTACGAGGAGGCGCTGGCCCGCTACGGCCTGGAGATGTGCGCCGCCTGGTCGGCGGCCGACCGCGCGGACACCTGCGCGGCCACCCTCCTGACCGACCTGCGGTCCGCGTGCGGAATCGTGGGGGTACGCCCCCAGCAGGCGCTCGCCGCGACGGGCGACCTGCCGCCGTGGCTGGGCGACGCGGCGTTCCACGCCGCCCACCGCTCCGCCCTGCTGCGCAAGGACCCGGCCTTCTACCAGCCGCTGTTCGGCGGCGAGGTGTCCGACCTGCCCTACGTCTGGCCCGCGTCGGACCGCGCCCCGCACGCCTGCCCGCCTGACCGCTCCCCCGCCCGCTACCGGCCACCCGCCGCCCGCGCCTCGTAGATCTTGTGCGCTTCGTGTCGCTCCAGCAGCACCAAGTGCACAAGATCTGGAAAGAGCCGCGAGGTCACGGCAGCGCCAAGCGGCCAGGCCGCTGTCGCGGCGCGGAGGCCAGCAGACGCGGACGTTAAGAAGGGCACCTTCTACAACGCATAGCGTTAAGAAGGTGCCCTTCCTTTCGACTTAGAGGCCGGCTACGTCGGACTGCTTGGCGCGGACGGCCTCGGCGGCCTCCTTGAGGCCGGCCAGCTCGGACTCGGTGAGGTCGGTGAGGACGATCTTGCGGGCGCCCGCGGCGCCGATCTCGGCCTCGACGCCGAGGTAGACGCCGGAGATGCCGTACTCGCCGTCGACCCAGGCGCAGACCGGCATGACCTCGCCGGAGTCCTCGGCCACGGCCTTGGCCATGCGGGCGGCGGCGGCCGACGGGGCGTAGTACGCCGAGCCGGTCTTGAGCAGCGCGACGACCTCGGCACCGCCGTTGCGGGTGCGGGTGACCAGCTCCTCGATCTTGTCGGCGGGCAGCAGCTCGGACAGCGGCTTGCCGTTCACGGTGCAGCGCGACGGGACCGGCACCATGGTGTCGCCGTGCGAGCCCAGGGTCAGCGTCTTCACCGAGCCGACCGGGACCTTCAGCTCCTCGGCGACGAAGTGGGTGAAGCGGGCGGTGTCCAGCATGCCCGCCTGGCCGATGACCCGGTTCTTCGGGAACTGGGTGGCGAGCTGGGCCAGCGCGGTCATCTCGTCGAGCGGGTTCGACACGACGATCACGACGGCGTTCGGGGCGTGCTTGGCGACCTGCTCGGCCACCCCACGCACGATCTTGGCGTTGACCTCGAGCAGGTCCATGCGGCTCATGCCCGGCTTACGCGGCAGGCCGGCGGTGATCACGACGATGTCGGAGCCGGCGATGGCCTCGTAGCCGGAGCCGTCGGTGCCGGTGGTGGCGCCCACGACCTTGGTCTCGAAGCCCTCGATGGACCGCGACTGGTTGAGGTCCAGCGCGAGGCCCTCCGGCTTGCCCTCGATGATGTCGGTGAGCACGACGGTCTCGAAGACGTCGTACTCGGCCAGGCGCTGCGCGGTGGTCGACCCGTAGAAACCGGCGCCGACGACGGTGACCTTCTTGCCCATTGGCACATACTCCCTGCTGGCGGACGTCTGGCGGTAACCAGCGGCCCTGTGACGAAGGTGTAACGAACCGCACCATAGCCCGCGGGCTCTATCGAGGCCCGTTGGGGTGCGGCGGGTGTGGGCTGGAGCGCCCGGCCTCACCGACTATGCCGGTCGGCGGCCTCTTTGCCGCCTCGGCGCGCGCCCGTTTCCCGGTCATTTTCGCGGATCCTGCTCGGCCGGGCGGTAGCGACCGCGCTGACCGCCGTCGATCATTTGGCCCCTTAGCTGGGGAACTAACTGTGGGTAGCAGTGTGATAGATCACCGTGTGCGCTTGGTGGCAGGATCTTCCAGTATCCGGGACGCCTTTTAGGGGCAATTCGGGCGGGGTCGCGTCCCACCATGTGACAGCCTGTTGTCGTTCCGGTCACGCAATGAATCGGGCATAATGCCTTAGATCCGCCCATATAGCAGGCTGCTCTCTAATACCAAAGCCAGGTCAGATGCGCAAGTAGTCAGTGCTTAGACCGTTGCGAATCTGCAATCCACGGGTTTGGTGCCGGGCCGAGCTTCGTCCTACCTTTGCCGCACGTTGCACTGCGTGACAACGGCAGGTCAGCCTGCCGACTGCTGGTGCGGCGTAGGAGATGAGGAGGCTCAATGCAGGTCCGCAGGCTCGCCGCCTGGGCCGCACTTCCGCTCGCTGTCACCCTGGGCCTGACGGCCTGTGGCAAGAGCGGTGGCGACTCGGGAAGCGCCAACCAGAACGGCGTCGTTTCGATCGGTATTTCCGAACCGAAGCACCTGATCCCCACGAACACCGCCGAGACCGGCGGTTCGCAGGTGCTCTCCGCGCTGTTCGCCCCCCTGGTCGACTTCGACGAGGCCAACAAGCCCTTCGAGGTCGCGGCCCAGGAGATCACCACCACGGACAACAAGACGTGGACCGTCAAGCTGAAGGACGGCTGGACGTTCCACAACGGCGAGCCGGTGACCGCCGACAGCTACATCAACGCCTGGAACTACGGCGCCTACGGCCCGAACGCCCAGGACAACAACTACTTCTTCGACAAGATCGAAGGCTACAAGGCCATGAACCCGGCTGAGGCGACCGCCACGCCGGAGGCCAACACCCTCACCGGCCTGAAGAAGGTCGACGACAAGACCTTCACGGTCACCCTGAGCGCGCCGTTCAGCGAGTTCAAGTCGCTGCTGGGCTACACCGCGTTCTACCCGCTGCCGAAGGCCGCGTGGGAGAGCGACACCGCCGCTCCGCTGGTCCTCAAGAAGGACTTCGAGCAGGCGCCGGTCGGCAACGGCCCGTTCAAGATCAAGGGCACCTGGCAGCACGACTCCCAGGTCGAGGTCGAGAAGTACGACGCGTTCGCGGGCACCAAGCCGCACATCGGCGGCGCCCTGTTCAAGATCTACCAGAACAGCGACGCCGAGTACGCCGACCTGCTGGCGAACAACCTCGACGTCGTGAAGCAGATCCCGACCGAGAGCCTGTCGACGGTGCAGGGCGACCTGGGCGACCGCTTCCAGCAGTCCCCGTCGTCGAGCTTCACCTTCCTGGCGTTCCCGACGTTCGACCCGCGTTTCAAGGACGTGGACGTGCGTAAGGCGATCTCGATGGCGATCGACCGCGAGGAGATCGCGAACAAGATCTTCCAGGGTTCGCAGAAGGCGGCGTACTCCTTCACCTCGCCGGTCGTCGCGGGCTACCGCGACAAGACCTGCGGCACGGCGTGCGAGTTCAACCCGACCGAGGCCAAGTCGCTGTACGAGAAGGCGAAGGGCCCGAAGGAGCTGAACATCAGCTACAACGCCGACGGCCCGCACAAGCAGTGGGTCGAGGCCACCTGCAACCAGCTGAAGACGAACCTGGGCGTGGACTGCGTGGCCACCCCGGAGCCGAAGTTCGCCGACCTGCTCACCAAGGTCAAGGCGAAGGAGGACGTCGGCATGTTCCGCCTGGGCTGGGCCTTCGACTACCCGTCGATGGAGAACTACCTGGGCCCGCTGTACTCGACCAACGGTTCGTCGAACTACTACGGCTACAGCAACCCGGAGTTCGACAGCCTGGTCAAGGCCGGCACCGAGGCGCCGACCACGGACGAGGCCATCAAGAAGTACCAGGAGGCCGAGGACATCCTCGCCAAGGACCTGCCGGTCCTGCCCCTGCGCTTCGGCCAGAACGTCTTCGGTCACTCGACCAAGGTGAAGAACGTCGCGATCGACCTGTTCACCCGCGTCGACCTCAACAAGATCGAGTCGGTCGGCTGACCCGCTGACGACTGATTGACGGTGGTGGTGCCGGTCCCGATCGGGCCGGCACCACCACCGGTCTGAGCACCCCCACCCACCTCCCCTGCCCTGAAGGCCGGGATCCGCGCACTGCCACCACGTCGACCGCGGCACCGTGGTACGAAAGACGCAATTCGTACCTAATCGTGCTGCCAGGTGAGAGAAGAAATCGACGATGTTCCGCTACCTAGTGCGGCGCCTGCTACAGATGATCCTGGTCTTCCTCGGGACCACGTTCATCGTGTTCGCGCTCATGTTCGCCGGCGGCGAAGGCGACCCGATCCAGAACCTGGCCGGCGAGAAGCCGGTCAGCGCCAGCCAGCGCGCTCAGCTGATCGAGAAGTTCCACCTCAACGACGGCTTCTTCGAGCGCTACTGGTACTACCTCAAGGACCTCGTCACCGGAAACCTCGGTGAGTCCCTGACCGGCCGCGACATCGGCACCATGATCGCGGAGGCCTTCCCGGCCACCGCCATGCTCGCGACGATCGCCATCCTGGTCACGATCCTCTTCGGCGTCAGCGCCGGAGTGATCGCCGGCATCCGGCGCGGCAGCATCTTCGACAACTCGACGCTGGTCCTGACGCTGGTCATCATCGGCATCCCGACCGTGGTGCTCGCGCCGCTGGGCCAGTTGCTGTTCGGCGTGAAGTTCCCGATCTTCCCGGCCACCGCGAACAACCCGCCCACCTGGTACGAGCTGATCCTGCCCGGCATCGTGCTGGGCCTGCTGTCGGTGGCGACCGCGATGCGGCTGACCAGAGCGTCGGTCGCGGAGAACCTGCGCGCGGACTTCGTGCGTACGGCCAAGTCGAAGGGCATGCCCGGCCGCCGTGTGATCGGCGTGCACGTGCTGCGCAACTCGCTGATCCCGATCGTCACCTTCATCGGTGTCGAGCTGGGCTCGCTGATGGGCGGCGCGATCATCACCGAGCGCGTTTTCAACATCTCCGGCGTCGGCAACCTGCTCTACAAGAACCTCCGGCTGGGCGACGCGCCGGTCGTCATCGGCACGGTCAGCGTGCTGGTGATCGTGTTCCTGGTCGCGAACCTGATCGTGGACCTGCTGTACGCGGTGCTCGACCCGCGGATCCGGTACGAGTAGGCGGAAGACAATGAGTGATTTCGAGACTGTGACCGCCACCGAGCTGCACAGCGCGACCCCGGGCCCGGCCGGCGCGCCGAACGCGCCCGGCCAGCCGCACACCATGGAGGTCAGCAAGCCGCGCAGCGCCACCGCCGACGCGTGGCGCGACCTGCGCCGCCGCCCGCTGTTCTGGCTGGCCGTCGCGATCGGCCTGCTGGTGCTGGCCATCACCGCGGTGCCCAGCCTGTTCACCAGCGGGGACCCGCTGGCCTGTTCGCTGTCGAACCAGAACGCGGCGCCCAGCGGGGCGGCCATCTTCGGTTACGACTACCAGGGCTGCGACGTCTACACGCGGGCCATCTACGGCACCCGCAACTCGATGATGATCGGCTTCTTCTCGGCGCTGTTCGCCGGTTTCCTCGCCATCGTCGCCGGGCTCACCTCCGGCTTCTTCGGCGGGGCGGTCGACGCGGTGATCTCCCGGATCGTCGACATCGTGCTCGGCCTGCCGCTGATCCTGGCCGGCCTGGTCCTGATGTACCGCATCGACAACGCGGGCGGCGGCAACGGCGCGCGCATCGCCGGCTTCGTGCTGATCCTGGGCGGCCTGGGCTGGACCACCGCCGCGCGAGTGGTCCGCTCCTCGGTCATCACCGCCAAGAACCAGGACTACGTCGCCGCGGCGCGCATGCTCGGCGCGGGCAACGGCCGCATCATGTGGCGGCACATCCTGCCGAACGCGCTGGCGCCGTTCCTGGTGGTCATCACGATCGCGCTGGGCACGTTCATCGCGGCCGAGGCGTCGCTGTCCTTCCTCGGCGTGGGCCTGGAGCCCCCGGCGCAGTCGTGGGGCCAGCAGATCTCGGCGGCCTCCCCGATCGGCCTGGTGCGCACCAACCCGATCCCGCTGCTCGTCCCGTCCACCTTCCTCGCGCTGACGGTGCTCGCCTTCATCATCATGGGCGACAAGATCCGCGAAGCGTTCGACCCGAAGCTCCGGTGATCTGCCATGACTGACATCCGCGTAGAAGACGCGTACGCACCCCGGGCCGGTGCGCAGCACCTGCTCGAGGTGAAGGACCTGTTCGTCGAGTTCCACACCCGCGACGGCGTGGCCCGCGTGATCAACGGCGTGTCGTACCACCTGGACCCGGGCGAGACGCTCGCGGTGCTGGGCGAGTCCGGCTCGGGCAAGTCGGTCACCGCGCAGGCGATCATGGGCATCCTGGACATGCCGCCCGCGAAGATCCCGAGCGGGCAGATCCTCTACAAGGGCGAGGACCTGCTCGCCATGCCGGAGGAGAAGCGCCGGCAGGTGCGCGGCAAGGAGATCGCCATGATCTTCCAGGACGCGCTGTCGGCCCTGAACCCGGTCTTCCCGGTCGGCTGGCAGATCTCCGAGACGCTGCGCACCCGCGCGGGCATGTCGAAGAAGGACGCCACCAGGCGGGCGATCGAGCTGATGGACCAGGTCAAGATCCCGGCAGCGAAAGCCCGGGTCAAGGACTACCCGCACCAGTTCTCCGGCGGTATGCGCCAGCGCGTCATGATCGCCATGGCGCTGGCCATGGACCCGAAGGTGCTCATCGCCGACGAGCCCACCACCGCGCTCGACGTGACGGTGCAGGCGCAGATCATGGACCTGCTCGCGGACCTGCGCCGCGACCTGAACATGGGCCTGATCCTGATCACCCACGACCTCGGCGTGGTCGCCGACGTCGCGGACCGGATCGCGGTCATGTACGCCGGCCGCATCATCGAGCACGCCGACGTGCACACGCTCTACAAGAGCCCCGCGCACCCCTACACCCAGGGCCTGCTCGACTCGATCCCGCGGCTCGACTCCAAGGGCACCGAGCTGGCGACGATCAAGGGCCTGCCGCCGAACCTGCTGCGCCCGCCGACCGGCTGCGCGTTCCACCCGCGCTGCCCGTACGTCAAGTCGGTCTGCACGACCTCGACACCCCGATCGCTGGACCTCGGCCACGGCCGGACCAGCGCCTGCCACTTCGCGAAGGAGATGCTCGATGGCACACTCCGCTGACGCCGTGCAGGGCGCGCCGCGCCCGGCCGGTGAGCCGCTGCTGCGGGTCGAGAACCTGGTCAAGCACTTCCCGATCACCCAGGGCATCCTCTTCAAGAAGAAGATCGGCGCGGTCAAGGCGGTCGACGGGGTCAGCTTCGAGCTGCACCGCGGCGAGACGCTGGGCATCGTGGGCGAGTCCGGCTGCGGCAAGTCCACGCTGGCCAAGCTGCTGATGCGGCTGGAGACGCCGACCGCCGGCCGGGCCGTGCTCGGCGGCAAGGACATCTTCAAGATGGGCGGCCGCGAGCTGCGCCGGCTGCGCCGCAACGTGCAGATGGTGATGCAGGACCCGTACACCTCGCTGAACCCGCGGATGACCGTGGGCGACATCATCGGCGAGCCGTACGAGATCCACACCGAGGTGGCCCCGAAGGGCGACCGCCGGCGCCGGGTGCAGGAGCTGCTGGAGCTGGTCGGCCTCAACCCGGAGCACGTCAACCGCTACCCGCACCAGTTCTCCGGCGGCCAGCGCCAGCGCATCGGCATCGCCCGCGCGCTGGCCCTGCGGCCCGAGATCATCGTCTGCGACGAGCCGGTGTCGGCGCTGGACGTGTCGATCCAGGCGCAGGTCATCAACCTGCTGGAGAAGCTGCAGGGCGAGCTGAACCTGTCCTACATCTTCATCGCGCACGACCTGTCCGTGGTGCGGCACATCTCCGACCGGGTCGGCGTGATGTACCTGGGCAAGATGGTCGAGCTGGGCTCCGACGAGGAGATCTACGAGCGGCCGACCCACCCGTACACCCAGGCCCTGCTGTCGGCGGTGCCGGTGCCGGACCCGGACGCCCGCCAGCACCGCGACGTCATCCGCCTGGTCGGCGACGTGCCGTCCCCGGCCAACCCGCCGTCGGGCTGCCGCTTCCGCACCCGGTGCTGGAAGGCGCAGGAGCGCTGCTCGGTCGAGGAGCCGCTGCTGATCCGCCGCGGCGTCGAGCCGCACCCCAGCGCCTGCCACTTCGCGGAGCTGCGCCAGGTCGTGGGCTGACCCGCCCTGCACGAGAAAGCTCCCGTCACGCTGTTCCAGCAGCGCGGCGGGAGCTTTTCTCGGGCGAACCTCAGTGCGCGAAGTGGCGCGAGCCCGTCAGGTAGAGGGTGATCCCGGCGGCCTTGGCCGCGGCGATGACCTCCTCGTCGCGGATCGAGCCGCCCGGCTGGACCACCGCGGTCACCCCGGCGTCGAGCAGGATCTGCAGCCCGTCGGCGAACGGGAAGAACGCGTCCGAGGCGGCCACCGCGCCGCTGGCCCGCTCACCGGCGCGGGACACCGCGAGCCGGCACGAGTCCACCCGGTTGACCTGGCCCATGCCTACGCCCACGCTGGCGCCGTCCTTGGCCAGCAGGATCGCGTTGGACTTCACCGCGCGCACCGCGCCCCAGGCGAACTCCAGGTCGGCGAGCACCTCGGCCGAGGCGGGCTCACCGGCGGCCAGCCGCCAGTTGTCCGCGTCGTCGCCGTCGGCGGAGAAGTCGTCGCGGGTCTGCACCAGCATGCCGCCGGAGATCTGCCGCAGCTCCACCCGGTTGGGCCGGTACGCCGGGGCCAGCAGGATGCGCAGGTTCTTCTTCGTGGTGAGGATGTCCAGCGCCTCGGTGCTGTACGCCGGGGCCACCACCACCTCGGTGAAGATGTCCTTGATCTGCTCCGCCAGCTCGACGGTGACCTCGGAGTTGACCGCGATGATGCCGCCGTACGCCGAGACCGGGTCGCAGGCGTGCGCCTTGGCGTGCGCGTCCGCCGCCGACTCGGTCGAGATCGCGATGCCGCACGGGTTGGCGTGCTTGATCACGGCCACCGCGTGCACGCCCGCGAAGTCGTGCACGGTGCGCCAGGCGGCGTCGGTGTCGATGTAGTTGTTGTACGACATCTCCTTGCCGCCGAGCTGCTGCGCGCGGGCCAGGCCGGGCGCGGCCGCCGGGTCGATGTAGAGCGCCGCGGCCTGGTGCGGGTTCTCGCCGTAGCGCAGCACGTTCTTGCGCCACACGCCCAGACCGGCGTACTCCGGCCAGCTGATCTCGGCGGCGGCGGGCTCGGCGGGAGCCAGCTCCTGGGCGCACCAGTTGGCCACCGCGATGTCGTAGTCGGCGATGTCGGCGAAGGCCCGCGCGGCCAGCGCGCGGCGGTCCGCCAGGGTGAAGCCGCCGGCCTCCAGCGCCGCCAGCACCACCGGGTACGCGTCGGGCGAGGTGACCACCGCGACGTTGGCGTGGTTCTTGGCCGCCGCGCGCACCATGGCCGGGCCGCCGATGTCGATCTTCTCGATGCACTCGTCCATGGACGCGCCCGAGGCCACCGTCTCGGAGAACGGATACAGGTTGGAGATGAGCAGGTCGAACGCCTCGACCTCCAGCTCGGCCAGCTGCGCGCGGTGCGTGTCCAGGCGTACGTCGGCCAGCAGGCCCGCGTGCACCCGCGGGTGCAGCGTCTTCACCCGGCCGTCGAGGCACTCGGGAAAGCCGGTCAGCTCCTCGACCCGGGTCACCGGCGCGCCGGTCGTCTCCAGCTGCTGCGCGGTGGAACCGGTGGAGACGATCTCGACGCCGTGCCGCCGCAGCGCCGCGGCCAGCCCCTCCAGCCCGGTCTTGTCCCACACGCTGATCAGCGCACGGCGAATGGGCTTGCGCTCCTCCGCACTCATGCCACCGACTCGCTTCGCTCGCCGATGCCATGAGTATCAGACGACATGATTCGCTCCCTGCGCTCGCTCATCCGACGATCACCTTTCTGCCGTTGATGGTCCAGCCGTCGCGGGACAGCCGGCCGACGAAGTCGACCAGCTGGGCGCGCTCGGCCTCCTTGATGCGCTCGGAGAGGGTGTCCTCGGTGTCGTCGTCGAGCACCGGCACCGCGACCTGCGCGATGATCGGGCCGGTGTCCACGCCGCCGTCGACGAAGTGCAGCGTGGCCCCGGCCAGCTTCACCCCGTACGCCAGCGCGTCACGCGGGCCGTGCATGCCGGGGAACGCCGGCAGCAGCGCGTTGTGGGTGTTCACGTAGCGTCCGCCGAACCGGTCCAGGAACGCCTCGCCCACCAGCTTGAGGAAGCCCGCGCCGATCACCAGGTCGGGCTTGTGCTCCGCGACCAGCTCGGTGAAGCCCTCGTCCCACGCCTGCCGGGTGGGGTAGTCGGGGACTCGGGCGACGAAGGTGGGCACCCCGGCGTCCTGCGCGCGGGTGAGGCCGGCGATGCCGTCGCGGTCGGCCCCGACGGCGACGACGGTCGCGCCGTACGCGGGGTCGGCGCATGCGTCGAGCAGAGCCTGCAGATTGGTACCGGAACCGGAGACCAGGACGACGAGGCGAGCGGTCACCTCTGCACCCTATCGGGCAGGCCGGCCCCGGCCCGCGCCGGGTATGACCGCCGTTTACGGCGTTTTGCCCGACAAACACGCGAAGAAAGTAGATATTGGGCAAAGAACTGCATTCCAGAACGTGTCGACCCCGGCCGCCACGCCGGGCGCCCCGCACGTCCTGCCGAACGCGAGGAGCCGCACGTGACGCAACCGCCGAACCAGCCGGAGAGGCCGGAGGAGGAGCCGCCCAGCTGGCCGCCCCCGGTGCCGCCCCGGGAGGACCAGCCGCCGGCCCCGCCCTCGCCGGACGTGCCGCCGCCCCCGGGCGAGCCCGTGCCCCCGCCCCCGGAGGGCAGCACCTGGCGTCCCGAACCGGTCTCCCCCGCCGCACCGGAGCCGGTGTCACCGCCGTCCGCGCCGGAGCCGCCGGCGACGTACTCCGCGCCAGAGCCGCCCGCGACCTACTCCGCCCCCGAGCCGGCCACCACGGGCGGCGTGCCCTGGCCGGAGCCGCCCGGCAGCGTGGACAACCCGTTCAGCCCCCCGCCGTCCTACCAGCCGCCGGTCCCGTCCACGATGAGCGACCCGACGGCACCGCCCCCGCCCACGCCGCCACCGCCGCCGAGCCCGCCCGGCCCGCCGCCGCCCATGCCGCCGGTGCCGCCCCCGCCCTCGCTGGGCGCGAGCGCGTCCACGCCGCCGGGCTGGCCCGAGCCGGCCGGCGAGCCGTCGCCGCCCGTACCGCCGCCCCCGCCGCCGCCCGTGTCCGAGCCGTACCGCAGTGAGGGTCCCGGCACCGTCTACGGGACCGGCGGCACGCTGCCGCCCCCGCCGCCGCCACCGCCCCCGATCGGGGCGCCCACCCCGCCGCTGGGGCCCAGCCAGGGCACCGTCTACCAGAAGGCCGGCGGGCAGCACAACATCCTGGGCTGGATCGGGCTCGCCTGCGGCATCATCGGCACCGGGTGCTGCTGCTGCCCCTGGCTGAACGGCGCGCCGTTCATCGGCGGCATCCCGGCGGTCATCCTGGGCGCGATGCACCTCAACAAGGTCAAGAAGGGTGAGGCCTCGATGGCGTGGCTGGGCTGGGTCGCCGTCGCGCTCGGCGTGCTGGCGATGATCGCCGCCATCTGCGGGATCGCGACCGGCTGGCAGGACCGCTTCTACGACCAGTATCAGCAGTTCCGCTGATCGGATTTCCGACCAAACGGGACAGGTCCCGGCCCGCCTGCGCGGCGGACCGGGACCTGTTACGTTGCTCGCCTGGTGGGACAGCGGATACAAGCTGTCCCACCAGTCACATCCGTCACAGGATGCCATTAGACTCCGGTCGTTTGACCCGGCTCCTCCGAGCCGCCGACACCCCTGGAGTCCGAAATGACGTATGGCTCGCAGCAGCCGCAGATCGACAACAACATGACGATGTCGATCGTCTCGATCTTCCTCTTCTGGCCGCTGGCCATCCCCGCCATCATCAACGCCAACAAGGTCAACCCGCTGCTGGCGGCGGGCGACTTCGCGGGCGCCCAGGCCGCCGCGGCCGAGTCGAAGAAGTGGTCGAAGCTGGCCCTCATCGTCGGCGCCTGCATCTGGGTGCTGTCCTGCCTGTGCTGCATCGGCCAGGCCGTGTTCCTGAACAGCAGCAGCAGCTTCTGATCGGGCGCCTCCTGATCGGGCGCAGCCTGATCAACCGACAAGGGCGGTCCGCACCGCGGGCCGCCCTTCGTCATGCCTGGCGGCGAAACCCGCGCCAGCTCCAGAACCCGGCCACGCCGAGCAGCCCGCCCAGCGTCACCACCAGCGCCGCCATCAGCGCCACCTGCCAGACCACCGGCCCCGTGCGCACCGCGCCGGTCACCGGCAGCGCCCCGCCCGACGCGTACGCCGCCGCGGCCAGCAGCAGCCCCGCCACCACGCCCGCGGCCAGCGCCGAGCCGCACATCCGCAGCCAGCGCGCGGGCGGGGTGACCACGTCGCCGTGCCGCGTCCGGCGCGGCCGCAGCCGGCGGCGCGCCATCAGCGCCGCGGCAGCCGCCCCGGCCAGCAGCGGCAGCACGGTCAGCAGCCAGCCGACCCCGCGCAGCGGGCCGTCCGGCACCCCGGCGAACACCGGCAGCTGCGTCAGCGGCAGCGTGCCCGCCGCGAAGCCCGGCCCGAGCAGGTAGGACGCCGCCCAGACGGCGAGGTTGGGCCCGTAGGCCAGGCTCAGCAGGGTGAGACCGGCCTGGCCGAGCACGCCGGTCGAGAACCCGGCCATGTCCCGGGCGGCCGCACCGCCGTTGATCGCGACGGCCAGCCCCACCGCGCCCGCGCCGACCGCGAGGACCAGCAGCGCCGCCACCACCCCGGCCCGTACGCCGTCGCGCAGCAGCACCGGGGTGCGCCGGGCGAGGCGGCGCAGCACGCCACCGGCCCGCACCGAGCCGAGCGCCCCGGCCGCCAGGCCGAGCAGCGCGAAGTGCAGCCCGGCCCGCCACGGCAGCACCAGCAGCCCGGGCGCCTGGGCCAGCGCGGCCGCGGCGACGCCGAAGATGCCGTACACCAGCCCGACGGCGCCCGCGGCCAGGGCCGCCTGCCGGAGCGAGCCGCTGCCCTGCGCGCCGATGGCCCGGGTGGTGTGCACACCCGCCCGGCTGACCCGCCACAGCGCGAGCGCGGTGAGCGCGAGCGGGGCGAGCTCCATCGCGCCGAGCCGGCCGTCGAGCGCGACGGTGAGCGGCACGCCGTGGCCGAGCAGCCACCCGGCCAGCACGAAGCGCAGCGACAGGGCCCAGTCGATCGGGCCTTCGGCGGCCCGCACCGCGACCGTCAGCAGGAACAGCGGGCCGAGCAGCTGCAGCGCGGCCCAGCCGGTGTTGACCAGCGCCGCCACCGGCAGCGGCGCGCCGCGCGGGCGCCGCATCCCGGTGGGCCGCCCGCGCGGCAGCAGCACCGTCTCCATGGTGGAGACGTCCTCACCGGGCCGTCCGTGCGGGATGAGCACCGTGTCCATGGTGGCGATGTCACCGTCGGCGCCGTCCACGTCGGAGCCGTACCCGCTCGGGGCCGGACCGGCCGGGCGGGACAGGTCCAGCTTGACCGTCTCGCGCACGGCCACCCGGGCCTCGTCCGGTCCGGTCTCGGCCGCGCGCGATCGGGTGCCGGACACCTCGTCCGGGCGGGCCGGCTCCTCCTCGCCCGGCCCGACACGCCGCAGCTCAGGCGGCGCGCCGAGGGACTCACCATGCTCCGTCATCAGGCTGTACCTAACCACAAACGAGCGGAGTTGACTACGAACTCTACCCCGTGGCCATTTCGACCCGGTATGCGCATTAGGAGGGTTACGCTGCGTGCAAGGTCGTACTTCGAGGGAGGGTGTCGTGAGCTACACACCACCACCACCGCCGTCCGTGCCGCCGCCGCCACCACCGCCGCCGGTCCCACCGCCGCCGCCGTCGGGGATGCCGCCGGGCGGCGCGCCCCGGGCCGGGGGCGACAAGGTGACGCTGTGGGGTGTGCTCGGCATCGTCACCGCGCTGTGCTGCTGCGGCGTGCTCGGCATCGTCTTCGGCTGGCTCTCGGTGCGCGAGGCGAAGCAGTTCGGCAAGTCGCCGGTGCTCGGCTACATCGCGATCGCGATCGGCGTGCTCGGCATCATCGCCGACTTCTTCCGCTGGCCGAGGGTCTTCCGCGGCGACTTCAACATGGGCTGACGGGAGAACGTCATGACGAACGAGCCGCTGCCCCCGTACGAGCCGCCGACGGGCCCGACGCCGCCGGGCGCGGCGACGCCGCCCCCGGTGACGCCACCACCGGTCACGCCGCCGCCGTCCATGCCGCCGCTCAACCCGCCGCCGCCACCGCCCGGCTCGCCGTACGAGCCCGCCAAGGCGCCCGGCCCCGGTGGACGCGACAACGTGCAGCTCTACGGCATCATCGGCATCGTGACCGCGGTCGCCTGCTGCGGCCCGCTGGGCATCCTGTTCGGCTGGCTGTCCATGAAGGAGGCCCGGGAGCGCGGCGGCGACCAGACACTGGGCAAGGTCGGCTTCTGGCTGGGCATCGCGTTCACCGCGATCAGCCTGCTCGGCGCCCTGGCCTGGTGCGCCGCGCTCGCCATCGGCGGCAGCATGTCGAGCAACTACCAATACTGAGCCGGTACGCGACGAGGGCGCCCTCCCGCACGGGAGAGCGCCCTCGTCGTGTGCTCAGGTCGCGGCTCAGAGGCCGGACATGACCTCGCGCATCAGGCGGGCGGTCTCCGACGGCGTCTTGCCGACCTTGACCCCGGCCGCCTCCAGCGCCTCCTTCTTGGCGTCGGCGGTGCCGGACGAGCCCGAGATGATCGCGCCCGCGTGGCCCATGGTCTTGCCGGGCGGAGCGGTGAAGCCGGCGATGTAGCCGACCACCGGCTTGGTCACGTGGGCCTTGATGAACTCGGCCGCGCGCTCCTCGGCGTCGCCGCCGATCTCGCCGATCATGACGATCGCGTCGGTGTCCGGGTCCTCCTGGAACGCCGCGAGCGCGTCGATGTGGGTGGTGCCGATGATCGGGTCACCGCCGATGCCGACCGCGGTGGAGAAGCCGATGTCCCGCAGCTCGTACATGAGCTGGTAGGTCAGCGTGCCGGACTTGGACACCAGGCCGATGCGGCCGGAGCCGGAGATGTCGGCCGGGATGATGCCCGCGTTGCTGGCGCCCGGGGACGCGACGCCGGGGCAGTTCGGGCCGATGATCCGGGTCTTGTTGCCGGTGGCGACCGCGTGCGCCCAGAAGGCGGCCGAGTCGTGCACCGGCACGCCCTCGGTGATCACGACGGCCAGGCCGATGCCCGCGTCGATCGCCTCGACGACCGCGCCCTTGGTGAAGGCCGGCGGCACGAAGATGACGGTGACGTCGGCGCCGGTCTCCTTCATCGCGTCGGCCACCGAGCCGAACACCGGCACCTCGGTGCCGTCGAACTCGACGGTGGTGCCCGCCTTGCGCGGGTTCACGCCGCCCACGATGTTCGTGCCGGCCTTCAGCATGCGCCGGGTGTGCTTGGAGCCCTCCGAGCCGGTCATGCCCTGGACGATGACCTTGGAGTCCTTGGTGAGCCAGATAGCCATGAGTCAGATCACTTCCCAGCCGCTGCGAGCTCGGCGGCGCGCTTGGCGGCGCCGTCCATGGTGTCGACCCGCTCCACGAGCGGGTTGTTGGCGCCGTCGAGGATGGCGCGACCGGCTTCGGCGTTGTTGCCGTCGAGGCGTACGACCAGCGGCTTGGTGACCTGCTCGCCGCGGCCCTCCAGCATGGCCAGCGCCTGCACGATGCCGTTGGCGACCGCGTCGCACGCGGTGATGCCGCCGAACACGTTCACGAAGACGCTCTTCACGGCCGGGTCGGACAGCACGATCTCCAGACCGTTGGCCATCACCTCGGCCGACGCGCCGCCGCCGATGTCGAGGAAGTTCGCGGGCTTGACGCCGCCGAACTGCTCGCCCGCGTACGCCACCACGTCGAGGGTGGACATGACCAGGCCCGCACCGTTGCCGATGATGCCGACCTCGCCGTCGAGCTTGACGTAGTTGAGGTCCTTGGCCTTGGCGGCCTGCTCCAGCGGGTCGACCGCGGCCTTGTCCTCGAGCGCCTCGTGGTCGGCGTGGCGGAAGCCGGCGTTCTCGTCCAGCGTGACCTTGGCGTCGAGGCAGAGCACCTTGCCCTCGGCGGTCTTGGCCAGCGGGTTGACCTCGACCAGGGTGGCGTCCTCGGCGATGAAGGTCTTCCACAGGTCCACCGCGATGGCGACGACCTGGTCGGCGACCTCGGCCGGGAAGTGGCCGGCGGTGACGATCTCACGGGCCAGCGCCTCGTCGACGCCGCGGTTGGCGTCGATCGCGATCTTCGCGACCTTCTCCGGCTGCTCCTCGGCGACGGTCTCGATCTCCATGCCGCCCGCGACGCTGGCGATGCACAGGAAGGTGCGGTTCGCCCGGTCGAGCAGGTAGGAGAAGTAGTACTCCTCCGCGATGTTCGCGGTCTCGGCGAGCATCACCTTGTGGACCGTGTGGCCCTTGATGTCCATGCCGAGGATGTCGTTCGCGCGGGCGTACGCCTCTTCGGCGTCGGCCGCGAGCTTCACGCCGCCGGCCTTGCCGCGGCCGCCGACCTTCACCTGAGCCTTGACGACGACCCGGCCGCCCAGCCGCTCGGCGATGGCGCGGGCCTCCTCCGGGGTCTCGGCGACGCCACCGGCGAGCACGGGCAGGCCGTGCTTTTCGAAGACATCGCGCCCCTGGTACTCGTACAGGTCCACCGATACCTCTTTGTTGTCTTAGCCCACGGCGTCGCAGGCCGGACACCCGCTGCAACGCGTAGGGACCACTGCCCATCCTCCGCTGGCTGGGCCTTCCGCGCAGCCTAACGGTCGGTCAGCGTGAGGTATCGGCATGACCGCCCGGTGTGCCCAAATGCACACCGGGCGGTGCGGGTCGATACCTCACGAGCCGACGGGCACCCGGCCCGCGGCCTGGTAGCGGAGCCCGGCGAGCAGCTCGTCCGGGGTCTGGCCGGCGGTGGCGATCGGCACGTGCACGTTGGTCCCGAGCTTCTTCATGCGCCGCTTCTGGGCGACCACGACACCCGCGCGGGCGCTCGCGTCGCCCTGCTTGGCCAGGTTGAACTGCGGCTCGATGCGCGCGTCACGCGGCTTCACGCACAGCTGCGGGCCGTGCCAGTCGCGCACATAGATCGACTCGATGTGCTCCCAGGGCAGGTGCAGCACCCGCTTGGCGTCGAGGTTGGGGCGTACGTAGACGCCGTGCGCGTCGGCGGCCAGCGGCACGTTGCGCAGCTGGCGGCCGGCCGTGATCGGCAGCGACACCCCCAGGCCGATGACCAGCAGCAGCGCCCCGCCGCCGAGCAGGCCGGAGTTCATGTTGCCGTAGCGGTTGCTGTGCACGGTCTCGCCCGAGTGCAGCAGCATGTAGACGCCGACCGGCAGCATGAACAGCGCGAGCAGCACGAGCACCACCAGCTCGCCGCGGCGGTGATGGAGGATGTGGCGCCAGGCTCCGGCGGGCCGGACCGCGAACGGCAGGTCCGCGGGCACCGTCTGGCGCAGCGTGGGCGTCGCCGGGGGCGGCGCGGGGGTGGGTTCGGGCATGGTCATGGCGCGAGAACCTAGCAGCCCGTCACTCTTTCCGGTGACCCCTGGAAACCCCGTAACCCCGGCGGCAGGGCGTCGTTGAGTCTGATGTCAGAGCGCTGCGGAAAACAAAACCGAAGCGGGATGACACAAACGGCCGATGCCCTGTCGGTCGAGGGGTGGCGGCGGGGCGTCGTGCATAGAGGAGCCGGGCGTGTGAGGGGTGCGTCCGGCTCCTCCCTTTTTCTTCCATAGTTACAACGATCGCGCCCGTGCCTGGTGGCACGGGCGCGGCGCTGTCTTGTGGGTCCGCTCAGGCGGGCTGGTTGGTGGCGACGTTGGCGCGCACCCAGTCCACGATCGCGTGGGTGGTCGCGCCCGGCGTGAAGACCTTGGCCACGCCCAGCCGCTCCAGCTCGGGGATGTCGGCGTCGGGGATGATGCCGCCGCCGAAGACCACCATGTCGCCCGCGCCGCGCTCGCGCAGCAGCTCGACGACGCGGGGGAACAGCGTCATGTGCGCGCCGGACAGCACGGACAGACCGACCGCGTCGGCGTCCTCCTGGATCGCGGTCTCCACGATCTGCTCCGCCGTCTGGTGCAGGCCGGTGTAGATGACCTCCATGCCGGCGTCGCGCAGGGCGCGGGCCACCACCTTCGCGCCGCGGTCGTGACCGTCGAGCCCGGGCTTGGCGACGACCACGCGAATACGACTGCCCATCAGTGCTCACCTCTCCGCCGTACTGACCTTAACGAACGGTAACCCACCCGAGGGCGGTCACCGCCAGCGGTCCGTCCGTCTCTCAACGCGACGCCTGTATATACGGCCTGCTCCGCATGCCGTCACCGTGGGTATTCGTAACTTATATGTATGAATAGGGTCGTTATCGGGCAAGCCGGGCCGGACAGTCGCACCGACAGCTAACAGGGGGCGGACAGGAGCTTGTGCCTACCCCTACGGGTTCGTTAAGTT
The DNA here is from genome assembly GCF_018326265.1 of Catellatospora sp. IY07-71. Taxonomy (GTDB): domain Bacteria; phylum Actinomycetota; class Actinomycetes; order Mycobacteriales; family Micromonosporaceae; genus Catellatospora. The sequence continues at coordinate 675,786 of NZ_AP023360.1, forward strand.
GTGCCGCAGTGCCATCCCAAAGTGGGTGACAGAGCGTCGGGCCCCCCACCGGCGCCACCGATGACGGAGGCTGTTCGTGCCCGAGCAATACAGGCCGGAGCTGGTACGGGAGAGTGACCGCTATCGCGGTCGGCGCCGGGTGTCCACCCCCTCGCGCAGCAGGTACGCCGCCGTCGTCACCACCGCCCTGGTCGGAGCCGGGATCGTCGCCCTCGGGGCAGGCGCCGGCATCCAGGACGCCAAGACCGATGCGCTGATCGGCGACGCCGCGGCGCTCTCCGCCGCCGGGCTCGACGGGCGTGACGACGCCGCCGACCGCGCCAGCCGCGGCGACGACCGCACGCTGAGCACCTCCATCTCCTCCGCGCCGAACGCCTGGGTGCTCCCCGCGCACGACTTCCGCCTCACCTCCCGCTACGGGCAGCGCTGGGGCAAGCTGCACAAGGGCGTCGACGTCGCGCTTAACGAGGGCGTCCCGTTCGCCACGCTGCACGCGGGCACGGTCGTGCAAGCCGGCTGGAACGGCGGCTACGGCATCTCGGTGATCGTCGACCACGGCGACGGCGTCAAGACGGTCTACGGCCACGCGAGTGCGCTGCTGGTCAAGGTCGGGCAGAAGGTCCAGGCCGGCGACATCATCGCCCTCTGCGGCAGCACGGGTCACTCCTTCGGCCCCCATCTGCACCTCGAGGTCCACGTGAACAACGTGGCCGTGGACCCGATCCCGTGGCTCAAGAAGCGCGGGCTCGACCTCGAATTGGAGATCGAGGCGGCCTACGACGGCTCGATCAGCTGAGAAACGGCTCGCAGCCGCCCGGTTTCAGGGTGATCCGGGCGGCTTTGTCGTGTTCGGGGAGCACGTCGGGTGGCCCCGGTCACCGGATTCGGGTGGCGCAGGTCACTCGACCCCGATGGGACTCCGGGTCGGTGTGGGTACGAAAACCGGGCAAAGTTCCTGAGTCGTACATGCCGGATTGTCCGGATCAGCTGAGGCACGGGGTGGTCGGACCGGATTCGACCAGGCAACCTGGTTCGAGCCCGTGTCAACGAAGACCCGGAGGTTCCCACCTCATGCAAGGCAGCAAGACCGAACTCCTCAAGACCGCCCGCGCCAAGTTCGACCTGGTCAACGACAAGATCCGTAGCGGCCTGCACGGTCGCTCCCGTCAGGTCGTCGCCGTCGCGGTTCTGGCCGGTGTCACGTCTGTAGGCTTCGTCGCCGCCAACATCGACAACGGACCCGAGTCGATGACACCCGTGGCCCAGACCACCACGGTCAAGCGGGAGGCCGCGGCCGACCGCGCCGACCGCGCCGCGCGGCCCGCCGCGAAGGCCAACGTCGCCGCCCCCAAGGCCGCGCCGAAGGCAGCGCCCAAGACCGCCCCCAAGGCAGTCCAGCCCGCCCAGGCCAAGGCCAAGGCCGGCACCACGGTGCCCAAGGCCGCCCCGAAGGCCGCCGCGCCGGTCAAGGCCGCTCCCCTGTGGGGCAGCCCGATGCCGGGCGCGCAGGTCACCTCCTGCTTCGGCCAGCGCTGGGGCGTGCTGCACGCCGGCGTCGACCTGGCCGAGCCGGCCGGCACCCCGATCCGCGCGGTCGGCCCCGGCACCGTGTTCAGCACCGGCTGGGCCTACAGCGGCTACGGCATCTCCGTCGTCGTCGACCACGGTGACGGCTACTTCACGCACTACGCCCACATGAGCCGCGACGCGGTCCAGCTCGGCCAGAAGGTCAAGGCCGGCGACCTGCTGGGCTACGAGGGCTCCACCGGTGACTCCACCGGCCCGCACCTGCACTTCGAGGTGCACAAGGGCATGTGGAACCAGATCGAGCCGAGCGGGTGGCTGAAGGCCCGCGGCGTGCCGATCAACTGCTGATCCTTCCGCACACCCATCCCGCACCCCCGTGCACGAAGCTCCCGTCACGCCCACAGCGTGACGGGAGCTTTGTTCGTGTACGGGAGCCGTACGGTCAGATCCGCTCCAGGGGCGCGTGCCGCAGCACCAGCCACAGCACCTGGTCGCCGAAGTCGACCTGCGCCTGAGCGCGGGCACCCGTGCCCTGCACGGCCAGCACCCGGCCCAGCCCGTAGCGCTGGTGGTTGACCCGGTCGCCGGCCGACACCGAGGGCGGCGCCGCGGCCAGGTCGCTCGCGGTGGCCAGCTTGCTCGGGTCCACCCCGATGCGGCTCGCCAGTGCCGCCGCGCGGGCGGTGTTGCCCACGAAGCCGGAGGCCGGCCGCTCCTGCGCGCGCTCCCGGCCGCCGATGCCGCCGCGACCCCATGACGTGTACGAGCTCTCGGTGCGCTGCCAGTCGAGCAGCTCCGGCGGCAGCTCCTCCAGGAAGCGCGACGCCGGGTTGTACTGCGGCTGCCCCCACGCCGACCGGGTCACCGCGCGCGACAGGTAGAGCCGGCGCCGGGCGCGGGTGATGCCGACGTACGCCAGCCGCCGCTCCTCCTCCAGCTCCTTGACCTCGCCCAGCGAGCGCAGGTGCGGGAAGACGCCGTCCTCCAGGCCGGTCAGGAACACCACCGGGAACTCCAGTCCCTTGGCGGTGTGCAGCGTCATCAGGGTGACCACGCCCTGGTGCTCCGGGTCGTCGGCGGGCACCTGGTCGGCGTCGGCGACCAGCGCCACCTGCTCCAGGAAGCCGTCCAGGGTGGGCGTCTCGTCGGCCGCGGCGGTGCGCTCGGCGTACTCCCGGGCCACGCTGACGAGCTCCTGGAGGTTCTCCACCCGGCCCTCGTCCTGCGGGTCCAGGCTCGCCTCCAGCTCGGCCAGCAGCCCGGACCGGGTCAGGATCAGCTCCAGCACCTGCTCCGGCGGGGCCGTGCGGGCCAGCTCGCGGGCCTCGTCCAGCATCGCCAGGAACTCGCCGATCGAGTTGACCGCCCGGGTCGAGATGCCCGGCGCGTCGGCCGCCCGGCGCAGCGCGGCGCCGAAGGAGACCCGCTCCCGCGCGGCCAGCGCCTCGACCACCGCCTCGGCCCGGTCGCCCAGGCCGCGCTTGGGCGTGTTGATGATCCGCCGCATGCTGACGGTGTCGTCCTCGTTGGCGATCGCGCGCAGGTAGGCCAGCGCGTCGCGGACCTCCTTGCGCTCGTAGAAGCGCACCCCGCCGACGACCTTGTAGGGCAGGCCGAGCCGGATGAAGATGTCCTCGAAGACCCGGGACTGGGCGTTGGTGCGGTAGAACACCGCCACGTCGCCCGGCCGGGCGGACCCGGCGTCGGTGAGCCGGTCGATCTCGCGGGCCACCCAGTCGGCCTCGGCGTGCTCGTTGTCGGCGACGTAGCCCACGATCTGCTCGCCCGCGCCCTGGTCGCTCCACAGCCGCTTGGGCTTGCGGTCGCTGTTGCGGTCGATGACCGCGTTGGCCGCGCTCAGGATGGTCTGCGTGGAGCGGTAGTTCTGCTCCAGCAGGATGGTGCGCGCCTGCGGGTAGTCCCGCTCGAACTCCAGGATGTTGCGGATGGTCGCGCCGCGGAAGGCGTAGATCGACTGGTCCGCGTCGCCGACCACGCACAGCTCGCCGGTGTCCCCCACCAGCTCCTTGACCAGCACGTACTGCGCGTGGTTGGTGTCCTGATACTCGTCGACGAGCACGTGCCGGAAGCGGCGCCGGTATTTCTCGGTGACCTCGGGCTTGGCCTGGAGCAGGTGCACCGTGCGCATGATGATGTCGTCGAAGTCGAGCGCCTGCGCCTGCTGCAGCCGCTGCTGGTAGAGCTTGTACGCCTCGGCCAGCACCCGCTCGGCGGGCCCGTGCGGCGAGAACGCCTCCGGGTCGATCAGCTCGTTCTTCAGGTTCGACACCTGCGCGGCCAGGCTGCGCGGCGGGTAGCGCTTCGGGTCGAGGTCCAGCTCGCGGGAGACCAGCTGCATCAGCCGGCGCGAGTCGTCGGCGTCATAGATGGTGAACGACGACTTCAGCCCGGCGTGCTCGTGCTCCGCGCGCAGGATGCGCAGGCAGGCGGAGTGGAAGGTGGAGACCCACATCAGCCGGGCCCGGCCGCCCACCTGGGCGGCGACGCGCTCGCGCAGCTCGCCCGCCGCCTTGTTGGTGAAGGTGATGGCCAGGATCTCACCCGGGTGCACCTCGCGAGCGGCCAGCAGGTACGCGATGCGCTGGGTCAGCACGCGGGTCTTGCCGGAGCCGGCGCCCGCGACGATCAGCAGCGGGGTGCCCTCATGGGTGACCGCCGCGCGCTGCGGCTCGTTCAGGCCCTCCAGCAGCGTGGCGATCCGCGCCGCCGGGTCGGCGGCGGCACCGCGGGCGTTTCCGCTGGTGACAGCGGCGCCGACCGGGTTGCCGGGCGGCTTCTGTTCGGGGAGGTCGAAGAGAGCTTGCATCGTCTGGAGAGTCTATGCGCCGCCTCCGACACCGGCCTCTCCCGCCCGGCCCGCCCCAGCCGGCCGCGGCGGGTCGGCCCGCGCCCGCAACCCGCCCGTGACGTTTTGGTCGCGGGAGTATCACCGGGCGGCCGTAGCGCCGTGGAAACGGATGCGCAAGGATGCCTTCATACCCTCACATCGCGCGCTGTTGCGCGATGCAGACTATGGAGGCCCCCCATGAATCACCCCCGTTCTCGGGGCTGGGCAGGCAAAACACGGCACCTGGCGATACCGGCGCTGGCGCTGGCCGTGGTGGCGACGATTCCGCTGAGCAGCGGCTCGGGCGCCTCTTCCGCACCGGCCGCGGCGTGGACCCCGCTGTCCCCCGTCTCGGTCAACCTCGCCGCGGCCCCCGAGGGCCAGACGGCGGCCGGCAACCTGCTGGCGTTCAACGACTTCCACGGCGCGATCGACCCGCCGACCGGCAGCGGCGCGGCCGTGCTCGGCACCCCCGCCGGCGGCGTGGAATACCTGGCGCACTGGGTGAAGAAGCTGCGCGCCGAGGGCGAGGCGGCCGGCCAGAAGGTCATCACCGTCGGCGCCGGCGACATGATCGGCGCCACCCCGCTGGTCAGCGCCGCGTTCCACGACGAGCCGTCGATCGAGCTGCTGAGCGAGCTGGGCCTGGACGTCACCTCGGTGGGCAACCACGAGTTCGACGAGGGCGTCACCGAGCTCAAGCGGATGCAGCACGGCGGCTGCCACCCGGTGGAGGGCTGCTTCGCGGGCGACGGGTTCGACGGCGCGGAGTTCCAGTACCTCGCCGCGAACGTCACCGACAAGCGCACCAAGCTGCCGATCCTGCCCCCGGTCGAGGTGAAGCTCATCGGCGGCGTGCCGGTCGGCTTCATCGGCATGACGCTGGAGGGCACCCCGTCCATCGTCAACCCGGCCGGCATCACCACCGTCGACTTCCGCGACGAGGTCGAGACGGCGAACCTGTGGAGCGGGCTGCTGCGCCTGCTCGGCGTGAAGGCCCAGGTGCTGCTGCTGCACGAGGGCGGCCAGCAGGGCCCGACCGGCAACGTCTCCACCTGTGACGGCTTCACCGGCGTGATCTCGCCGATCGTGGCCGGGCTGCGCGACGAGATCGGCGTGGTGGTCTCCGGGCACACCCACCGCTTCTACACCTGCTCGCTGCCCAACAAGTCGGGCAAGCCGGTGGTCGTGACCAGCGCGGGCACCAACGGCCAGCTGGTCACCGACATCACGGTGGAGCTGGACAGGCACACCCGCACGTTCACCTCGATCACGGCGCAGAACGTGATCGTCGAGAACGGCGTGCGCAACCCGGACGGCACCTGGCAGAGCACCGCGCCGAACGTGTTCGTGCGCAACCCCGCGCTGGTCGACCCGGCCGCCAAGGTGATCGCGGACAAGTACCGCGCCGCCGTGGCGCCGCTGGCCAACCGCGTGGTCGGCAGCATCTCCGCGGACATCGTCCGGGACGCGAAGCCGAGCGGCGAGAGCCCGCTGGGCGACGTCATCGCCGACGCGCAGCTGGCGTACACGGCCTCGGCCGGGGCGCAGCTCGCCCTGATGAACCCGGGCGGCATCCGGGCCCCGCTCACCTACGCCAACTCCCCCGGCGGCGAGCCGGCCGGCCAGGTCACCTACGGCGAGGCGTTCACCGTGCAGCCGTTCAACAACCTGGTCACCACCTACTCGCTGACCGGCGCGCAGCTCAAGGAGACGCTGGAGCAGCAGTGGGCCGGCTACGCGGGCCAGACGACCACCAAGTTCCTCCAGGTATCGGCGGGCTTCACGTACTCGTACAACACCACGCTGCCGCTCGGCAGCCGGGTCTCCGACCTGAAGCTCAACGGGACGGCGATCGACCCGGCGGCGACCTACCTCGTCACGACGAACGACTTCCTGGCCAACGGCGGCGACGGCTTCACCACGCTGACCGGCGGCACGGGCCGGGTGTACGCGCCCGGTTTCGACGTCGACGCGCTGGTGGCGTACCTCGCGGCGGGCCCGGTGCAGCCGGGTCCGGCGGACCGGATCACCAAGCTCGGCTGACGGACCGAGGTCTCACATGATGGTCGGCGTGCTTGCGCCGCGGGGTATGCATGGCATACTTGGCGACGTGATCAAGCAGGCGTTCTACTTTACCTATGGCTCCGGGAACCCGGCAGTCGTAGGTCGCCGCTGAGCACGCAGACCTGACGAAAAGCCCCGGGCTCCCAGAGCCCGGGGCTTTTCAGCATCTCCGGGCCGCTGGTGAGCGACGATCCCACTGAGGAGTTCCGATGAGCGCCATCGCCCACGAGACCGGCACCACCGCACCCGAGGCGGCCGGTGAGATCACCTCGATGCGGGAACGCATCGACCAGATCGACGCCGCCCTCATCGCGCTGTGGAAGGAACGCGCGCTGATCTCGCAACAGGTCGGCAAGACCCGCGTCGCCTCCGGCGGCACCCGCCTGGTGCTCAGCCGGGAACGCGAGATCATGGACCGCTTCCGCGAGGAGCTCGGCCCCGACGGCACCCAGCTGGCCCTGCTCATCCTGCGCGCGGGTCGCGGCCCGCTCTGAGCTGGGACATGCTCGCCGGCTACCGCGGGCGGTGGACCGCACATGCACAGGGCACCGCCCGCGACGCGGACGGTGCCCTGCTCTATGTTGACCCGGTGGCGGGCGGTCAGGCCGGAGGCTCAACCCAACCGACCGTCCGCCATCGGGAGACATCACCTACCCCGCGTGCACCACGTCCCTGACCTCGGCGAAGTGGCACGCGCTCGGGTGCGGCGACTTGGCGCTGACCTGCAGCAGCGGCGGCGTCGTCGCGCAGATCTCCTGGGCCTTCCAGCACCGGGTGCGGAAGCGGCAGCCCGACGGCGGGTTGGCCGGCGACGGCACGTCGCCCTCCAGCCGGATCACCGTCTTGTGCTGACGCGCCGTCGGGTCCGGCACCGGCACCGCGGACAGCAGCGCCTGCGTGTACGGGTGCGTCGGCGTGTCGTAGATCTCGTCGTCGGTGCCCAGCTCGACCATCTTGCCGAGGTACATCACGCCCACCCGGTCGGCGATGTGGCGCACCACCGACAGGTCGTGGGCGATGAAGATGTACGACAGGTTGAAGTCCCGCTGCAGCCCGTCCAGCAGGTTCATGACCTGCGCCTGGATCGACACGTCGAGCGCCGACACCGGCTCGTCGCAGACGATGATCTCCGGACGCAGCGCCAGCGCGCGGGCGATGCCGATGCGCTGCCGCTGGCCGCCCGAGAACTGGTGCGGGTAGCGGTTGATGTGCTCGGGGTTGAGCCCGACCACGTCCAGCAGCTCCTGCACCTTCCGGCGCCGGTCGCCCTTGGGCGCGGCGTCGGTGTGGATCTCGAACGGCTCGCCGATGATGTCGCCGACCGTCATCCGGGGGTTGAGCGAGGTGTACGGGTCCTGCATGACCAGCTGGATGTTGCGGCGCAGCTTGCGCTGCTCCGCCGCGGACAGCCGCAGCACGTCCCGGCCCTGGTAGCGGATCGACCCGGCGGTCGGCTTCTCCAGGTTCATCAGCAGCTTGGCCAGCGTCGACTTGCCGCAGCCGGACTCGCCGACGATGCCCAGGGTCTCACCCTTGTGCAGGTCCAGCGAGACGCCGTCCACCGCCTTGATCTGCCCGACCGTCTTCTTGAAGAGGACACCCTGGCGGATCGGGAAGTGCTTGACCAGGTCGCGTACTTCGAGGATCACGTCACTCACGGCCGACCAGCTCCTCTGCGAAGTGGCACGCGCTGGCCCGGTCGCCCAGCTGGATCAGCGCCGGCCGCTCGGCCGAGCAGATGTCGCGGGCCATCCGGCACCGGGGGTGGAACGCGCAGCCCGTGGGGATGCGCAGCAGGTTGGGCGGCAGGCCCTTGATGGTGTTGAGCTCCTGGCCCTTGAGGTCCAGGCGCGGCAGCGAGTCCAGCAGCGCCATCGTGTACGGGTGGCACGGCTTGGCGTACAGCGAGTGCACGTCGGCCTGCTCCACGATCCGCCCGGCGTACATGACCGCGATCCGGTCCGCGACGTCGGCGACCACGCCGAGGTCGTGCGTGATCAGGATCATGCCCATGTTCCGCTCGCGGCGGATCTCCGCGAGCAGGTCCATGATCTGCGCCTGCACCGTCACGTCGAGAGCCGTGGTCGGCTCGTCGGCGATCAGGATCTCCGGGTCCAGCGCCAGCGACATCGCGATCATCACGCGCTGCCGCATACCGCCGGAGAACTGGTGCGGGTAGTCGTTCACCCGCGTCGCCGCAGCCGGGATCTTGACCTGGTCCAGCAGCTCGATCGCGCGCTTCTTGCCGTCGGCGCGGCTCATGCCCCGCCGCTTGCGGTAGAGCTCGGCGATCTGGAACCCGACCGTGAAAACCGGGTTCAGCGCCGAAAGCGCGTCCTGGAAGACCATCGCGATGCCCTCGCCGCGGACGAGACGGCGCTCGTCCTTGGGCATCTTGAGCAGGTCCTTGCCGCGGAAGCGGATCTCGCCGCCGGTCACGAAGCCCGGTGGGGTGTCCAGGATGCCCATGATGGTCTGCGCCGTGACGCTCTTGCCGGAGCCGGACTCGCCCAGCACCGCCAGCGTCTCGCCGGCGTCCACGTGGTACGACACGCCGTTGATGACCTTGGCGATGCCGTCCCGGGTGCGGAACTCCACGTGCAGGTTCTCCACCTCGAGGAGGTGGTGGCCCGCCTTGCCGTCGGTGCCGAGGACCGGCGCCGTGTTCACCTTGATGTCCGTCACGTCGCCTCCTAGCGCAGCTTCGGGTCGAGGGCGTCGCGTACGGCGTCACCGAGCATGACGAAGCTCAGCACCGCGACCACGAGGAACGCCGCGGGGAACGCCATCATGTACGGGGCGGGGTCCATGAAGTTGCGGCTCTCGCCGATCATGATGCCCCAGGAGACCACCGGCGGGCGCAGGCCGACACCGAGGAACGACAGCGTCGCCTCCGCGCCGATGTACGCACCGAGCGTGATCGTGCCGACGACGACCATCGGCGCCATGGCGTTGGGCAGGACGTGCCGGAAGACGATCCGGCCCGGCCGGGCACCCAGCGCCTGGGCGGCGTGCACGTAGTCGAGCTGCTTGGTGGACAGCACCGACGCTCGCATGATGCGGGCGAAGGACGGCCAGCCCAGCACGATGAACGTCAGGATGACCAGCGAGGTGATCCGGAAGGCGCTCGGGTCGCTCTGCACCGACGCGAACGTCGACAGGATCACCAGCGCGCCGAGCACGAACGGCAGGCCGAGGAAGATGTCGCCGAAGCGGGCCAGCAGGGTGTCCGTCCAGCCGCCCAGGTAACCGCTCAGGATGCCGAAGAAGCCGCCCAGCAGCATGTTGCCGACCACCGCGAAGACGCCGACGACGATCGAGGCACGGGCGCCGTAGATGACCCGCGAGTAGATGTCCTGGCCCTGCACGTTGTAGCCGAACTGGCCGGTCTCGCCGAACTGGAACCACGCGCCGAAGTCCGGCTTCTCGAGGCTCTTGTTCAGGTCCGCCGCAGTGGGGCTGACCGAGCTGAACAGCTGCGGGAACGCCGCCATCAGCACGAAGATGAAGATCAGGATCGCGGAGATCACGAACAGCGGCTTGCGGCGCAGCTCGTACCACGCGTCACTCCACAGACCGCGGTTCTTCTCCTTGCGCGGAGCAGCCTCGGCGACGGCCGGGGTCGCCGGCACGGCGGTGGGCTCGGTGGGGCTGGTGGCGGTCGCCACCTCGGGGCTACTCATAGCGGATCCTCGGGTCCAGGACGCCGTACAGCAGGTCGACGAGAAGGTTGACGACGAGGTAGACCAGCACGAGGATCGCCACGATCGAGACGACCACGCCGGACTCCCGCCGGTTGATGGCACCGAACAGCAGGCCGCCGATGCCGCGGATGTTGAAGATGCCCTCGGTGACGATGGCACCGCCCATCAGCGCGCCCAGGTCCAAGCCCAGCCAGGTGACCACGGGGATCATCGAGTTGCGCAGCAGGTGCACGCCGGTGACGCGGCTGGGCGTGAGGCCCTTGGCCACGGCGGTGCGCACGTAGTCGGCGCGCCGGTTCTCCACCAGGTTCACCCGGGTCAACCGCGTGATGTACGCCATCGAGCCGCTCGCCAGGATGATGCCTGGGATGATCAGCTCCACCCACGGCGCCTCGGGCGACACCGACGACAGGCCGAGCGAGTACCGGGCCACCAGGCCGATCACGAAGATCGGGACGGCGATGAGCACCAGCGTCGAGACCAGCACCAGGTTGTCGATGAAGCTGCCCCGGCGCAGACCGGTGAGCACACCGGCGGTGATGCCGATCAGCGCCTCGGCCACGACCGCGACCAGCGCGAGCTTCATGGAGATGGGGAAGGCCTGGGTCAGCAGCTCGCCGATCTCAGTGCCGTTGAAGGTCTGCCCGAAGTTCCCGGTGACCAGGTTCTTCAGGTAGATCAGGTACTGGACGAAGAGGGGCTCGTCCAGGTTGAACTTCTCGGTCATGTACGCGACGTAGGCCTCGGGGCACTTCTTCTCGCCGCAACGACCGGCGAAGGGGTCACCTGGGAGTCCCCACACCAGGAACCAGATGAGAAACGTCGTGCCGATGAAGACAGGGATCGCCTGCAGCAACCGGCGGAGGGCATACCGCCCCATGTCTTACTCCTCACTGAGCCTCGCTGAACATGAGCGACGTGCCGCAGCCCGCTAGGGCCGCGGCACGCCTCTCGTTATTCAGGGTCTTCTAGTTCACTTGACCGTGACCGAAACCAGGTCGAGCTCACCGAAGGTGTTGATGACGACGGTGGTCAGCTTCTCGGACCAGACCGTCTGCTGCGACGAGTGCCACATCGGGATGGTCGGCATGAGGTTCGGCAGCATGGCCTCGGCCTCCTGGTAGAGCTTCTCCGCCGCGGCGAGGTCCGACGTGCTGTCGGCCTCCTTCAGCTTGGCGTCGAACTCCGGGTTCGAGAACTTGCCGTCGTTGGAGGAGGCCTCCGTCTTCAGCAGCGGGTTCAGCCAGTTCTCGATGCTCGGGTAGTCGGCCTGCCAGCCGGCACGCGACATACCGGTCATCTTCTCGCCGACGACCAGGGTGCGGAACTCACCGAAGGTCGGGAACGGCTTGCCCTTGCACTCGGCGCCCAGCGTCTGCTGGATGCTGTTGCAGACCGCGTCGACCCAGTCCTTGTGCGAGGCGTCGCCGTTGTAGGCGATCGACAGGTCCTTCGGCTTGACCGGCGCGGCGTCCCAGAGGGCCTTCGCGGCGGCGGCGTCGAACTTGCAGGGCGCGCCACAAACGTCGGCCTTGTAGCCGGACATGTTCGGGTTGACCCAGCCGTTCATCGGGATGCGGGTGCCGTTGAAGATCTTGTCGATCACCAGCTGGCGGTCGATCGCCATCGAGATGGCCTTACGCACGTTCGGGTCGTTGTAGCCCGGCAGCCAGGTCGGCATCGCGATGAACGCGGAGACCGAGATCGGCTTGCTGATGGCACGGTCACCGAAGTCCGACTTGTACTGGTTACCCACCAGCTTGGCCGACGGGACCTGCTGCTGGAAGTCGATGGTGCCGTTCTTGACGTCCTCGTAGGCGGCGGCGTCGTCGGTGTAGACGCGGAAGATCACGTCCTTGACCTTCGCCTTGTCAGCGCCCTGGTAGTCGTCGTTGCGGGTCACGACCAGCTCGGTGTTCTTGGTCCACTTGGACAGCTTGAACGGGCCGTTGCCGATCGGGGCCTGGCCGAACTTCGCCGGGTCGGCGAAGAACGCGTCGGGCAGCGGCATGAACGCCGCGTAGCCGACCTTGACCGGCCACAGGTTCGAGGCGCCGGACAGGGTCACCTCGAAGGTGGTGTCGTCGATGACCTTCAGGCCGGACAGCTTGTCGGTGGCCGGCTTCGGGGCCGTCTTGGGGCCCTCCTCGCCGTCCGGGTCCTCGGTGTGCACCTGGTCGAAGCCCGCGATGTCGCCGAAGAAGCTGCCGTTGATCAGACCGTTGGGCGAGTACGCCGCGTAGTTCCACGCGTCGACGTAGTTCTTCGCCACGACCGGGGTGCCGTCGTGCCACTTCCAGCCCGACTTGAGCTTGACCGTCCAGGTCTTGCCGTTGTCGGCCGAGGTGATCGACTCCGCGTTCGCCATCTCGGTCTTGGCGTCCTTGGCGGCGTAGTTGGTCAGACCGGTGAACAGCGCGTCGATGACGACGCCGCCCTGGGTCTCCGAGGTGCCGGCCGGGATCAGCGGGTTCTGGGGCTCGCCCCAGCTGATGATGAAGGAGCCGTCCTTCTTCTCGGGCTCAACCGGGTCGGCGCCGGAACAACCAGCGGCCGCCAGGGCGACAGCCGTCAGACCGACTGCCACCTTCCATGGGGTAATCCCACGCATGCGTGTGCCTCCTCAGGCGCTCACGAGGGGGTGTGAGGTGGCCACACTTTCGCACCCCGTGACCACGCGCCGGAAGGGCCTGATACCAACCCGTTACCGAGCCGGGACGACGCCGATATCCCACAAAGAAATCTTTCACATCTCTGTGCGATCTCTTGACCAGCAGCTTTAGGGGCCTCTCAGCCCGAAGTTGATCGAGGAGCGAAACACGACGGTAACTGGCATCCCAATCTATGGGCGATACCGAGAGTCACACCAGGCGTCGATCCGCCGCCCACCGCGACAGCTCGTAGCGGTTGGACATCTGGAGCTTGCGGAGCACGTTCGAGACGTGGGTCTCCACCGTCTTGATGGAGATGAACAACTCCTTGGCGATCTCCTTGTACGCGTACCCGCGCGCCAGCAGCCGCAACACCTCCCGCTCCCGGTTGGTCAGCTGGTCCAGCTCCGGATCGGCGACCGGCGCGTCCGGCCGGGCCGCGAACGCGTCCAGCACGAACCCGGCCAGCCGCGGCGAGAACACCGCGTCCCCGTCGGCCACCCGGCGGATCGCGTCCACCAGGTCCTCCGGCGAGATGGTCTTGGTCACGTAACCGCGCGCGCCGGCCCGGATCAGCCCGATCACGTCCTCGGCGGCATCGGACACCGACAGCGCCAGGAACTTCACCTGCGGCTGCGCCCGGCGCACCGCGTCCAGCACGGCCCGGCCGCCGCCGTCGGGCATGTGCACGTCCAGCAGCACCACGTCCGGCACGACCGAGCCGATCATGGAGATCGCCTGCGCCACGGTGGCCGCCTCGCCCACCACGTCGACGTGCGCGCCCAGCTCGGCCCGCACCCCCGCCCGGAACATCCCGTGGTCGTCGACCAGGAACACCCGCAGCCGCCCGCCGCTCTCGCTCATGCCTTCTCCTCCTTCGGCTCTCTCGGGGAGGTCACCGCCATGGTCAGCCTGACCTCGGTGCCCTCGCCGATCTCGCTGCGTATCTCCGCCTGCCCGCCGTGCCGCGCCATGCGCCCGATGATCGAACCACGGACGCCGTGCCGCCGCTCCTCCACCGACGCCGGGTCGAAGCCCTTGCCCCGGTCGCGGACGAACACGCTCAGCATCGTCGGCTCGGCCTCGGCGTACAACGACACGCTCTTGACCTGGGCGTGGCGGGCCGCGTTGACCAGCGCCTCGCGGGCCGCGGCCACGATCGCGGCCACCTTGTCGTCCACGGCGCGGTCGCCGACCACCACCGCCTCCACGGCGATGCCGTACGTGTCCTCGACCTCGGCGGCCGCCTGCTGCAGCGCCGCGGCGAAGTGCTCGGTCGGCGAGCCGGTCGGCTGGTAGAGCCAGTTGCGCAGGCTGCGCTCCTGGCCGCGGGCGATGCGCTGGACCGCGGCCGGGTCGCCCGCGTTGCGCTGGATCAGCGCCAGCGTGTGCAGCACCTGGTCGTGCACCATCGCGGCCAGCTCGGCCCGCTCCTGCTCGCGGATCCGGCCCTCCCGCTCGGTGCGCAGCGCGACCAGCGTGCGCCACAGCACCGGTGCCGCCACCAGCCCCACCCCGGCGAGCGCCACCAGCGCGAACGCCACCGCACGCCACATGTCGGCCCAGGAGACGCCCTCCACCACCGGGGAGTAGAGGAACACCAGCCCCAGGATGCCCACCGCCACCAGCACCCCGCCGGCCAGGAAGCGCAGCAGGTAGATCCGGCGGTCGCCGTCGGACAGCGCGGCCAGCCACGGCGCCGACGGCGACTGGTCCGACCAGCGCTGGCGCCGGTCCGGGTCGCTCTGGTGCCAGATGATGCCCGCGCCGACCGCGACCAGGGCCACCAACCAGCCCACGGTCATGCCGATGCCGCCGTTGTTGAGCAGCGTGCTGATGACCATCAGGACCAGCCCGGCGGCCAGGAAGGGAGCCAGCCGCAGCAGCGAGCGGCGCGCCGGCTCACCCGGCGCGGCCGGCAGCACCGCCCAGAACGCGGCGTAGAGCAGGGCACCCAGGCCGTTGATGGGCAGCAGCAGGACGAAGATGATCCGGATCAGCGTGGGCGACAGGCGGGTGTTCGCCGCGATGCCCCCGGCGACCCCGGCGACCAGGCGGTCGGTCCGGGAACGGGTCAGGCGGGGGTGTCCGGGCGCGGAGGGCTGCACGGGATCGATGGTTTCACGGCCGCGGCGCCGCCGCCCACGGGTGAGACCCCGGATACAGGGCGCCGCCGCATCTCAGGGTCGGGTCAGGGTCGGGTCCTGAGGCAGGTCGGGCCGCTCGCGGGCCACCATCGAAGGCATGAGCGACGAGACCCCCACGCCCGGCGGCGCGGCGCCCACCGCCGAGGCGCCGCCCGGGGCGCAGGAACAGCCCCCACCGCAGGGCGGACCCTCCCCATACGTGTCCTGGGCCGCGCCGTACGGCCTGATCCGGCCGCGGCACGGCCGCTACCTGGCCGGGGTGTGCGGTGCGCTGGCCCGCGCGACCAGGACCGACCCGGTGCTGTGGCGGGTGCTGATCGGCGTGCTGTCGATCTTCGGCATCGGCGTCGTGATCTACCTCGCCGCCTGGCTGCTCACCCCGGCCGAGGACGACACCGCCTCGCCGGTCGAGTCGCTGTTCGGGCGCGGCTACTCCAGCACCTCCTCGACGCTGGCCCTGGTGCTGAGCGTGCTCACGGTGATCCTCATCGGGGCGGTGACCAACAGCTTCGAGGTCGCCGTCATCGCCGCCATCGGCCTGGTCATCGCCGCGCTGGTGGTCAGCCGTAACAACCCCGGCGGGGCCGGCCGGGCGCCGCGCAGCACGCCGGGCGCCACCTACCTGCCGCCGGTGTACGCGGCGCCGGTCACCGTGCCGGCCGCCGCGCCCGCCCCGGCCGTGGTGACCGAGCCCGTGCCGCCGGTGGACCCCGCCGGCTACCGGGCCCCGTTCGCCCCGCACGGCCCGTACGCCCCGGCGGCCCCGCCACCCCCGCCGCCGCCGGTCAAGCCGCCGAAGGTGAAGCCGGAGCCGTCGCGGCTCGGCCGCCTCATCTTCGGCCTGATCATGCTCGTGCTGGGCGGGCTGGCCATGGCCGACATGGCCGGGGTGTCCGTGCCGGGCAGCACGTACGTCGCCGCCGCGCTCGGCGTCACGGGTCTCGGCCTGGTCCTCGGCGCCTGGTTCGGTCGGGCCCGGGGCTGGATCTGGATCGGCGTGGTGCTGGCGCTGATCCTGCCGATGGTCGCCGCGGGCGGCGACTGGAGCCGGGAGCGCAGCCAGGCGGGCACCGTGGTCTGGATGCCTACCACCGTGGCCGAGCTGCACGACCGCTACGAGCACCGCTTCGGCGAGGCCACGCTGGACCTGACCGCGCTCGACCTCACCGGCCAGGACGTGCAGGTCACCGCTCAGATCACCGCCGGCCAGCTGCGCGTCATCGTGCCGGAGAAGACCGACGTCATCGTCGAGACCAGGGTGAACCTGGCCGACGCCGACGTCTTCGGCCGCGACATCAGCGGCGCGGGCCAGCGGGACACCCAGACCAGCCTCGGCCCCGACGGCAAGGGCGGCGGCACGCTGCGCCTGGTGCTCGACGTCAACCTCGGACACGCGGAGGTGGTCCGGTGAAGAACCACCGCACCGACTCGGTATCGCTCTTCTTCGGCCTGGTCTTCCTGCTGGTGTCGGGCGCGTTCCTGGCCCGGCACGCCTTCGACGTCGAGCTGCCCTCGCTGGGCTGGTTCATCGCCGGCGGCCTGATCATCCTGGGCGTGCTCGCCGTGCTCGGCGCGCTGTCGCCCAAGCGGCAACCGGCCGGGATCCCGGCGGACCCCGCCCCGGCGGGTCCGGCCCCGGCCGACGCGGAGACCGCCGAGCAGCCCTCGGTGGAGCACGCGGGCTGAAGCCCGCACCACCCCAGCGCCCCTCACCGCGCGAGCCCGCGGTGAGGGGCGCTTATGCTGACCGGTGGACGAGCGAGCGAACCACACGGCCCGGTGAGGCTCATGCCGTCGATGGGAAAGAAGGACACATGAGCAGCGAGCCGACCATGAAGCACAGCGAGGAGCAGGCATGAGCCAGTACCCGACCGATCGCCCCGACACCCCGGCCCTGGGCCCGCTCGGCCAGATCCGCATCGGCGACCGAGCCGCCCGCACACTCACCACCGAACTCGCCCGCCACGCGGGCCCCAAGACCGCGCTGCTCGTCGGTGCCACCGCGGACTCCCTGGTGCTGGCCGAGGCGCTGGACGCGCTGCTGCCCGGCGACCGGCTCACCGTCGTGGCGGCCGACGCGACCGTCGCCGGTCACCTGGCCACCCTCGGCAGCTTCCTCACCGAGCGGGTCAAGGTCGTCGACGACCTGGCCGCCGCCGAGTCCGCCGACCTGGTCATCGTCGCCGAGCCGGTGGTCGGCTCCGGCGAGGAGGCCCGCAACACCGTCGAGCAGCTCAGCAAGTACGTCGCGGAGGGCGGCCTGCTGATCATCGCCGCGGTGGCGCTGCCCGGCCTGTCCGGCGGCGCGACCGACGAGCTGGACCGCATCGCCGCGCGCCAGGGCGTCGGCTCCGACCTGGTGCTGCGCAACACTCCGCCGGTACGCGTACACCGCCTGCGCTTCACCGACGTGGACCCGGCGGTGGCGGCCAAGCTCAGCCCCGCCTTCCGCCCGTCGAGCGTGCCGCTCTACGGCACCATGAACATCGACTCCAACGGCGTCGCCGCGGCCGGCATCGCGCTCGGCGCCGCCGCGTTCCTCAAGGCCACCCGGCCGAAGTCGAAGGCGTGGGTGCTGCCCGCGCTGCTGGCCGCGCCCGTGGCCGCATTCTTCCGCGACCCGGAGCGCGAGATCCCGGCCGACCCGACCGCGGTGGTCGCCGCGGCCGACGGCAAGGTGCTGAGCGTCGAGCACATTTACGACGAGCGCTTCGCCGACGAGGAGTTCCTGCGCATCGCGGTGTTCCTGTCCGTGTTCGACGTGCACGTCAACCGGGCGCCGGTGGCGGGCAAGGTCGTCGACTACTTCGTCGAGGACGGCGGCTACGCCAACGCGATGAAGCCCGAGGCCGAGCACAACGTGGCGGCGTACACCGTGCTAGAGACGCCGGACCGCAGCCGGGTCGTCGTCGCCCAGCGGACGGGCCTGATCGCGCGCCGGATCGTGCAGCGGGCGCCCATCGGCGCGCTGCTGGCCAAGGGCGAGCGCTACGGCCTGATCCGCTTCGGCTCCCGCACCGACGTCTACCTGCCCGCCGACAAGGCCGAGGCCCTGGTCGCCCCCGGTGACCGCGTCGTCGGCGGCTCCACGGTCATCGCCCGGCTGCGCTGACCTTCCTTCTGGAGCGTTGATCGCTGTTTCGTGTCACAAAGTGCGGCTGGACCGCAGGTTGTGACACGAAACAGCGATCAACACCGCCCCACCCGCACGAAAAGGCGCCGCCCCGGTCCAGTGGACCGGGGCGGCGCCTTTGGTGTAGCGATCAGGCCACGCGCGTGGCGGCGCGGCGCTGGCGGGCCCAGAGGACCGGGCCGCTGATCAGGTAGACCAGCACCAGCAGGCCGAAGGTGACCTCCGTGTTCCAGACCAGGCCGACCAGCGGCAGCAGGAACAGCGTCGGCGGCAGCTTCAGCACCTTGGCGAGTTTGGCGTAGGGGAAGCTGGAGACCATCGCGATGGCCAGCAGCACCACCCCGAACACCAGGGCGCCGGCGGGCAGCGAGCCGCCCAGCAGCACGGTCACCGCGAGCACGGTCGCCGCCATGGTCGTGGGCACGCCGCAGAAGAAGCGGCCGTCCTTCGGCGAGACGTTGAACCGGGCCAGCCGGATCGCCGCGCAGCAGGCGACCATCGCGCACGCCGCGATGAGCACCGGCGTGGCGACCTCGCCGCGCAGGAACGAGAACACCACGACGGGCGCGGCGATGCCGAACGACGTCATGTCGCCCAGCGAGTCCATCTGCACGCCGAACGGGCTGGCCACGCCGAACTTGCGGGCCAGCGCGCCGTCGAGGCCGTCGAAGGTGATGCAGGCGAGCAGGCAGAGCGCGCCCCACATCGGCTCGCCGTGCATCACGGCGAGGAAGATCGCGGTCATGCCGAGCAGCAGGCTGCTCAGGGTGCAGGCCTGCACCAGCGCGAATTTGATCCGGCGGTCGAGCGTACGCTCGCCCGGCAGCAGCGGGATCGTGGTCGGGGTCGGCTGCTCCACCGGCTCGGCCGTGGCGGCCTGCTCGATGGCGCGCAGTTCGACCGGGTCAAGGCCAGGCAGCGCGGGGCTCGTCGCGACGGGGTGGTCGGCCTTACGCAGGCGACCCACCGGCACCAGCAGCATCTGCCGGGCGATGGAGCCACCGGCGCGCAGGCGTCCGGTCCACTGCCGGCCCGCAGGTCGCGGGCTGTCCGTCAAGCGACGCCGACGCCATAAGGCTCTCGGCACGTGTCGTCCCTCCATGCCGGTTCGGTTCCTTTCCGCCGCCTCAGCGGACCGACCGGCTTTTGCGGCCTACACCATCGCACACCCCGGTGCGCGTTGGCGATACCCGGCACCTGATCTTCCAGCGCCGTCCTGCTGATGGGGGCAAATCGGCCGCCTGGACGCACGCGCGTCCCGGGGGCTGTTTGTTCCGTCAGGTGGCAAGTCTACCCGACGGAGGAAATCAGGAAATATGTCGCAATTCTCGATAAGCGGAGTCGGTAAGTGGAATACTGCCCAGCTCGGCGGGGGTGAACCAGCGCGCCTGCGCGGTCGAGCCGCCGGCCGCCTCGGTGACCGAGGGCACGGTGGGCTCCGGCACCCGCACCCGGAACACGGCCCGCACCACGTACCAGTCGTAGGGCTCGCCCTCCGGGCCCATCGCGGCCGGGTTGTGGTTCGAGTTGACCCGGAGCAGCTCGGTGACCTCACCGACCTGCGCGGACTCCTCGAAGATCTCCCGCACCAGCCCGACCGCCGGGGTCTCGCCGAAGTCGGTGCCGCCGCCGGGCAGGTGCCACTTGCCCGCGCCCGGGTAGTTCTCCGCGATCAGGGAGAGCAGCACCCGGCCGGCCGGGTCGGTGACCACGCCGTACGCCCCGAAGCGGGCGACCTTGCGCGCTCCGCCCAGGTCACGGCCGTCCGGTCCGACCTCGCCCGCGGTGTCCGGCGTCTGCGGGCGGCGGCTGCTCGCCCGGCCCGCGGTGTCCAGGCCCAGCGTGTGCGCGGCGAACGGGATCAGGTCGAGCGACGCCAGGCGCTCCCGCTCGATCCACTGGGGCAGGTCGGAGGTGCCGTCGGTCTCCACGGTCAGCTCGCCGCCGGTGACCGTCATGTCGTAGATGATCCGGTCGTGGTGCAGCAACACGTCCCGCCACGGGAACTCGACCAGGTCCGAGGTGACCTCGCGCAGGCCCGCGATCTCCGCGACGAGCCCGGTCTCCTCCCGGAACTCGCGCACCACTGCCTGCGCCGGGTCCTCGCCGTGCTCCAGGCCGCCGCCGGGCAGGAACCACACCCCCGGGAAGTTCGACCTGGCCGACGAGCGGACCAGCAGCAGCCGGCCCTGCTCGTCGTGCGCGATGCCGTAGGCCCCGATCCTCCGCCGTCTCTCCACCACGACAGGTTATCGGCCGCCCGCGACATGATCACTCCAGCGATGCCGCCCGCAGCGCCTCGTAGGTGACCTCGGTGACGTCGTCCGGGCCGAGCCCGACCAGCTCGTCGCGGGTGACCCAGCGGGCCTCGGCGGTGGAGCCGCCCTGGTCGTAGACCTTGGGCTTGGTGGCCCGGTCGACCCGCACCCGGTAGAAGGCGCGCACGCCGTGCCAGTCGATCGGGTAGCCCTCGGGCCCCAGCGACGCCGGGTCGCGGTGGCTGGCCACGCCGAGCAGCTCGCCGAGCCGCCCGCGCTGGCCGGTCTCCTCGACCAGCTCGCGGATCAGCGCGACGCCGGGCTGCTCGCCGTAGTCGGTGCCGCCGCCGGGCAGGTGCCACTTGCCCGCGCCCGGGTAGTTCTCCGCGATCCGGGTCAGCAGGACGCGCTGCAACCGGTCGGTGACCACCGCGTACGCCGCGAAGCGCTGCGCGCGGTGCAACCCGTCCGGGCCGGGTGCGGCGAAGAAGGACGGGAAGTCGGGCACCTCGTCGGGCAGCAGGTCGATCGCGGCCTCGGTGATGCCGAGCGCGCCCGCGGTGAACGGCCGCAGCGGCAGTCGGGCCGCCTCCTCGGGGGTGAACCAGTCCACCAGGTCCGTGGGCTGGCCGACGCGCTCCCGCAGCGCGCCGCCGCGTACCCGGGCCGCGTAGATGACCCGGTCGGTGTGGATCGTGACGCCGCGGTGCGGCAGCGCCCGCATGTCGGCCAGCACGTCACGCAGCCCCGTAACGGCCACGCTCAGCCCGGTCTCTGCGGCGGTCTCCCTGACGACGGTGTCATTGGGATGCTCGCCGTGGTCCACTGCCCCGCCGGGCAGGGACCACACGCCCGGCGTACCGGACTGCGCCGAAGCGCGGACCAGGAGAACCTGGCCGGCTTCATTGGTGATGACGGCGTATGCGGCGATCCGCCGCAACGGCTCCAGCGCGGTGGTCACGAGAAACCATTCTCCCCCGTCAGGCAGATCCCGACAAGATGTCCGATTTTACGATCATGTTTACACGAGTTGAAGACGATTTGTACCGGCCGTTCGACCTACCCCAGAAGTGATCAAAGGCCCCACCCGACAAGGGTGAGGCCTCGATCAGAGAATGTCGGGATTCACTCCCATTCAATGGTGCCCGGCGGCTTGCTCGTCACGTCCAGGGTGACCCGGTTGACCTCGCGCACCTCGTTGGTGATCCGGGTCGAGATCCGGGCGATGAGGTCGTACGGCAGCCGGGACCAGTCGGCGGTCATCGCGTCCTCGCTGGAGACCGGGCGCAGCACCACCGGGTGGCCGTAGGTGCGGCCGTCGCCCTGCACGCCGACCGAGCGCACGTCGGCCAGCAGCACCACGGGGAACTGCCACACGTCGCGGTCCAGACCGGAGGCGGACAGCTCCTGGCGGGCGATCAGGTCGGCGGCGCGCAGGATCTCCAGGTTGTGCTTGTTGACCTCGCCGATGATGCGGATGGCCAGGCCCGGACCCGGGAACGGGTGCCGCCAGACCATCTCCTCGGGCAGGCCCAGGCTCTGCCCGAGCGCGCGCACCTCGTCCTTGAACAGCGTGCGCAGCGGCTCGACCAGGTCGAACTTGAGGTCGTCGGGCAGCCCGCCCACGTTGTGGTGGCTCTTGATGTTCGCGGTGCCGGTGCCCCCGCCGGACTCCACCACGTCCGGGTAGAGCGTGCCCTGCACCAGGAAGCGCACGTCGCCCGCGGTGGCGATCTCGCGGGCCGCCGCCTCGAAGACCCGGATGAACTCCCGTCCGATGATCTTGCGCTTGGCCTCCGGGTCGGTCACCCCGGCCAGCGCGTCCAGGAAGCGGTCGGCCGCGTCCACCACCTTCAGCTTGATGCCGGTGGCGGCCACGTAGTCCCGCTCGACCTGCTCGGCCTCGCCCGCGCGCAGCAGGCCGTGGTCCACGAACACGCAGGTGAGCTGGTCGCCGACGGCCTTGTGCACCAGCGCCGCGGCCACCGCCGAGTCGACGCCGCCGGACAGGCCGCAGATCACCTCGGCGTCGCCGACCTGGGCGCGGATCGCGGCCACCTGGTCCTCGATGATGTTGCCCATGGTCCAGACCGGCTCGATGCCGGCCACCTCGTGCAGGAAGCGCTCCAGCAGGCGCTGGCCGTACGGCGTGTGCGCCACCTCGGGGTGGAACTGCACCCCGGCGAAGCCGCGGCTGACGTCCTCGAACGCGGCGACCGGCGCGCCCGGCGAGGCGGCGGTGACCGTGAACCCGGCCGGTGCGGCGCTCACGCAGTCGCCGTGGCTCATCCACACGTCCTGGCGCGCGGGCAGGCCCGCGAACAGCACGCCCGCGTCGGGCTGCGCGTCCACCACGGTGCCGCCGAACTCACGCAGGCCGGTGTGGCTGACCGTGCCGCCCAGCGCGGCGGCCATCGCCTGGAAGCCGTAGCAGATGCCGAACACCGGCACACCGTGCTCGAACAGACTCGCGTCGACCTGCGGCGCGCCCGGCTCGTACACGCTGGACGGGCCGCCGGACAGGATGATCGCGGCGGGGTTCTTCCGCATCATCTCCTCGACCGGCATCGAATGCGGCACGATCTCGGAGTAGACCCTCGCCTCCCGCACCCGTCGCGCGATGAGCTGGGCGTACTGGGCACCGTAGTCAACCACCAGGACGGGGCGAGGCGTCGTCATGACCTCAATCTTAGGGTGCGACGCAGGTCACCCCACGTAGTGCACCCCGTCCGGGTACGGGTACGGGTTGGCCTTGCAGCCCTGCAGGCTCTTGGTCTGCTGCTGCATCACCGGGGCGAGCCTGCCCTTGCCCGGGCAGAAGACGTGGCCGTGGCCCAGGAAGTGACCGACCTCATGGTTGATGACCATGTAGCGGTACACCTCCATGTCGGTGAAACCGTCCGCGCCGTTGGTCCAGCGGCGCAGGTTGATCACCACGTTGCTGCCCGCGCGGCAGGAGAAGATGCCGTTGGTGATCAGGCCGACCTGCCCGCACAGCCGGTCCACGGTGTCCGGGGTGGCCAGCTTGACGTAGAAGTTCGGCGACTCCCCCGGACCGACCCGCTGCAGGCGCCACTTCTTCGAGGCGATCCAGCTGCGGTCGTCGGACAGGATCTCGTCCACCTTGGCCGCGAAGCCGTCGGTGTCGAACGCGGTGATGCCCTTCTCCACCTGCACCTGGTAGCGGCGCAGGGAGCCTGCGCTGCCCACGATCTCCGTTCCGCCCGCAGCGGTGTGGAAGGTGCCTCCGCCGCGCTGCAGCACCGGCGCGTTCTTCGTCGGCTTCGGCTTCGCCGACGGGGAGGCCGACGGCGACGCCGCGGCTGAGGCGGACGGCTGCGCAGACGGCATCGGCTGCGGCGACGCGGCCTGGTTGAACTCCGGACGTGGCGCGCTGGTGCCGCACCCGGCCAGGAGCACGGTCATGGCGGCCGTCGCGAACCCGGCCCGCAGCAGTGTCCTCCCCATGGCGATCACCTTATGCGGGCAGGCCGTGCCTGTGGAGGTACTCCCCGGCCCAGATCCGGTCCACGCCTTCGGCGAACGCGCCGCCCGGCGGGCCGGCCGTCCACACGTGCATCATCTCCGGCACGGTAACCGCCACCGCCAGCGCCGGGCAGCCGCCGTACGGCGTGACGATGCCGATGCCTGGCGGCGCCACGGAAACGCAGAGGTTGTGCGCGTGCCAGCGGGTGACCGGCCCGCCCGGCTCCGGACCGGGCGCGCCCGCGCGCTCCATCACGAAGACCACGCCCAGCAGCGCCGCCCTGCCGTCCTCGATCGCGAACACCAGCATCTCCGGCCGGGCCGGGTCGAGCACCGCACCGTCCGATCCGTAGTCCGGGTGTTCCAGGTGCACGTCCGGGCCGGTGCGCCCGGTGAGCGGCAGCCGGTAGCCGGCCGCCAGCGCGTCGGCGAGCCGGGCGAACCTGCGTACCGACTCCTTGGTCGCGGCTTCCAGGCGGGCCGCTGCCGCCGCCTGCGCGGCGGTCGGGTGGTGGTCCCCGGACAGGGGCCGCATGATCACACCGGCCTGCGCGCGGGCCAGATGCTGGTGCCCGCCCGCATGGCTGTGCCCGACCGCCGGCGCCTGGTCCAGGCTCTCCGACTCCCCGGCCGCCTGGTGCGCCTGGATCGTGGAGAGCCAGACCACCAGGCCGGTGAGCAGGACCGCGCCCACGGTGGCCGTGGAGCCCAGCCCGCGCAGCAGGCGGCGCGGGCGTCCCGGCCGGCGCACCGGCACCGCGGCCAGCCCGAACGCGACCAGCTCCAGCAGGGCCGCGGCGATGCCGACCTGGTCGGCCTCCTCGCCGCCGCGCCCGACGACGACCAGGTAGCCGAGCAGGTTCAGCGGCACCAGCAGCACCGTGCCGGTCCGCCAGCCGCGCCGATCCGCGTACGCCAGCCAGGCCAGCAGCCCGTAGACCGCGCCGCTGCCCAGGAACCCCGCGGTCAGCAGCGCGCTGTCCCGGTGCCCCAGGGGCAGCGCCAGATGCACCGCCGCGGCCGCGCCCAGCAGCACGAACACCCAGCGTTCGACCGGTGCCCGGGGCCCGCCCCGCAGGAAGGGCAGGAACAGGCAGGCCAGCACCCCGGCGGCCAGCGCCGCCGCGTGCTCGGGCGCCACGCCGGTCAGCATCGTCTCGATCGGGTTCACGCGACCCCACCCGCCTGGACCGCGCTCGCCGTAGCCGCGCTCCCGGCCGCCGACGCAGCCGTGGTCGTCGCACCGGGCGCGATCGGACTCCCCGGAGCGGGTGGCACCGGCAGGCCGACGGCCGAGCCCGGCGCGGCGGGCGGCTCCGGCACGATGAGCAGGCGCACGCACATCACCGTCACCGCCACCGGCAGCGCCACCCCGGTGAGCAGTCCGGTCAGCGTCGGGGTGAAGTCCAGCCGCGGCAGCAGCCCGGCGACCCCGCCCAGGCCGAAGCCGGTCAGCGCCAGCAACTGCAGCGCCACCACGGCGACCAGCGCGCCGCGCCGCCCGCGCACCACCAGCGCGGCGAACACCAGCAGCACCAGCGTCTTGGTGAGCGGAGCCAGGGCGTAGAGCGCGTTGCCGCCCATGAACACCAGCTCGCCCAGCATGGCCAGCAGGCCCGCCCCGGCCTGGACCAGCAGGAGCACATACACCACATCCGCGCGCCCACCCCGGGCGTTGGAGTCCATCCGGTCAGGTTCGGGCCCGCAGATCGCGGTCAGATCACGGTCCGGCGATTTTCCGGTACGGCTCGCCGAGCGCCGGCCGCCGGTCCGGTTCCCCTTGCGCGGGCCACGCGGCGAAGGCCCGCTCGGCCTGCGCGGTGATGGTCAGCGACGGGTTCACCCCGAGGTTCGCGCAGACCGCGGCCCCGTCCACGACGTGCAGCCCGGGGTGCCCGAACACGCGGTGGTACGCGTCGACGACCCCGCTGCCCGGGTCGGCGCCGATGACGGCCCCGCCGAGGATGTGCGCGGTGAGCGGGATGTCCAGCACCTCGGTGAGCGCGCCGCCGGGCAGCCCGCCGATCTCCTCGGCGAGCAGCCGCGCCGCCTGGTTGCCGGCCGGGATCCAGGTCGGGTTCGCCGCGCCGTGACCCTGCGACGAGCGCAGCCCGCGCCCGCGCAGCCGGACCGTGAGCGAGTTGTCCACTGACTGCATGACCAGCGCGATGATCGTGCGGTTGGACCAGTCGCGGACGGACACCGCCCGCAGGTAGGCGAAGGGCCACCGGAACATGGCGCGCGCCCAGCGCCCCGCCCGCCCCGGCCCGCCGTCGGTGAGCGCGGACTGCAGCAGCCCCATCGCGTTGGACCCCTTGCCGTAACGCACCGGCTCGATGTGGGTCTGCGCGTCGGGGTGGAACGAGCTGGTGATCGCCACCCCCTCGGTGTACCCGAGCGACTGCTTGCGGGCCTGCCCACGCGGCACGGTCGCGCCCACCAGCGACTCCGAGTTGGTCCGCGTCAGCGCGCCGACCCGGTCCGACAGGTGCGGCAGGTGCCCGTCCGCCTTCATCCGGTGCAGCAGCCGCTGGGTGCCCAGCGCACCCGCCGCGAAGACGACCTGACCGGCCTCGATCACACCCTGACCGGCTGCCCGGCGCCGCCGCGCGAGCCGCGCTCCGGTGCGGGCGACCTCGACGCGATAACCGCCCCCCTCGGCCGGCTTCACCGCCGTCACCGTGGACATCGGGAAGATCTGCGCCCCGGCCTGCTCGGCCAGGTACAGGTAGTTCTTGACCAGGGTGTTCTTGGCGTTGTGGCGGCAACCGGTCATGCACTCGCCGCAGTGCGTGCAGCCTGCCCGCTCCGGGCCGCGCCCGCCGAAGTAGGGGTCCGGCACCGCCTGGCCCGGCATGCCGAGGAACACGCCGACCGGCGTGGGGTGGTACGTGTCGCCGACGCCCATGCGCTCGGCGACCTTGCGCATCACCTCGTCGGCGGGGGTGGTTCGGTCGTAGACGGTGACCCCGAGCATGCGCTCGGCGGTGTCGTAGTGCGGCGCCAGCTCCGCCTTCCAGTCGGCGATGTCGCGCCACTGCGGGTCGCGGTAGAAGGGGTCGAGCGGGCGGTAGAGCGTGTTGGCGTACACCAGCGAGCCGCCGCCCACGCCCGCGCCGGACAGCACCAGCACGCTCGCGCCGGACTTCTCGCCCCGGTCGGCCCGCAGCAGCGTGATCCGCTGGATGCCGTAGCAGCCCAGGGCCGGGGCCCACAGGAAGCGCCGCACCCGCCAGCTGGTCTTCGGGAAGTCGTGGTCGGCGAAGCGGCGGCCCGCCTCCAGCACGGCCACCGAGTAGCCCTTCTCGGCCAGCCGCAGCGCCGCCACGCTCCCGCCGAACCCGGAGCCGATCACCACCACGTCGAAGCGCATGGCGGCATTATTACCGGCCAGTTAACTCCAGGGAAGCCCCGTCACCGGCCCCGCGCATCGGGCTGGATCATTGGCCCGGGCGGCCCACCTCGAACAGCCACTTCTGGAACAGGGAGTCCAGCTGCTGCCCGCTCACCCGCTCGGCCAGCTCGATGAACTCGGTGGTGGTCGCGTTGCCGTCGCGCTGCTCGCTCGCCCACGTCTTCAGGATCTCGAAGAACTTGTCGTCGCCGACCTGCTTGCGCAGGGCGTGCAGGGTCATCCCGCCGCGCTCGTACACGCTGCCGGAGAAGATGTTGTCCGCGCCGGGCGCGCCGGGTGCGATGTCCCAGATCCGGTTGCCCGGGTCGTCGTAGCGGGAGTCGAACTCCTCCTGCACGGTGGACACGCCGAGCTTCTCGCCCCACAGCCACTGCGCGTACGTGGCGAAGCCCTCGTTGAGCCAGATGTGCTGCCAGGCCTGCACCGACACGCTGTCGCCGAACCACTGGTGGGCCAGCTCGTGGGCGACCACGATGGTGTTCGCGCCGCGGCTCCAGAACGCGTCGGAGTAGACCGGCCGGGTCTGCGTCTCCAGCGCGTAGCGCACCCGCTCGTCGTCGATCACGATGCCGCCGTACGCGTCGAACGGGTACGGCCCGAAGTACTGCTCCAGGAAGTCGACGATCTCGGTGGTGCTCGCCATGGCCTTGTCGATCTCGCCCTTGGGCAGCGTCTCGGCGACCGCCGTGAGCACCGGCTTGCCCTTGTGGGTGCCCTCGACCAGCCGGTAGTCCCCGATCACGAAGGTGGCCAGGTAGGGCGCCATCGGCGAGGTGACCCGCCACTTCCAGCTGGTCCACGTGCCCTGGGCGGTCCTGCCGTCGAGCAGCCCGTTGCTGATCGCCTCCAGTTGCGTGGGCACGGTCAGCTCGATGGTGTAGAGCGCCTTGTCCTTCGGGTGGTCGTTGACCGGGAACCAGGTGGTCGCCGACTCGGGCTCGCCGAGCGTGAACGCGCCGTCGTGGGTGGTCAGGAAGCCGGTGACCCCGAGGTCGGGCGCCTTGATCGCCTTCGGCACGCCGCCGTACGACACCACGGTCACGAACTCCTTGCCGGTCGCGAGCGGCGCGCCGGGCGTGATGATCAGCTCGTCGCCGTCGCGGGTGGACGTCGCGGCGGCCCCGTCCACGGTGACCTTGTCCACGGTCAGCCCGTGCAGGTCCAGGTGGAACTTCGACAGGTCGGACTTGGCCGTGGCGGTGACCGTGGCGACGCCGGTGAGCAGGTCGCTCGCCGGGTCATACTTGATCTTCAGGTCGTACGCGGACACGTCGTAGCCGCCGTTGCCGTACGTCGGGAAGTACGGGTCGCCCGCCCCCGCGAGGTCCACCGGCAGCGGCACCGGGGCGGGGAAGTCCGCCGCACCGGTGAACAGCGGCCTGCTCGGCCCGCCGCATCCGGCCGCCAGCGCGGCCGACACCGCCGCCGCCACGATCCACGCACGCCTGCCCATGGGCCCCTCCCGCCGTAGATCCTCCACCCTAACCGCCCCCTACATGATCAAAGCTCCCGCCATGCTGTCGGAACAGCGCGGCGGGAGCTTCGGTCAGGAGCGGGGATCAGCGGTCGAGCATCAGGCCGACCTTCTGGAACTCCTTCAGGTCGCGGTAGCCGCACTTGGCCATCGCCCGCTTGAGGCCGCCGAACAGGTTCAGCAGGCCGTCGGGGTCGGTGGCCGGGCCGAACAGCACCTGCTCCAGCGAGCCCAGCGGCTCCGGGGTCAGCCCGATCGAGCCGCGCGGCAGCTTCGGGTGGCTGGCCGACGGGTGCCACCACAGGCCGTTGCCCGGCATGCCCTCGGCCAGCGACAGCGGCGCGCCGAGCATGACCGCGTCCGCGCCGCAGCCCAGCGCCTTGGCGATGTCGCCCGAGGTGTGCAGGTCGCCGTCGGCGATGAGGTGCACGTACCGGCCGCCGGTCTCGTCCAGGTAGTCCCGGCGCGCCGCGGCCGCGTCCGCGATCGCGGTGGCCATCGGCACCCGGATGCCCAGCACGGTGTCCGTGGTGGTCAGGTGGTCCGCGCCGATGCCGACGATGACGCCGGCCGCGCCGGTGCGCATCAGGTGCAGCGCCGTCTGGTAGTTCGTGCAGCCGCCGACGATGACCGGCAGGTCCAGGTCGGCGATGAACTCCTTCAGGTTCAGCGGCTCGTCCACCGTGGAGACATGCTCGGCCGAGACGAGGGTGCCCTGGATGACCAGCAGGTCCACCCCGGAGTCCAGGATGACCGGCGCCAGCGCCAGGGTGTGCTGCGGCGAGACCCGGACCGCCACGGTGACGTTGCCGCCGCCGTCGGCGGCCATGGCGCGCATCTCGCGCACCCGCTCCGCGATCAGCTCCGGCTTGATCGCCTCAGCCGCGTAGAGCTGCTGCAGCCGGGCGGTCATGTTCTCCTCGTCGCCCGCCTCGGCCAGCGCCTCCAGCTGCTTGCGCGGGTCCTCGTAGCGGGTCCACAGGCCCTCGACGTTGAGCACGCCGAGGCCGCCGAGCCGGCCGAGCGCGACCGCCGAGGCCGGGCTCATCGTGGCGTCGGACGGGTGGGCCACGCACGGGATGCCGAACTTGTACGCGTCGAGCTGCCAGTTCGTCGAGACGTCGTCCACATCGCGGGTACGGCGGCTCGGCACGATCGCGATGTCATCCAGGTGGTAGCCGCGCTGCGCGGTCTTCCCCTGGCCTATCTCGACGATGTCACGCACGGTTGGTCCTCTCCGAGGTTCGCTTCAGCATGGCAGAACCTACCGCGAGTGGTAGTTCGGCGCTTCCACGGTCATCTGGATGTCGTGCGGGTGGGACTCCTTCAGCCCGGCCGCGGTGATCCGGACGAGCTGGCCGTGCTCGCGCAGCTGCGCGATGTCGGCCGCGCCGCAGTAGAACTGCGCCTGGCGCAGGCCGCCGACCAGCTGGTGGGCCACCGTGGCGAGGGTGCCGCGGTAGGGCACCTGGCCCTCGACGCCCTCGGGGATCAGCTTGTCCGCCTGGGTGACGTCGGCCTGGAAGTAGCGGTCCTTGGAGTAGGACTGCGCCGCCGGGCCGCGGGCCAGCATCGCGCCCAGCGAGCCCATGCCGCGGTACGCCTTGAACTGCTTGCCGTTCATGAAGACCAGGTCGCCGGGCGACTCCTCGCAGCCGGCCAGCAGCTGCCCGAGCATCACGGTCTCGGCCCCGGCCACGATGGCCTTGGCGATGTCGCCGGAGTACTGGATGCCGCCGTCGCCGATCACCGGCACGCCGGCGGGCGCGCAGGCCCGGGACGCCTCCATGATCGCCGTGATCTGCGGGACGCCGACGCCGGCCACGATGCGCGTGGTGCAGATGGCGCCCGGTCCGACGCCGACCTTCACCCCGTCGGCGCCCGCCTCGACCAGGGCCTTCGCGGCCGCGTAGGTGGCGACGTTGCCGGCCACCACGTCGACCTCGGTCTCCTTCTTCAGCCGCGCCACGAGCTCCGGCACCGCCCGGTTGTGGCCGTGCGCGGTGTCCACCATGATCACGTCGACGCCCGCGTCGACCAGCGCCCGCGCCCGCTTGTAGCCGTCCTCGCCCACGCCCACCGCGGCGGCGACCCGCAGCCGGCCCGCGGCATCCTTGGTCGCCAGCGGGAACTGCTCGGTCTTCACGAAGTCCTTGACGGTGATCAGCCCGCGCAGCCGGCCCGCCTCGTCGACCAGCGGCAGCTTCTCGACCTTGTGGCTGCGCAGCAGCGCCAGCGCCTGCTCCTTGGACGCCCCGACCGGCGCGGTGATCAGCGGCAGCGGGGTCATCACGTCGCGCACCCGGGTCGACATGTCGCTGACGAAGCGCATGTCGCGGTTGGTGACGATGCCGACCAGGGTGCCGTCGGCGTTCGTCACCGGCAGGCCGGAGATGCGGTAACGCGCGCACATCGCGTCCACGTCGCGCAGCGTGTCGTCGGGCGCGCAGGTCACCGGATTGGTGATCATGCCGGACTCGGACCGCTTCACCAGGTCGACCTGGGCCGCCTGGTCCTCCACCGAGAGGTTGCGGTGCAGCACGCCGATGCCGCCCTGGCGGGCCATCGCGATCGCCATCCGGGCCTCGGTGACGGTGTCCATACCGGCGGACACCAGCGGAATCTGCAGCGTCACGTTGCGCGTCAGCCGGGTCTGCGTGGTCACCTGGCTGGGGATCAGGTCCGACTCGCCTGGCACCAGCAGGACGTCGTCGAAGGTGAGGCCGAGTGGGATCTCGCGGGCGGCGTCCATTTTTGTCCCCCTGGGTCCGGAGCGCGGGCATGTGGGCGTGATCGGGCTCGAATGAATGTTACCCAGCGTGCTGATACACCTCGAACTCGCCCGACCGCGGGATGCGCTGAGTCACTCGGGCGGGCCGCCTCGGGACGCTCGACGGCATCGCGATCTGTCGCTGACGCGCGGGGGACTCATGCCCCCGCTGCCGCGCCGAGAGGACTAACGTGAAGGGGTGCAGCACGACGAGCCCATTGACCCCTTCCACGGGGACCCGACCGACCCCACGGCGGGCCTCTCGGACCCCGAGGGCGACACGTACGGCGAGCTTTCCACCCAGGAGCGCGCCGACCTGCTCGCCGACCTCGCCGAGCTCGAGGTCTACCAGGTGCTGCTCTCTCCCAAGGGCATCCGGGGCCTGGTCGTGGACTGCGAGGACTGCCGCGAACCGCACTACTTCGACTGGGACCTGCTGCGCGGCAACCTGCGCCACCTGCTCGACTCGGGCCGCCCGCGGGTGCACGAGCCCGCCTACGACCCCGACCCCGACCACTACGTCACCTGGGAGTACGCGCGCGGCTACGCCGACGCCGTCGACGACATGGTCGAGGAGTAGCCAGAAAACGCCGTCCGCCGGTCGGAGCCCCGGCTACGCCGCCCAGCATGAAGCCGCGCCCAGCCGGGCGCGGCTTCGCTGCCTCCGACGTCAGAAGACCAGGCCCGCCCGGAAACCGGCGGCCACCGCGTGGGCGCGGTCGCGCGCGCCCAGCTTGCGGAACAGGCGTCTGGCGTGCGTCTTCACGGTGTCCTCGGAGACGAACAGGTCCCGGCCGATCTCGGCGTTGCTCTGCCCGTCGGCCATGCCCCGCAGCACCTGCAGCTCGCGCTCGGTCAGCGTGACCGAGCGGGCCGGACGCACCGGCGGGCCCTCGCCGGCCTGGTCACCACGCTGGGCGGGCACCACCGCGGACGGCATCGCCGCAGCCGGGCGGTTCGCGTACGGCACGGACATCCCCGGGCCGGCCGGCGGCATGGGCCGCCCCGGACCGGCGGGCGCCCTGGTCGCCCCCGCCATCACCCCGGCGACCGCCGGGCGGGCGGCGTCGGCGGTACGTGCGGCGGGCCGGCTGACCAGCAGCAGCGCCTTGGCGGCGGTGCTCACCGGATCGGGCTCGGTGCCGCCGATGAGCCCGCGGGCCCCGGCGCGGATGGCGGCCTGCGCCGTCGCCGGCTCCTCCGGCCCGAACAGCAGCAGGAGCGTATGCGGCACCGCGGCCATCACCTTCCGGGTGAATCCGACCGTGTCCGGTCGGGTCAGCGCCGTGTCCGCCAGCACGATCCCGGCCGGGAACGCGGCGAGCTGCGCTATGGCCTCGGCGGCACTGGTCGCGGTGCGTACGCCCGCGGCCACCCCCAGGCGCTCGGCGCACGAGGCGATGGTCGCGGCCGCCGCGGCGGTGCGGACGCAAACGAGGACGGTCTGCACGGTGATCCCCCTCTCTCCTGCGAAGAAGACCACGAGACACCCAGATCATTACGCACTTTCCGGGGATTCCGTCGAAAACTCAGTCCAGCTCTACCTGATCATCCACTGGATGGCGACAAGTGGACGTACATGGCGTAACGTGCTGACGTTGTCCTAAATCTCTTCGCTTGACCCCAAGCCTCCCATCCCCTAGGAGGTCACATGGCTCACTTCCGCAGACTTCCCGGTCCGATAGCCGACGTTTGGGACTGGCAGCACCACGGCGCGTGTAAAGGCCGTGACAGCCTGCAGTTTTTCCACCCCGATGGTGAGAGAGGCTCATCTAGGGGCCGCCGCGAGAACGCGGCGAAACAGGTGTGCGGGCGGTGCCCGGTCCGAGCCGAGTGCGCCGCGCACGCCCTCCTCACCCGCGAGCCGTACGGCGTCTGGGGTGGTTTCACCGAGCACGAGCGGCACCGCCTCCTCCAGATCGGCTGGCGCGACGTCGCCGACCGCCGCGGTGACCGCGTGGACGTGCAGCGGCTCGAATCCCGCCTGTCCGCCTCGGTCAGCGCACCTGCACGCTGATCGTGTGCCATCCCGTCGCCCCGTCCGGGAACGGATCGAGGCGCGTCTCCGGCTGCAGCTGACCGGTGCTGTCGGCGGCGCGCACCGCCAGCGTGTGCGGGCCCGGCGTGGCGTCCCACCGGAAGGTCCACTGCCGCCAGGTGTCCGGCGACACCGTGCCCGCCGGGTCCGCGGGCTGCCACGGGCCGTCGTCGACGCGTACCTCCACCGCGGTGACCCCGCGGTGCTGCGCCCAGGCGACCCCGGCCACCACGACCGTGCCCGCGTCGACCGTGCCCCCGTCGCGGGGCGTGTCGATGCGGGACTCGGTCTTGATCGGGCCCTGCGCCGCCCAGCCCCGGCGCACCCAGTACGCGTCGAAGTCGGCGAAGGAGGACAGCTCCAGCTCGGTGACCCACTTGGTGGCGCTGACGTAGCCGTACAGGCCCGGCACCACCATCCGCACCGGGAAGCCGTGCTCGACCGGCAGCGGCTCGCCGTTCATCGCGACGGCTAGCATCGCGTCGCGCCCGTCGCGCAGCGCCGCAGTCGGCGTGCCGCAGGTCCAGCCGTCCGCCGAGCGGCTCACCACCTGGTCCGCGCCGTCCAGCGGCCCGGCCTCGGCCAGCAGGTCCTTGAGCGGCACGCCCAGCCAGCGCGCGTTGCCGATCAGGTCCCCGCCCACCTCGTTGGAGACGCACGCCAGCGTCACGTACCGCTCGATCATCGGACGGGCGAGCAGCTGCTCATAGGTGAGCGTCAGCGGCCGGGCCACCCGCCCGTGAATGCGCAGCTGCCACGCCGCCGGGTCGACCTGCGGCACCACCAGCGCCGTGTCGATGCGGTAGAAGACGTCGTTCGGGGTGACGAACTCGGACAGCCCGTTGACCGGCGGGTTCACCGTGTCCGGCAGCGGCGGGGCCGGGCTGGCCGGTGCGGGCAGCTTGACCTCCGCGCGCGCCTGCTGGACGCCCTGCCGCGCGGACAGGGTCCGCCCAAGGAAGCCCACCACTGCGGCCGCCCCGAACCCGGCCACGCTCAGCCGCAGGAACCGCCGCCGCCCCGCCTCCCGCGCCGTCCGATCGGCACCAGCCGGACCGCCGTGCGCCGTCGCAACCGGATCCGGCGCGAGCTGCGGCGAGGCGGCCTGGTCCGGTGTGCGGGCCGCGGGCGCGGCGGGTGCGGCCTCGGGGACGCCCTCGGCGGCTGCCGCGGCGCGCAGCAGCAGGTGCAGCACGGCGACGGCGGCGGCCGCGCCGAGCAGCGACGGCAGCACCGCCGCCGGGCCCGCGTTCGGGCGGGTGAGCGCGGCGGCCGCGCCGATCAGGCCGAACAGGGCGATCCCGGCGACGCCCCAGCGGAAGTCACGCCGCGCCGCCAGGCCGACCAGCGCTGCGAACACCGCGAGCAGCAGGGCCGTGCCGACCAGCAGGGCGATCTTGTCGTACACCCCGAACACGCTGATCGCGAACGCCTTGACCGGCTCCGGGACGGCGTCCACGACCACGCCGCCCACCGCGATCAGCGGCGCGCTGCGCGGGCCCGTCCATACCGCGACCAGCTCACCCAGGCCTACCGCCACCGCGGCGGCGGCGAGTCCCGCCACGACCGCACGTCTCCGACTCACCACGCCTGCCAGTCTGCGCCCCGCGGTCACCTCCAGGCCATGCCCGAACGCCTTACCGATCCCTTACCGCTCAGCCCCTCCGGGATCCGCAGTTTCGGGGAAACTGCAGCGGCCTCGCCTCCCGAAGCTGCAGTTTCCCCGAAACTGCAGCCGAGCCGAGCCGAGCCCAGCGGCGTGGGCGGGGGTCAGGTGAGGGGGATGGTGACGGCGATGTTGGGGGGTGCGGCGAAGCTGCCGTGGATGACGCTGAAGGAGAGGCGGACCTCGGTGACCTCGGGGCCGAGCACGCCGTCGAAGACGATGGTGCCGGTCGCCTCGCCGTCGGCGGGGACGGTCTCCGGCCAGTCGCCCGCGGCCGGGTCCGGCGTCAGCGTCCGGTCCGGGGCGGTGAGCTGGGCACGGCCGAACACGGGCAGCGTCAGCGCCTCGCCGCCGCTGTTCGCCCCGCGAATCCGGACCTTGGTGGCCTGGCTGGTGACCTCGACGCTCAGCACGGTGATCGTCAGCGGCCCGCCGGTCTCGGAGACCTCCTCCGCCAGCCGCTCCTGCCCCTGCTCCTGGCCCTTCTTGATCCACGGCGGGGTGGCGAACTCGTTCAGCTTCTGCACGGCCGCCTGCACCGCGGTGGTCGCCAGGTAGCCGCCGCCCGCGCACAGGCCGAGCAGCAGCACCGCGGTCAGCGCCAGCCCGGCTCCGCCGCGCCGGGGAGGCGTCGCGCCGCCCGCCGGACGGGCCGCCGCCGGTGCGGCGCTCTTGCCGGCGTTGCTCTTGGCGAGGTCGATGGCGCCGAGCAGCAGCGCCACCAGCAGACCCACCCCGCCGGAGATGAGCAGCGCCTTCGACTTGCTGACCTCGGCCGCGGTGAGGTAGTCGGTCAGTCCCGTGCCCAGGGTCGCCACCACGTAGGCCAGCCCCACGAAGCCGAAGTACCGCACGAGCCCGCGCCCTGTCATGGCAGGGACCTTATCGACGGCCGCCGTCGTCACCAACGACGGAAAGACGACAGCGGGCCCCGGCCGGAGCCGGGACCCGCTGTGCGGTCAGCCGTTCGGGCTCAGAAGCCCGGGCCGTGCTGGTGGCCGTGGCCGTGGCCGTGCGAGTGGCCGTGGCCGCCGCCGTTCGGCTCCGCCTTGGCCGGCTTCTCCACCACCAGCGACTCGGTGGTGAGCAGCAGGCCCGCGATCGACGCGGCGTTGATGGCCGCGTTGCGGGTCACCTTCACCGGGTCCACGATGCCGGACTTGGCCAGGTCGACGAACTCGCCCTTGGCCGCGTCGAGGCCGTGGCCCCAGTCGCTCGCGGCGACCTTCTGCACGATGACGTAGCCGTCGTGGCCGGCGTTCTGGGCGATCCAGCGCAGCGGCTCGACCAGCGACTTGCGCACGATCGACACGCCGACCTTCTCGTCGCCGGTCAGGCCCAGGTCGTCGTCGAGCACGCTCGCGATCTGGGTGAGCGCCGCGCCGCCGCCGGGCACGATGCCCTCCTCGACCGCCGCGCGGGTGGCCGCGATGGCGTCCTCGATGCGGTGCTTGCGCTCCTTCATCTCGACCTCGGTCGCGGCGCCGACCTTGATGACGGCGATGCCGCCGGACAGCTTGGCCAGGCGCTCGCCCAGCTTCTCCTTGTCCCAGTCGGAGTCCGACGCCTCGATCTCCTTGCGGATCTGCGAGACGCGGGCCTCGACCTCGGCCGACGCGCCGGTGCCGTCCACGATCGTGGTGGTGTCCTTGGTGATCACGGCGCGGCGCGCCTGGCCCAGGGACTCCAGGCCGACCGAGTCGAGCTTGTAGCCCAGCTCCGGCGCGATCAGCTCACCGCCGGTGAGCACGGCCAGGTCCTGCAGCATCGCCTTGCGGCGGTCGCCGAACCCGGGCGCCTTCACCGCGGCGACCTTGACGGTCTTGCGGATCGAGTTCACCACGAGGGTGCTCAGCGCCTGGCCGTCCACGTCCTCGGCCACGATCAGCAGCGGCTTGCTGGTCTGCAGGACCTTCTCCAGCAGCGGCAGCAGCTCCTCGATCGCGGAGATCTTGCTGGTGGTGATGAGGATGTACGGGTCGTCCAGCACCGCCTCGCCCGACTCGGGGTCGGTCACGAAGTGCGGCGAGATGAAGCCCTTGTCGAACTGCATGCCCTCGGTGACGTCGAGCTCGGTGGACATGGTCGAGCCCTCCTCGACGGTGATCACACCGTCGCGGCCGACCTTGTCCATCGCCTCGGCGATCAGCTCGCCGATGGTGGCGTCCTGCGCCGAGATGGTCGCGACCTGCGCGATGTCCGACTTGTCGGCGACCGCGGCGGCCTTGCCCAGCAGCGCGTCGCTGACCTTGGTGACGGCCGCGTCGATGCCGCGCTTGAGACCGGCCGGGTTGGCGCCGGCGGTCACGTTGCGCAGGCCCTCGCGGACCATCGCCTGGGCCAGCACGGTCGCCGTGGTGGTGCCGTCGCCGGCGACGTCGTTGGTCTTGGTCGCCACCTCCTTGACCAGCTGCGCGCCCAGGTTCTCGTACGGGCTGGACAGCTCGATCTCCTTGGCGATGGTCACACCGTCGTTGGTGATCGTGGGCGCGCCGAACTTCTTGTCGAGCACCACGTTGCGGCCCTTCGGGCCCAGCGTGACCTTGACCGCGTCGGCGAGCGCGTTGACCCCGTGCTCCAGCAGGTGGCGGGCGTCGTCGGAGAAGCTAAGGATCTTCGGCATCAATCGTCTCCCTTAAACGTCACGATGCCCCGGCCCGCCCGTGAGGGCGGGCCGGGGCATCGCACAGATCACTTCTCGACGACCGCGAGGACGTCGCGGGCGGAGAGCAGCAGGTACTCCTCGCCGGCGTACTTGACCTCGGTGCCGCCGTACTTCGAGTAGATGACCTTGTCACCCACCTTGACGTCGACCGGGATGCGGTTGCCCTTGTCGTCGACGCGGCCCGGGCCGACCGCCAGGACGGTGCCCTCCTGCGGCTTCTCCTTGGCGGTGTCGGGGATCACGAGGCCCGACGCGGTGGTGGTCTCAGCCTCGTTCGCCTGGACCAGGATCCGGTCCTCGAGCGGCTTGATCGCAACCTTCGTCGCGGTAGTCACGAGCATACCCTCCTGGGGTATAGCCCCAGGTCCCGCGGCACGAGACCCAGGTGTTGTCTTCTGGTCGAGTAGGCCGCCCGGTGCGGCGCCGTCGTCGCGGGTGTCGGCGTCGCCGGGCGGTCGTGCGTTAGCACTCTGCATGGCAGGGTGCTAACTCGAACATTATGCCGGACCTAGCACTCAGTCAAGGAGAGTGCCAGCCGCCACTCAGTGAATTATCCGATTCACCCTGGTGTCCGGCGCTCCCGGAGCACGCTGCGAGAATCAGCCCGTGGACCTCGACCAGCTGGCGCTGCTGCGTACCCCCGCCGGAGCGGCGGCGCTGGCGCTGGCCGCGGAGCTGGCCGGCACCGACGAGCTGGCCGCCGCCACGGCGCTGCGCGCCCGCGGCTTCCCACCCGGCCTGGCCGCCGCCGCGCTGACCCAGGTCACCCTGCGGGCCCGCGCGGGCGCGAAGTTCGGGGCCGACGCCCCGCGCGCCTTCCTCACCCGGGCCGGGCTGGAGCAGGCCACCCGCGAGATCGTCGCGGTACGCCGCGCGGCCCGGCTGCGCGCCGCCGGGGTGACCGCCCTGGCCGACCTGGGCTGCGGGCTCGGCGCCGACCTGCGCGCCGTCGCCGCCGCCGGGATCCGGGCCTTCGGCGTCGACGCCGACCCCGTCACCGCCGCCTGCGCCGCCCTCAACGTGCCCGACGCCACGGTGACCTGCGGCGACGCGCGCGACTTCGACCTGAGCGAGGTCGATGCCGTCTTCTGCGACCCCGCCCGCCGCAGCGGCGGCCGCCGCGTGTTCCGCCCCGAGGACTACTCGCCGCCCTGGGACTGGGTCACCAGCCTGCCGGAGCGCGTCCCGCATACCGTGCTCAAGCTCGCCCCCGGCATCGACCAGGCGCTGCTGCCGCCCGGCGCCGAGCTGGAGCTGGTCTCCGTCGACGGCGACGTGGTCGAGGCCGCCGCCTGGTGCGGCCCCCTGGCCCGCGCCCCCCGCCGCGCCACCGTCTTCCGCGACGGCACGCCCCACGAGCTCACCGGCACCGGCGAGCAGACGGCCCCCGTCGGCCCGCCCGGCCGCTACGTCACCGACCCCGACGGCGCCGTCGTCCGCGCCCACCTGGTCGCCGAGTTCGCCGCCGCCCACACCGGCCGCCTCGCCGACCCCACCATCGCCTACGTCTGGACCGACACCCCCGTGACCTCCCCCTTCGGCCGCTGCTTCGAGGTGGTCGAGACGATGCCCTTCTCCCTCAAGCGCCTGCGCGCCGCCCTCCGCGAGCGCGCCATCGGCCGCCTGGAGATCCTCAAACGCGGCTCCGCCCTCGACGTCGAACAGCTCCGCCGCGACCTCCGCCTCACCGGCCCCCACCCCCTGACCCTCCTCCTCACCCGCATCTCCGCCACCCCCACCGCCGTCCTCGCCCACCCGGTCGCGCGTTGATCATGAACTTATGGCCGTGTTCGACGGCGTGTCACCACCCCGGCGCCGTGATCACCGGCCGGCGGTAGCATCGCGCCATGGCCAGCCAGGGGACGCCCGCGACGGCGCTGCTCACCAAGCAGAAGGTGACGCACACGCTGCACCCGTACGAGGTGTCGGCGGACTCCCCCAACTACGGCGCGCTGGTGGCCGAGGCGATCGGCGCCGACCCGGCCCGGGTGTTCAAGACGCTGGTGACCGAGGTCGACGGCAGGCTGACCGTGGCCGTGGTGCCGGTGACCGGTGAGATCGACCTGAAGGCGCTGGCCGCGGCGGCGGGCGGGAAGAAGGCGGCGATGGCCGACCGCGACCTCGCCGAGAAGACCACCGGTTACGTGCGGGGCGGCATCAGCCCGCTCGGCCAGCGCAAGCGCCTGCCCACCGTGATCGACCGGTCGGCCCTGGACGGCGAGGCCATGTACGTCTCCGCCGGCAAGCGCGGCCTCCAGCTCCAGCTGGCCCCAGCCGACCTGGTCCGCCTCACCCAGGCCGTCCTCGCCCCCATCGCGCGCCCGTAACCGGGACGCGCCGCACTCCCCCCCATACCCCCACAAGATCGTGACGATCTTGCGCGAAACGTTAGTGATTTGTCCTATTTGGGCGTGTCGCACCCACAGTCCGCGCAAGATCGGCGCACGAGAGGGGTGGGAGAGCGGTTTCGCGGGGTGGATCTTTGGTTACGGGGACGTTGCTGAATTGTTATTGCCAACAACAAACCCGGGGCTTGCGCGTTTGGTTTTGTTCCGCATACGTTGTCGCACACAACAAAACCCTTGTGACCGGCCTCACGCACCGCTGACAGCTCTGGCTTCGCCGGCCCGAACGGCCGAACACAACCGCACCACCGTTGAGTACACACCCCTGAATCCGAGAGGATTTGAGCAACGATGCGCAAAGGGATCCTGGCTCTGACCATGACGGGCGCGCTCGCCCTCACCGGTCTCGCCGCCTGTGCGGAAGACACCACCGACCCCGGTGCGGCGAAGACGCCGAAGATCGGCGTCATCCTGCCGGACAGCAAGTCCTCGGCCCGCTGGGAGACGGCGGACCGTAAGTACCTCGAGGAGGCCTTCAAGGCCGCCGGCGTGCAGTACGACATCCAGAACGCCCAGGGTGACAAGACCCAGTTCCAGTCGATCGCCGACCAGATGATCACCGGTGGCGTGACCGTCCTGGTCATCGTCAACCTGGACTCGGGCACCGGCAAGGCCGTGCTGGACAAGGCCAAGGCGCAGGGCATCCCGACCATCGACTACGACCGGCTCACGCTGGGCGGCGGCGCGGAGTACTACGTCTCCTTCGACAACGTCGCGGTCGGCCGCCTGCAGGGCGAGGGCCTGGTCAAGTGCCTCACCGAGAAGGGCGTGAAGAACCCGGCGATCGCGCAGCTGAACGGCTCGCCGACGGACAACAACGCGACCCTGTTCAAGGAGGGCGGCGTCTCCGTCCTCAAGCCGAAGTACGACGCCAAGGAGTACACCCTCGCCGCGGACCAGGCCGTGCCGGACTGGGACAACGCGCAGGGCGGCGTCATCTTCCAGCAGATGCTGACCAAGGCCAACGGCAAGATCGACGGCGTGCTCGCCGCGAACGACGGCCTGGGCAACGCGGCCATCTCCGTGCTGAAGACCAACAAGCTGAACGGCAAGGTCCCGGTCACCGGCCAGGACGCCACCGTGCAGGGTCTGCAGAACATCCTCCTCGGCGACCAGTGCATGACCGTGTACAAGGCCGTCAAGAAGGAGGCCACCGCGACCGCCGAGCTGGCGATCGCCCTGGCCAAGGGTGAGAAGAAGCAGGTCTCGCAGACCACCAAGGACTCCGAGTCCGGCAAGGACGTGCCCTCGGTGCTGCTGGAGCCGCAGGCGATCTACTTCAACAACGTGAAGGACGTCGTCACCGACGGCTACGTGACCAAGGACGAGCTGTGCACCGCCGACTTCGCGGCCAAGTGCACCGAGGCCGGCATCAGCTGACCTGACCGGCTCACAACAGGTGTGGTCCCTGGGGACGCGAGTGCCCCGGGGACCACGCTTGTGGAACAAGCAGTAACCCCCTCGAACGGAGCCCCTGATGGGAACCCCTCTACTCGAACTGCGTGGGATCAACAAGAGCTTCGGCCCGGTGCAGGTGCTGCGGGACGTGGCCTTCTCGGTTCAACCAGGCGAGGTCACCGCCCTCGTCGGCGACAACGGCGCCGGCAAGTCAACGCTGGTCAAATGCATCGGCGGCATCTACCCCATCGACTCAGGCGACTACCTGATCGAGGGTAAGCAGGTCAGCGTCCACAGCCCGCGCGACGCCGCGCAGCTGGGCGTCGAGATCGTCTACCAGGACCTGGCGCTCTGCGACAACCTGGACATCGTCCAGAACATGTTCCTGGGCCGCG
The DNA here is from genome assembly GCF_018326265.1 of Catellatospora sp. IY07-71. Lineage (GTDB taxonomy): Bacteria > Actinomycetota > Actinomycetes > Mycobacteriales > Micromonosporaceae > Catellatospora. The sequence goes on from NZ_AP023360.1 coordinate 717,833, forward strand.
AGCGCCGCAGCGGCATGATCCTCGACGAGCCGACCATGGAGCAGCTCGCCTCGGAGACCCTGGCCAGCCTGTCGGTGCGGACGGTGAAGTCCGTACGCCAGCAGGTGTCCAGCCTCTCCGGCGGTCAGCGGCAGACGGTCGCCATCGCCAAGGCCGTGCTGTGGAACAGCAAGCTGGTCATCCTCGACGAGCCCACCGCCGCGCTCGGCGTCGCGCAGACCGCCCAGGTCCTGGAGCTGGTGCGGCGCCTCGCCGACAACGGCCTGGCCGTCGTCCTGATCTCGCACAACATGAACGACGTGTTCGCCGTCTCGGACCGGATCGCCGCGCTCTACCTGGGGCAGATGGCGGCGCAGGTCAAGACGACCGACGTCACCCACGCACAGGTGGTCGAGCTGATCACCTCGGGTCGCAGCGGCGCGCTGGGCCTCGCTGAGGAAGGAGCGGCGGCATGAGCGCCGTCACCACGAACCCCGCGGCCGTCGTCGACAAGCCGTCGGCCAAGGACGAGGGGATCCTGGGCTACCTGCGGGGGTACGGCCGCAAGGTGCGCGGCGGCGACATGGGCGCGCTGCCGGCGGTGCTCGGCCTGCTGGTGCTGTGCGTCGTGTTCGGCCTGGCCCGCCCCGTCTTCCTCACCGCGCCGAACTTCGCCAACCTGCTCACCCAGGCCGGCCCGGTCGTCGTCATCGCGATGGGCCTGGTCTTCGTGCTGCTGCTGGGCGAGATCGACCTCAGCGCCGGCTACGCCTCGGGCGTGTGCGCCGCGGTGCTGGCGATCCTGCTGACCACCAACGGCTACCCGTGGTACGTCGCCGTCGCCGCCTCGCTGGCCACCGGCATCGTCATCGGCCTGCTGCTGGGCTTCCTGGTGGCCAAGATCGGCATTCCGTCGTTCGTGGTCACCCTCGCCGCGTTCCTGGGCTTCCAGGGCGTGGTGCTGTGGCTGCTGGACGAGGGCACCAACATCTCGGTGCGCGACAGCGTCATCATCGCGCTGGAGAACGAGTACCTGCCGCCGCTGGTGGGTTGGGGCCTGGCCGCGCTGACCGTGCTCGGCTTCACCACCGTGCAGCTGATCCAGCAGCGTAACCGGCGCCGCCGCGGCCTCAAGGCCGACCTGTGGCAGGTCGTCGCGTTCCGGGTGATCGGCCTGGCGGTGCTGGTCGGTTTCGCGGTCGCCATCCTGAACCAGGAGCGCAGCCGCAACCCGCTGTTCTCGCTCAAGGGCGTGCCGATCATCGTGCCGGTGGTGGGCGTCCTGCTGCTGCTGTGGACGTTCGTGCTGCGCCGCACCGCGTACGGCCGGCACATCTACGCGGTGGGCGGCAACAAGGAGGCGGCCCGCCGCGCCGGCATCAACGTCGACGGCATCCGGATCTCCGCGTTCGTCATCTGCTCGGCGATGGCCTCGATCGGCGGTGTGCTGGCGGCCAGCCAGGCGCGCTCGGTCGACCCCAACACCGGTGGCTCCAATGTGCTCCTCTACGCCGTCGCGGCGGCCGTCATCGGCGGCACCAGCCTCTTCGGCGGCAAGGGCCGCGTGCTCGACGCCGTGCTCGGCGGCCTGGTGATCACGATGATCATCAACGGCATGGGCCTCGTCGGGTGGAGTTCGGCATACAAGTACATTGCCACCGGCGTCGTGCTGCTGCTCGCCGCGAGCGTCGACGCGTTCTCGCGCAGGCGCGCCGCCGCGAGCAGCTGACCGGCGTACATCCGTCTACAGGAGAATCATGCGAGCGGGACCGAGCCAGGAGGAGATCCGGCGGCAGAATCTGGGCGCGTTGCTGCGTTTCGTGCACGTGCGCGGCCAGATCTCCCGTGCCGAGCTCACCTCCGAGCTCGGTCTCAACCGCTCCACCATCGGCGCCCTCACCGCTGACCTGGCCGGCGTCGGCCTGGTCAGCGAGGAGGCGCCGCGGGAGACCGGCCGGGCCGGGCGCCCGTCGCTGGTGGTGCGCCCCTCGTCCGACCTGGTCTACGCGTACGCGGCGAGCGTCGAGGTGGACCGGATCCGGGTGGCCCGGGTCGGGCTGGGCGGGGTGGTGCTGGACCAGCGCGAGGCGCCCCGCCCGCGCGGGGAGGCGATCGAGGCGGTCCGCCCCGTCGCCGAGTTCGTCAAGGACATGGCCGCCGACGTGCCACCGCAGGCGCGCTGCATCGGGGCCGGCATCGCCGTGTGCGGGCTGGTCCGCCGCGAGGACGGCCTGGTCCGGCTCGGGCCGCACCTGGGCTGGATGGACGAGCCGCTCGGCCACGCCCTGCAGGACCACCTGCCCGAGCTGCTGCCGCAGGTCGCGGTCGGCAACGTGGCGGACCTGTGCGCGCTGGCCGAGCACACCCGCGGCGTCGCCGTGGGCTGCGCCAACCTCATCTACGTGTACGGCGACGTCGGCGTGGGCGCCGGCATCATCGCGGGCGGGCGGCGCGTCACCGGACACGGCGGCTACGGCGGCGAGGTCGGCCACATGGTGGTCAACCCGCACGGGCGCGCCTGCGGCTGCGGCTCGCGCGGCTGCTGGGAGACCGAGATCGGCGAGCACGCCCTGCTGCGCGCGGCGGGCCGGGACTGCTCGCCGGGCGCGCCGATGGGCACCGACGCGGTGCTGTCCGTGGTGGACGCCGCCGCGCGCGGGGACGCCGCCGCGCAGACCGCGGTGCGCCAGGTCGGCGACTGGCTCGGCTTCGGCGTGGCGAACCTGGTCAACATCTTCAACCCCGAGCTGGTCATCTTCGGCGGCACGCTGCGCGACGTCTACCTGGCCGCCGCGGCGCAGGTGCGCAGCCGCCTGAACAGCATCGGGCTGCCCGCCACCCGGGAGCACGTGCGGCTGCGTACCCCCAAGCTGGGCAATGACGCGGCGCTGCTGGGCGCCGCGGAGCTGGCCTTCGAGCAGCTGCTGGCCGACCCGCTGGGCTGACCGGCAATACCGGGCGAATCCCCGGCCATCCAGCACAATGGATGGTTGTGAGGGTGACCGAATCGTCCCGGCACACCGCTTCCCTGCCCCGCCAGCCGGAAACGCACGTTCCCGTGGTGACGCCGGTCCGGCTGGCCGGGCTGGCCGACGTGCCGCACGCGCTGCCGTATCAGGGCAGCAAGCGCCGGCTCGCGCACGCGATCGTGCCGCTGCTGCCCGCCGACACCGACCGGCTGCTGGAGCCGTTCGCCGGGTCGGCGGCGGTGACCATCGCGGCCCGGCATCTGCGCATCGGGCGCACCGCCGAGATCAGCGACCTCAACGTGCCGCTGATGCGGCTGTGGCAGCGGGTGCTCGCCGAGCCCGGGGCGCTGGCCGACGACTACGCGCTGCTGTGGCACGCGCAGCAGGCCGACCCGCGGGCCTACTACGACGCCGTACGCGACCGGTTCAACGCGACCGGCGAGCCGCACTGCCTGCTCTACCTGCTGGCCCGCTGCGTGAAGGCCGCGGTGCGCTACAACCGCGAGGGCGGGTTCAACCAAGGCCCGGACAAGCGGCGGCTGGGCGCCCGCCCCGAGGTGATGCGGGTGCGGCTCACCGAGACCGCGCGGGCGCTCGCCGGCTGCCGCGCCTACGCGGCCGACTACGCCGACGTGCTGGCCCACGCCGATCCCGCCGACGTGGTCTACCTGGACCCGCCCTACCAGGGCGTCAGCTCGGCCCGCGACCACCGTTACATGGCCGGGCTGCCCCGCGAGGCGTTCGTGGCGCGGCTGCGCGAGGCGGTCGCGGCGGGCACGTCCTTCGTGCTGTCCTACGACGGCCTGTCCCGGGAACGCACCGGCGACCGCGCCTACGGCGAGCCGCTGCCCGCCGACCTCGGCCTGCTCCATCTGCACGTGGATGCGGGCACGTCCACGCAGGCGACCCTGCACGGCCGACGCGCCCGCACGCTCGAATCGCTGTACCTCTCCCCCGCCCTGGTGGCCCGCCTCGGCGGCCCCGCCGCCGTCCTCGGCACCACCTCCCCCTGACCACCTCGTGCGGGCGGACGAGGGCGAGTGGGCGGTCAGCTCTGCCAGGAGCGCCAGAGGGCGGCGTAGGAGCCGTCGGCGGCGACGAGGTCGTCGTGGGAGCCCAGCTCGGTGATGCGGCCGTCCTCGACGACGGCGACGCGGTCGGCGTCGTGGGCCGAGAAGAGGCGGTGCGCGATCGCGACGACGGTGCGCCCGTCCAGCACGGCGGCAAGCGTTCGCTCCAGGTGCCGGGCGGCGCGCGGGTCGATCAGCGAGGTGGCCTCGTCGAGCACCAGCGTGTGCGGGTCGGCCAGCACCAGCCGGGCCAGCGCGAGCTGCTGCGCCTGGGCGGGCGAGACCTCGTGCCTCCCGCTGCCGACCTCGGTGGCCAGGCCCTCGGGCAGGTCGTCGACCCAGTCCAGGGCGTCCACCGCGGCCAGCGCCCGGCGGATCTCGGCGTCGTCGGCGGACGGCTTGGCCAGGGCCAGGTTGTCGCGCAGCGTGCCCAGGAAGACGTGGTGCTCCTGGGTGACCAGCGCGACGTGGCCGCGCAGCTCCTCCAGCGGCAGCTCGACCAGCGGCGCACCGCCGACCGCGACGGAACCGGTGCGCGGCCCGTCGATGCCCGCGAGCAGCCGCCCCAGTGTGGACTTGCCCGCGCCGGACGGGCCGACCATGGCCAGCCGCTCGCCGGGGGCGATGGTCAGGTCTACACCGTGCAGCACGTCCCGGCCTTCGGTGTACGCGTACCGCACGTCGCTCGCCGTGAGCTGCTCGGAGTCCGGCCGGGCGTCGCCGGGCGTGCGGTCGTCGCCGGCCTCGGCCACGCCCAGCAGCCGGGCCAGCGACGTCGCGCCGACCTGCAGCTCGTCGGCCCAGCCCAGCAGCCGGTCGATCGGCTCGACGAGCTGCTGTACGTAGAACACGGCCGTGACGACCTGCGCCAGCTCGGCCCAGCCCTGGATGTAGAACCAGCCGCCGAGGAACAGCGTGGCCACCACCGGCAGCACGAAGCCGACCTCGACCACCGGCCAGAACACGGTGCGCAGGCGCAGCGTGCCCCGCTCGGCCAGGTACTGCTCGTGCAGGTCGCGGTCGGTGCGGGTGATGCGGCGGGCGCCGGTGCGCAGCGCCTCGGTGGTGCGCGCGCCGTCGAAGGTCTCGGTGAGCCCGTCGATCACCTCGGAGGAGGCGGCGTTCTCGCGCAGGTACGCCTTGGGGGCGCGGCGCAGGTACCACCGCGCGCCGCCGATGATGATCGGCGCGCCGACCAGGCAGGGCAGGGCGAGCAGCGGGGACAGCCAGATCAGCGCGCCCGCGGTCAGCACCAGGGTGACCGCGGCGATCAGGCTCTCCGGCACGCCGCGGCGCACGCTGTGGGACAGCTGCGCGACATCCCGGCTGGTACGCGTGACCAGGTCCCCGGTGCCCGCCCGCTCCACGGTGGACAGCGGAATGGCCAGCACCCGGTCCACGAACTCCTCACGCAGCTCGGCCAGCACCCGCTCGCCCAGGTTCGCCGAGGAGAACGCGGCGAACCGGGTGAGCACCGCCTGCACCAGCACGAACACCACCAGCGCGACGGCGATGCCGTCGACCGCGGACACGGTGGTGCCGTGCTCGATCGCGCCGATCAGCCGCCCCAGCAGGAACGGGGTGACCAGGCCCGCCAGCGCGGCCAGGCCGTGCAGCGCGACGACCCGGAACAGCGGGCCGGTGTGCCGCCGGGTCAGCTGCCGGGCGTAGCGGCGTACCGCGGGCGCATCGGCGACCGGAAGCTGGACCCTCATTCGACACTCCTCGTGACCACGGCCCGGTAACCGGGCTCGGCGGCCAGCAGCTCGCGGTGGGTGCCCTCGGCGGCGACCTTGCCGTCCTCGACGTACACCACGTGGTCGGCGCGGTCGAGCAGCAGCGGGCTGGTGGCCGCGACCAGGGTGGTCCGGCCCTGCCGCGCGGCGCCCAGCCGGTCGGCGATGCGGGCCTCGGTGTGCGCGTCGACGGCGCTGGTCGGCTCGACCAGGATCAGGATCGGCGGGTCCGCGACCAGGGCGCGGGCCAGCCGCAGCCGCTGCTGCTGGCCGCCGGAGAACTCCCGCCCCCGCTCGGCGACGAACGCGTCCAGCCCGCCGGGCAGCGCGTCCACGATCTCCTCGGCGGACGCCGCGTGCAGCGCCGCCGTGAGCCGCGCGTCGTCCCCGTCGCCGGCCGGGTCCAGCTCCTCGCGCAGCGGGCCGCTGAACAGGCGGGCGTTGTTGTCGGCGACCAGGATGCGGGCGCGCACGTCGTCGCGGGTGGCCTCGGCCAGCGGCACGCCGCCCAGGGTCACCTCGCCCTCGGTGTAGCGGCCGAGCCGGTCGGCGATCTCGATGGCGTCCTCGGGCCGGTCCGCGGCGAGCACGGTCAGCACGCCGGGGCGCAGCGCCAGGCCGGACTTCACGTCGGCCAGCACGCCGTGCGCGGGCAGCTCCCGGGGCGACGCCGGGCCGGTGATCTCCGGCTCCAGCCGCAGCACCTTCAGCACGCGCCCCGCCGACACGTGCCCGCGGGTCATCTTCTCCAGCATCTCCGCGAGCGTGCGCAGCGGCATGATCAGGAATGCGGCGTACCCGTAGAAGCTGGCCAGCTCGCCGGGCTGGATCTCGCCGGTCACCGCCAGCCGCGCGCCGAGCCAGGTGACCAGCGCCAGGAACAGGCCCGGCATGAGCACCTGGATCGCCTCCAGCAGCGAGTCGATGCGCGCCGCCCGGATGCCCGCCGCGCGCAGCTGCTGCGACTGCTCCCGATACCGGCCGGCGAAGACCTGCTCGCCGCCGATGCCGCGCAGCACCCGCAGCCCGGCCACGATGTCCACGGCCCGCCCGGTCAGCGTGCCCTGCTGGTCGCGGTACGCCTGCTGGCGGCGGTGCAGCGGCTTGATGAGCAGGCTGACCACCGCCATCTGCACCGGCACGCCGAGCAGCACCACCAGGCCGAGCTTCACCGACGCGGTGAGCAGGATGATCGTGACGGTGATCAGGCTGACCACGGCGGCCGAGCCGCGCGCGGTGATGTCCAGGGCGTTGCCGATCTGCCCGGTGTCGGCCGCGCCGATGGCGACCACCTCGCCGGTGGCCAGCCGCTTGGGCAGCGTCGCGCCCAGCTTGTTGGCGTGCCGCACCACGGCCTGCACGGTGCGGAAGCTGGCCGACATCCAGTTGAAGATGGCGTTGCGGTGCCGCATGATGCCGCTGACCGCCTGCACCAGCCCCAGCAACAGGAACGCCCCGGCCCACTGGGCCAGGGCGGTGGTGTCGCGGGTGGTGATGCCGGCGTCGATCGCCCTGCCGATCACCATCGGCATCAGCGCCGCGGTGAGCATCCAGATGATGCCGAAGAACATGCCGAACCCGATGGTCGGCAACTGTTGCGAGGCCAGCCACCACAGGTATCGGGCGGCTGACCTGGTGTCGGGCGTGCCGGGATCGGCGACAGGTAAGGATCGCATAGCGGCGCTGAACTTACTAAAGCCGCGTGCGGAACGCCAATCGTTTTTCGAGCGTTCACGCAGCCAGGAGGCCGGGCACGTCACCCAGACGGCGTACCGTCTCGCCGGTCCAACCCGGATCGCCGTCGGTGTACTCCACGGTGCGGATCACGCGCATGCCCAGCGCCGCGGCCGCGTTCAGCTCACCGCCCCAGCCGTCGCCGACGAAGACGCAGTCCTCCGGCGCCACCCCCAGGTCACCGCAGACCTTCAGGAAGATCACCGGATCCGGCTTCACCGCGCCCAGCAGGCAGGAGAACGCGGCCACGTCGAACCGGGACGCCAGCGGCTGCCCGCGCCAGAGCGTCACCGTCTCCGTCGAGCAGTTGCTGACCAGCCCCAGCGGATGGCCCAGCGCGCGCAGCCGGTCCAGCACCGCGAGCGTGGCCGCGGGCGGCCACAGCAGCTCGCGGCAGAACCGCAGCCGGGTCACCTCCGCGAACCGCACCGCCTGCTCCGTCGGCTCGCCGCCCAGCCGGTACGCCAGGGTGCGGATCGTCTCGGCGAGGGTGCCGAACTCACCCCGCATCCGGGCCGACGTCGTGCCGCGGAACAGCGCCGCGAACGGCTCGGGCGCCACGCCCAGCGCCGCCGCCATCCGCCGGCTCACCTCGTCGCGCTGCTCCTGCGGCCGGTCCGGGAGCAGCGTCTCGTAGAGGTCGAAGAGGATCGCACCCCGCCGCCGCGCCCGCCGCATGTCCAGCACGCGCAGAGGCTACCGGAGTATGGGACGCGAGGGCACCGCTGTCCGGCCGGGATCGGCGTCACGGGCGGACCGTTCCGCGTCGGTCACCGGTCGACGGGGGTGAAGTCCCAGACGTGGGGCGAGCGGGCGGTGAGATTGTCGGGCGGGTCGGGCAGCGGACGCGGGTCGCTGCGCCAGCGGGAGATGACCACGATGCGCTGGTCGGTGGAGGAGAACACCTCGCTGGCGATGTGCAGCGGCTCGACCTCGATCCGCGGCACCGCCTCGTCGCATACCCAGTTCAGCAGGTCCGTGAAGGTGCGCGGGTATGCGCGCACCTCCCACATCCGCACGATCACGTCGTCGCCCTCAGCACCGGGCAAAGCTACACGCCCACCAGCGTCAGCGGCATCGCGGAGTCGGCCGGGAAGTCCAGCTTGGACGGAGCGTTGCCGGCGGCCACCAGATGCGCCCCGAGCGCGGCGACCATGGCGCCGTTGTCCGTGCACAGCTTCGGCCGGGGCACCCGCACCGTGATGCCGTACTTCGCGGCGCGCTCGGCGGCCATCGCCTTCAGCCGCGAGTTCGCCGCCACGCCGCCGCCGATGACCAGGGTGTCGATGCCCTGCGTCCGGCAGGCGTCGATCGCCTTCATGGTCAGCACGTCGCAGACCGCGTCCTGGAAGCTCGCCGCCACGTCGTCGACCGGCACCGGCTCGCCGCTGCGCTCACGCGCCTCGACCCAGCGGGCCACGGCCGTCTTCAGGCCGGAGAAGGAGAAGTCGAACCGGTGCTCGACCAGGTCCTTCGGGGCGGTCAGGCCGCGCGGGAAGGTGATCGCGAGCGGGTCGCCGTTGCGGGCCGCCCTGTCGATCGGCGGGCCGCCCGGGAACGGCATGCCCAGCAGCCGGGCCACCTTGTCGAACGCCTCGCCGGCCGCGTCGTCGATGGTCGCGCCGAGCGGGGTCACCCCGCGGGCCAGGTCGTCGACCCGCAGCAGCGAGGAGTGCCCACCGGAGACCAGCAGCGCGATCGCCGGCTCGGGCAGCGGCCCGTGCTCCAGGGTGTCCACCGCCACGTGCGCGGCCAGGTGGTTCACCCCGTAGATCGGCTTCTCGGCGGCCAGCGCCAGGCCCTTGGCCCCGGCGACGCCGACCAGCAGCGCCCCGGCCAGGCCCGGCCCGGCGGTCACCGCGATGGCGTCGATGTCGGCCAGGGTCACCCCGGCTTCGTCCAGCGCCCGGTGCAGCGTCGGCACCAGCGCCTGCAGGTGGGCGCGGCTGGCCACCTCGGGCACCACGCCGCCGAAGCGGGCGTGCTCGTCCACGCTGGAGGCGAGCGCGTCGGCCAGCAGGGTGTGCCCCCGCACGATGCCCACGCCGGTCTCGTCGCAGCTGCTCTCGATGCCGAGAACCAGCGGCTCATCCTTCAAGGTCACGGTTCTTCCCGTCTCATCACCAGGGCGTCGGTGTTGCTGGGCTGGTAGTAGCCCTTGCGTACGCCGATCGCCTCGAAGCCGTACGCGGCGTAGAGCCGCTGCGCGGCGGCGTTGTCCGCCGCGACCTCCAGCAGGATCTGCTTCACCCCGTGCCGCCCCGCCTCGGCGAGCAGCCCTTCCAGCAGCGCCCGGCCGATGCCGCGCCGCTGGGCGTCCCGGCGTACCGCGATGTTGTTGATCCAGCCTTCGCCCTGCCCGACGGCCAGCCCGGCGTAGCCGAGCACGCTGCCGTCGTCGTCCGTGGCGACCAGGTAGTGGTGCCCGTTGGCCAGCTCGTTCCAGAACATGGCCGCCGTCCACTGCTCGGCGCCGAACAGGTCCGCCTCGACCGGCAGCAGTTCGTCGATCTGCCACCACCGCAGCCGGTCGATCTTCATCGTTCGCTCGCCGACAGCGCGGGCTTGCGGGCCGACGGCTCGACCGCGTCTGGGCGGCGCAGGTAGAGCGGGGTGAGCGGCTCGCTCGGCGCGCCCTCACGGACCCGCTGTGCGGCGATCTCGACCAGCGCCCCGGGGTCCGGGAAGCGGGCGTCGCCCACGGGCAGGCCGAGCTGGTCGGCGTACTTCTGCGCGCCCTCGCCCACGGCCGTGGTCACGCCGAACTCCGCGAGCCGGGGTGCCACGTCGGCGGGCTTGTCCACGGCCGGGCCGGTCAGCGGGCTGCCGTCGGCGTACACCGCCCAGTAGACCTCGCGGCGGCGGGCGTCCGTGGCGACCAGGACCCGTCCCGTGGTGCGCAGGCCCAGCGCGTCCAGCGTGCAGACGCCGTACGCCGGGATGCCCAGCACCATCGTCAGCGAGGCCGCCGTGACCAGGCCCACCCGCAGCCCCGTAAACGGGCCGGGACCCACCCCCGCGACGACCGCGCCCAGGTCGCGGGGCTTGACGCCCGCCTCGGCCAGCACTGCGTCCAGCTGCGGCGCGAGCAGCTCGCCGTGCGCCTTGCCATCGACCGCCGCCCGCTGCGCGAGCACCGCATACCCCGACGGGCCGACCTCCGCCAGCGCCGCCGTCACGGCCGGCGTAGCGGTATCCAGAACCAGCACCAACACGCCACCCACCCTACTGCCCACCCCGCCCCACCCGGTTGATCATGAACCTATGGCAAGGCTCGGCGGCGTGTCGTGGACACAGCCTCCTGATCGACTTCCGGCCGCCGGTTCTGGGACGGCGCGCGGCCCTGGGCGGTGTGCGGCGTACTGCTGGGTAGTCTGGGACACATGTGGCAAGGCGACGCTCAATCCCAGGTCGTGGTCGACCTCGACGCGATCCGCGCGAACGTGGCCACGCTGCGGTCGCACACCACCGCGCAGGTGATGGCCGTGGTCAAGGGCGACGGGTACGGGCACGGCATGGTCGCCGCCGCCCGCGCCGCGCTGTCCGGCGGCGCGACCTGGCTCGGCGTGTGCACCCTGGAGGAGGCCTTCGGCCTGCGCGACGCCGGCCTGACCGCCCCCGTGCTGTCCTGGCTGTGGCTGCCCGGCCAGCCGGTGGGCCGCGCGATCGAGCGTGACGTCGATCTCAGCGTGGCCAGCCTGTCCCAGCTCGCGGCCGTGCTCGCCGGGGCGCGCGAGGCCGGTCGCGCCGCGCGGCTACACCTCAAGATCGACACTGGTCTGTCCCGGGGCGGCGCCACCGCGCAGGAGTGGCCGCAGCTCGTCGAGGCCGCCGCCAAGGCCCAGGCCGACGGGTACGCCGAGATCGTCGGCGTGTGGAGCCACTTCGTGTACGCCGACGCCCCCGGCCACGAGACCATCGACCACCAGCTCGCCGGTTTCACGGATGCGCTCGGCGTCGCGTTGCGCCTCGGCGTCGAGCCGCAGCTGCGCCACATCGCGAACTCGGCCGCCACGCTGACCCGCCCCGACGCTCACTTCGACCTGGTCCGGCCCGGCATCGCCGTGTACGGCCTGTCCCCCGTCGAGGACCCGGCGATCCGCGCCTCGCTGCGCCCCGCGATGACCGCCCGCGCCCGGGTGCTGCTGTCCAAGCGCCTGCCCGCCGGCCAGGGCATCTCGTACGGGCACACCTACGTCACCGAGCGCGAGTCGACCGTGGCCCTGGTGCCGCTCGGCTACGCCGACGGGGTGCCCCGGCACGCCTCCAACAGCGGCCCGGTGCTGCTCAACGGCGCCCGCTACACCGTCGCCGGGCGGGTGTGCATGGACCAGTTCGTGGTCGACGCCGGGGACGCGCCGGTCGCCGAGGGCGACGAGGTGATCCTCTTCGGGCCGGGCGACCGCGGCGAGCCCACCGCCGACGACTGGGCCGACGCCGTCGGCACCATCAACTACGAGATCGTCACCCGTTTCGGCAGCTCCCGGGTCCCGCGCGTGTACCGCGGTGATGACGCGTGAGCGCCCGGACCGCGGGCGCGGCGGCTCGTGACGGCCGCGGCGGGGTGACCGCATGAGCGAGCCTTGCGAGCGAATCGGCTGGCACGGCTCGGCTCAGGCACGCGACGAGCGCAGCGAGGAGCGGGCATGAGCGACACGACCGCCGAGAGCAAGGCCGTGGCGAAGGACAAGACGGCAGGCGGCAGGCGGCGGGCCGGGCTGATCGGCGCCGTGATCGGTGTCGCCGCGGCCGGGGTCGCCGCGGGCGTCGCCGTCGAGCGGCTGGTCGTCCGGCGCACCCGGGAGAAGCCGGAAGGCGACCCGTTCGCCGACGAGCCCTTCGGCCGCCTGCCGTACGACGAGACGCTCACCGTCACCACCGACGACGGCGTCGAGCTGCACGTCGAGATCGTCGAGCCGGTCGACGGGATCGCGGTCGAGCCGCTGCGCCCCGGCCCACCCGAGCCGACCATCATCTTCGTCCACGGTTTCTGCCTCGACCAGGGCACCTTCCACTTCCAGCGCAAGGCCCTGGACGCGCTCGGCGAGCACCGCATGGTCTTCTACGACCAGCCGGGCCACGGCCTGTCCACCGCGCTGCACGAGGGCGAGTACGAGCTGCCCGCGCTCGGCGACGCGCTCTACGACGTCATCAAGGCCACCGCCCCGGTCGGGCCGATCGTGCTGGTCGGCCACTCCATGGGCGGCATGGCCATCATGGCCTGCGCCGAGCAGCACCCCGACCTGTTCGCCGACCGGGTGGCGGGCGCCGTGCTCATGGCCACGAGCGGCGGCCAGCTCGACGGCATCAGCTACGGCAACCTGCCCAACATCCTCAACCGGGCCAGCGGCCCGCTGCTCGGCCTGCTCACCGGCGCGGCCCGGTTCACCGGCCCGATGATCGACGCGGCCCGGCAGGCCAGCACCGACCTCGCCTGGCTGCTGACCAGGCGGTACGGCTTCGGCGGCGACAAGCCCAGCCCGGCGCTGGTGTCGTACGTGGAGCAGATGAACTCGCGGACCAGCACCGAGACCGTCGCCCGCTACATCCGCACCATCAACAGCCACGCCCGCTACCCCGCGCTGCGCGCCCTCAACCAGGTGCCCGTGCTGGTCATCTGCGGCGACTGCGACCTGATCACCCCGGTGGCGCACTCCGAGGAGATCTGCCGGCTGCTGCCGCACGCCAAGATGGTCCTGATCCCCGACAGCGGACACGTGACCATGCTGGAGCACGCCGACGAGGTCAACCAGGCACTGATCACCTTCCTGGACGAGCTGGAGCTCCGATGATCCTGACCACCGTGGACGACACCCGCGCCTTCGGCGCCCGCCTGGCGGCCGTGCTGCAGCCAGGCGACCTGGTCGTGCTCAGCGGCCCGCTCGGCGCGGGCAAGACCGCCCTGGCCCAGGGCGTCGGGCGCGGCCTGCGGGTGCTCGGCGACGTCACCTCGCCGACGTTCGTCATCGCGCGCGTGCACCGGCCCGACCGGGCCGCGGGCGGCACGGTGCCGATGGTGCACGTGGACGCGTACCGGCTGGGCAGCGTCACCGACCCGCGCGCCCAGGTCGACGACCTCGACCTCGACGCCTCGGTCGACGACTCGGTCACCCTCGTCGAGTGGGGCGAGGGCATGGTCGAGCAGCTCGCCGACTCCTACCTGGAGGTCCGCATCGACCGCCGCGACGACGACACCCGCGAGGTCACCCTCGTCGGCCACGCCGGCACCTGGCCCACCCGCCTCGCACCCCTCACCCCCTAGCCCCGCCACGGGCGGGCTTCTCGGCCTGCACTTTCGGGGAAACTGCAGCTTCGGCTCACGAAGTTCGTGCAGTATCCCCGAAACTGCTCACCGCTCCGCGGCCGCGACGGACGGGGTGCCAGCCGCGGGTGCGCAGGGCGGTGCGGACCTCGGCGGTGAAGGCGGGGAGGTCTTCGCGGAGGCGCTGGGCGGTCAGGTGCAGGACGATCCAGTCCTGGCCGACCAGGCGGTTGAGACGCTGGCGGTCCAGGTGGAACTGGTCGGCCTGGGCGTGCCAGACGCCGTCGTACTCGACCGCGACCCGGTATTCGGGCCAGGCCAGATCGACGCGCGCGACGAAACGGCCGCGATCCTCGATCACGTGCTGGGTGACCGGCCGTGGCAGCCCCGCCAGCACCAGCCCGACCCGGGTGTGCGACTCCGGTGCCGACTGTGCACCGCCGTCAGCCAGCTCGACCGCCTTCCCGAACCGGCTGCCGCCGCGCTGGTCCAGCTGGTTATGCGCGTGTCTGCGCAGCTCACTGAGGTCGACCGCGCCGCGGCCCAGCAGCGAGTCGATGTGGGCGACAGCCTCGGCCGGCTCATACCACTGCGCCAGATCCCAGCAGGTTCGCAGCGGTGACGTGACCCTTGCCCTGCCCCGCGAGACGAACTCGGCGGTGCTGACATCCGCCGTGTGCACGCGCAGCCCGGCCACCGGGCCGAATCTGTGCGTGGGCGGGACGAGCACCTCGACCGGTGCCGCGTCCAGCGGTGCCAGACCGCCGTGGAACGCCACCGCGGAGCGGCCCGCGACGGCTGCCTGTGCGGGGATGAGCCAGCGCACGGCCGCTTCCCCGCGCGCCAGGTGCGACACGCTCATCCGGGCGTCGGCGTACACCCCGCGAAAGATCCGCTGCCACGCGGAGCCGCGCAGCTCGTTGGCGCTGACGAGCCCGAGCCCGATCGCCTCCCGCGCCGAGAACACCTTGCCGACCAACCGCGGGCTCTGCCGAGAAGTCCGAGACACCCCGACACCCTGCCCCACCCGCCGCTTTCCCGCTCCCGCCCCTGTGGATAACCGCCGATCCAGCTGCAGTTTCGGGGAAAGTGCAGCCTTGCCACCGGCTATTCGTGCAGTTTCCCCGAAACTGCGGGCGGGGCGGGGCGGGCGGGGCGAGGTGGGAGGGGGAGGTGGGGTAGGCGGGTCAGCGGGGGCGGACGGGGGCGACGCCGATGGGGGCGTGGGTCAGGGAGGCTACGGCGGGGCGGAGAGCGGTGGCTACGTCGACGGCGGTGACGGGGCCGGTGGTGGCGGCGAGGCGGCCGGCGAGGCCGTGGGCGTAGGCGGCGGCGACGGCGGCGCGGATCGGGGGGAGGCCGCCCGCGAGCAGGGAGCCGAGCAGGCCGGAGAGCACGTCGCCGGTGCCGCCGGTGGCCAGGGCGGGGGTGCCGGTGGGGTTGGCCCACGCCTCGCCCGACGGGCCCGCGACGACGGTCCGGTCGCCCTTGAGCAGCACCACCGAGCGGGTCCACGCGGCGAGCTTCTGCGCGGCGGCGACGCGGTCCGGACCGGGCTGCTCACCGGCGAGCCGGGCGTACTCCCGGTCGTGCGGGGTGAGCACGGTCGGCGCGTCGCGGCGGCGCAGCTCACCGGACATGGAGCCGTCCACGAGCAGGGTGATCGCGTCGGCGTCGAGCAGCACGGGCACCGGCGCGGCGAGCACCGAGCGCAGCTCGCCCGCGGCCCGCTCGTCGGTGCCGAGGCCGCTGCCGCATACCCAGGCCTGCACCCGGCCCGCGTCGGCGACACGCGGCGCGGCGATGACGCTGGGGTGTGCGGGCACCACCAGCTCGTGTGCCGACCCGGCGTAGCGGACCAGGCCGGCCGGCCCGGCGAGCGCGCCGGACAGGGACAGCAGCGCGGCGCCCGGGTACTCGGCGGAGCCGGTGGCGACGCCGACGACGCCGCGGGTGTACTTGTCGGAGATCGGGCCGGGCTGCGGCCACCAGGCGGCCAGGTCGGCGGTGTCGGCGACGCGCAGCGCCGGGTCGGCGGGCAGGTGCGGCATGATGCCGATGTCGACCAGCTCGACCTGCCCGGCCAGCACCGCGGCGGGGCCGACCACATGGGCCGGTTTGAGGCAGCCGAAGGTGACGGTGACGTCGGCGTGTACGGCGGTGCCGGGCACGTCGCCGGTGTCCACGCCGACGCCGGAGGCGACGTCGACCGCGATCACCGTGGGGCGCGGGTCGAGGGCGGCGAGCTGCTCGGCCAGGGTCAGCGCGGTGCCGCGCAGGGCGCCGGTGGCGCCGATGCCGAGCAGCCCGTCGACGACCAGGTCGATCCGGCGTGGCCAGTCGGGCAGCACCCGGCCGCCCGCGGCGCGCAGCGCGGCCAGCCCTTCGGCATGCGCCCGCTTCGGGTCGCTGAGCAGCGCGCCGACCTGGACACCCTGCCGCGCCAGCATGGCTCCGGCGTACAGGGCGTCGCCGCCGTTGTCGCCGGGGCCGACCAGGAGCACGACCCGCGAGGCGTACACCCCGCCCTGGTCGCGCAGGGTCACCGCGCAGCGGCGGGCCAGCCCGGCGGCGGCGCGCTGCATGAGCGTGCCCGGCGGCAGCGTCGCCATCAGCGCGGACTCGGCCGCCCGCACCTGCGCGACGCGATACACCGGCCTCATGGGCGGACCTCCCGTGCCGGGCGGCTCACAGCCCTGCCTCGGCGATGACGACGGCGGAGGCGATGCCCCCGTCGTGGGACAGGGACAGGTGCCAGCGCTCGACGCCGCGCTCGGCGGCCACCGCGGCGACGGTGCCCGACACGGTCAGCCAGGGCCGCCCGTCCGGGTCCACCACGATCTCGCAGTCGTGCCAGTGCATGCCCGCCGGCGCGCCCAGCGCCTTGGCCACCGCCTCCTTGGCGGCGAACCGCGCGGCCAGCGACTCGGGCGAGCGCTCGTGGCCCGAGCTGGTGGTGCGCTCGGCCTCGGTGAACAGGCGCTCCCTGAGGTGCGGGGTGCGCTGCAGCGCCTGTGCGAACCGCTCGACCAGGACGACGTCGTTGCCCACCGAGACAATCACGTGTTGACCTTAAGGTCTCAGGTGTGGATCTGGTACTTCGCTCCGGGAATGTGTACGGCGTGCGCGGCGCCACGGCGGTCGCGGTCGATCACGGCGTGATCGTCGCCGTCGGCTCGGACGACGAGGTTTCGTCGCTGGTCACGGCCCGGACCGAGGTGGTGGACCTGGCGGGGCGGCCGCTGCTGCCCGGCTTCCAGGACGCGCACGCGCACCCCGTGTTCGCCGGGCTGAACCTGCTCCGCTGCGACCTGACCGAGCCGCACGACGAGGCCGGCTACCTGCGGGAGCTGGCCGCGTACGCCGCCGCGCACGGCGACCGCCCGTGGGTGATGGGCGCCGGGTGGTCGTACGACGCGTTCGGCGGCGGCCAGCCGCACCGGGCCGCGCTGGACGGGGTGGTCGCCGACCGGCCCGTGTACCTCGCGGTGCGGGACGCGCACAGCGCCTGGTGCAACTCGCGCGCGCTGGCGCTGGCCGGGATCGACCGGCACACCCCCGACCCGGAGGGCGGCCGGATCGAGCGCGACGCCGCCGGCGAGCCCACCGGTGTGCTGCACGAGAGCGCGATGGAGCTGGTCAGCTCGGTTGCGCCGCGGCCGGACGCGGCCGAGATCCGGCGCGCGCTGCTGCTGGCCCAGTCCCGCCTGCACGCGCTCGGGGTGACCGCCTGGCAGGACGCGATCCTCGGCGACTACGGCGGCTGGCCGGACGCCTTCGACGCGTACCGGTCCGCCGACGCGGACGGGCTGCTGACCGCGCGGGTGCGCGGCGCCCTGTGGTGGGAGCCGACGCGCGGCCTGGAGCAGCTCGCCGAGCTGCGGGAACGCCGGGCGGCGGCGCGCGCGTCGGGCGGCGCGAACTTCCGCGCGGAGACCGTCAAGATCATGCAGGACGGGGTGGCCGAGAACTTCACCGCCGCGATGATCGACCCGTACCTGGACGGCTGCGGCTGCGCCACCGACCGCCGCGGCATCTCCCGGGTCGACCCCGCCGAGCTGCGGGAGATCGTGGCGCTGCTCGACGCCGACGGGTTCCAGGTGCACTTCCACGCGATCGGCGACCGGGCCGTACGGGAGGTGCTGGACGCGGTCGAGCCGGTCGCGCCCTCGCCGCGGCGGCATCACGTGGCCCATGTGCAGGTGGTGCACCCTTCTGACGTGCCGCGATTCGGGCGGCTCGGGCTCACCGTCACCATGCAGGCGCTGTGGGCGGTGCACGAACCGGCGATGGACGAGATGACCATCCCGTTCCTGGGCGGCGAGCGGGCGGGCTGGCAGTACCCGTTCGGCGCGGTGCACGCGCACGGCGGGCGGCTGGCGGCGGGCAGCGACTGGCCGGTGTCCGAGCCCGACCCCATGCGGGCGATCCACGTGGCGGTGAACCGGGTGGCCCTCGGTTGCGGCGAGCCGCCGCTCGGGCCCGAGCAGGCACTCGACCTGGGGACGGCGTTGGAGGCGTACACGGCGGGTTCGGCGTACGTGAACCACTTCGACGACAGCGGCCGGATCGCGCCCGGACTGCGGGCCGACCTGACCGTCCTGGACCGCGACCCGTTCGCGGGCCCGCCCACCGAGATCGGCGCCGCCCGCGCCGCCCACACCTGGGTCGCCGGCCACCTCGTCCACACCACCTGACAACCACTGCGCCACTGCGCCACTGCGCCGCTGCGCCGCTGCGCCGCTGGGCCGCTGGGCCGCTGGGCCGCTGGCGAAGATCGCTGGTTCGTGTCACAAAGTCGGGCTGGACCCCAGCTTTCGACACGAACCTCCGATCTTGGCGGTGGGGCGGCGGCTTCCCGCGCGGCAGGCAGGCCGTGACGCGGCGGCTCCCGCAGTAGCCGAACGGCGGGCCGGCTAACAGGGCGCGGTATCCGTGGACAAGGCCTGTGGAAAACCTGTGGGTAACGGTGGCCGAGGTTATCCACAGGGGCTGTGCGGGTCCCGGCCCGGCCGGAAGCATCGAGCCATGAAACCGACCTTCGCCGACGGATCCGGGCCGCTCAAGCCGGTGCTCGTGGAACCCGATGAACTGGTCAGGCTGGCCGCCTCGCTGGACGGGCTGTCCGGTGCGCTCGCCCGGGAGGCACCGGCCGCGGCCAGGCTGCGCGACTGCCCGCCGGGGTGGGCCGTGGGCGACGCCCAGGCCGCGCTGGCGCACGCGGTGACCGCGCACCTGGCCGCCGTCGCGGCGGACATCGCCGGGTTCGGCGACCGGCTGCGGGTGGCCGGGCTCAGCTACGCCGACCGCGACTCCGACCTCGCCCGCAAGATCACCGCGGGGGCCCGCCGATGACCATCACGTACGCGCAGCTGCGCGACGCCGACCCGGCCCGGTGGCACGCGAGCGCGGCGGCCTGGCGCGGGCTGAGCCGCCGCGCCGACGAACACGCCGACGACCTCGCCGCCCACCTCGTCCGGGTGGACCGCGCGTGGAGCGGGGGCACGGCCGCCGACGCGGCCCGGGAGTCCGGTGCGGCGTTGGCCGCGCGGTTGCTGGTCATGCCCGGGGCGCTGCTGGAGGCGGACCAGCTGCTGTCCCGGCACGCGGCGCGAATCGCCGTGCTTCGGGAGCGGCTCGCCACCGCCGTCGATGCGACACGCGGCACCGCCGTGCGCGTCTCCGCGGTCGGCGATGTCAGCGTCGTGGCACCGCCGAACGGTTACGGCGGCGATCGCGGCCCGGGCAGCGGACGCGGCGGACCAGGCTCGGGCAGCGGACGCGGCGGGCGGGGCTCGGGCAGCGGGCAGAGTGCGGCCGGGGCACCGGGGCAGGCGGACGTGGCGCTGGCCGTCCGGGTCGCCGCGGAGATCGACACGGTGCTCGCGGCGGCGGACCGCAGCGACCAGGAGACGGCGAAGGCGCTGCACGAGCTGGCCACGGCGGCTCGCACGGGCTGGGCGGGCGGCCCGGTGGCCGTGCCGAGCGGCGTGGGCCTGCTGCAGGTGGCGCAGTGGTGGGCGGGGCTCAGCGACGCCGAGCGCCGCTGGCTGGTGGCGCACCGGCCGGAGCAGATCGCCGGGCTGGACGGCGTGCCGGTGACCGCCCGCGACCGCGCCAACCGGGACCTGCTCGACCGCGAGCTGGACCGCCTGCGCGAAGCCGTGGCCGCCGGCCCCGGCGACGCCGCCGCCCGGACCAGGCTCGACGCGCTCAGCGGCCTCTACCACCGGCTGGCGGCCGTCGAGCCGCGCGCGTACCTGCTGCAGTTCGGCGCGGGCGGGGACGGCCGGGCGGTGGTGTCCTTCGGCGATCCCGACGTCAGCGACAACGTCGCCACGTACGTGCCGGGCGCGGGCTCGTCGCTGGACGCGTTCGAGGGTGAGCTGGAGCGAGCCGCCACGCTGCACCAGGCGGCCACGGCGCAGGCGCCGGACGAGGGGACCGCCGCGATCATGTGGCTGGGGTACGACGCACCCGACGGGCTGGACGCCGCGCGCGCCGACGCGGCGGTGGCGGCCCGGCCGGAGCTGACGGCTTTCCAGGCCGGGCTGGCCGCCACGCATGAGGGCGACCCGGCCCGGCTGACGCTGATCGGGCACTCGTACGGCAGTCTCGCCGTCGGCGTGGCCGAGCGGGACGGGGCCGTGGTGGCGGACGAGATCGTGGCGCTGGGCAGCCCCGGCATGGGCGTGGACCGGGCCGCCGAGCTGCGCGATCCGGCCCACGTCTGGGCGTCGACGGCGCCCAACGACATCGTCCGGTTCGCCCCGTCGCCGGGTGAGGCGGTGGTGGGCGTGCTGGCCGGCGGTCCGGGGCTGGTCGCGCTGGGCTCGGCGAGCGACGCCGTGCTCGGGGGCAACGCCGACCTGTGGCACGGGACGGACCCGTCCGCGGCCGGGTTCGGCGCGCGGGCGTTCCCGTCGCAGGCGGGCGCCGACCCGGTCGACGCCCACGCGAGCTACTTCGACCCGGCCGGGCCCGCGCTGCGGACCCTGGCCGGGATCGTGACGGGACCGGCTACTCCACCGTGACGGACTTGGCCAGGTTGCGCGGCTGGTCGACGTCGTGCCCGCTGGCGTCGGCGATCGCGGCGGCGAGCACCTGCAGCGGCACGGTGGTGACGAACGGCGCGAGCAGCGTCGGCGTCCGCGGCACCCGCACCAGCATGTCGGCGTACGGGACGACGGCGTCGTCGCCCTCCTCGGCGATGACGATGGTGTGGGCGCCGCGGGCGCGCACCTCCTGGATGTTGCTGACGATCTTGTCGTGCAGCACGCCGCGCCCGGCGGGCGACGGGACGATGCAGACCACGGGGGTGCCCCGGTCGAAGGCGCGCCCGTCCCCGGCGGGGCCGGCGATCAGCGCGATCGGGCCGTGCTTGAGCTCGCCCGCGGCGAAGCCCTCGGCGTGCAGGTAGGCCAGCTCCTTGAGCTTGAGCGCGCCCTCCAGCGCCACCGGGTAGCCGACGTGGCGGCCGATGAACAGCACCGTCGAGGCGTTGGTCTCGGCGAGCTGGCGGCCCAGCTCGCGGACCGGGTCCATGGCCGCCAGCACCTTCTCGATCTTGGCGGGCATCTCCTGGAGCTGCGCCAGCACCGCGCCGACCTCGTCGGCGTACTTCACCCCGCGCACCTGGGCCAGGTGCAGGCCGACCAGGAAGCAGGCGGCGAGCTGGGTCAGGAACGCCTTGGTCGAGGCGACCGCGATCTCCGGGCCGCCGTGGGTGTAGAGCACCGCGTCGGACTCCCGCGGGATGGTGGAGCCGTTGGTGTTGCAGATGGCCAGCACCCGGGCCTTCTGCTCCTTGGCGTGGCGCAGCGCCATCAGCGTGTCCATGGTCTCGCCGGACTGCGAGATGACCACGACCAGCGTGGACCGGTCCAGCACCGGGTCGCGGTAGCGGAACTCGCTGGCCAGCTCGACCTCGCACGGGATCCGCGTCCAGTGCTCGATGGCGTACTTGGCGACCAGGCCGGCATGGTACGACGTGCCGCAGGAGACGATGAAGACCTTGTCGACGTCGCGCAGGTCCTGGTCGGTCAGCCGGACCTCGTCGAGCATGATCTCGCCGTGCTCGCCGATGCGGCCGCGCAGGGTGTCGGCGACGGCCTGCGGCTGCTCGGCGATCTCCTTGAGCATGAACCAGGCGTGGCCGTCCTTCTCGGCGGCGCGGGCGTCCCAGTCCACGTGGTAGTCGCGGCCCTGTGCCGGGTTGCCGGCGAAGTCGGTGATCTCGATGGCGTCGGCGGTGATCAGGACGATCTGGTCCTGGCCCAGCTCGACGGCCTCGCGGGTGTGCTCGATGAACGCGCTCACGTCGCTGGCCAGGAAGTTCTCACCGTTGCCGCGGCCGACCACGAGCGGCGAGTTGCGCCGCGCGCCGACCACCGCGCCTGGTGCCTGCGCGTCGACCGCGAGCAGCGTGAACGCGCCCTCCAGCCGGTTGCACACGCGGCGCATCGCGTCGGCGAGCGCCTGCGGGCTGCCCGCGACCCCGGCCAGCTCGGCGGCCAGCAGGTGCGCCACGCACTCGGTGTCGGTGTCGCTGGCGAACTCGACGCCGGATGCCTGCAACTCGGCCCGCAGCTTCGCGAAGTTCTCGATGATGCCGTTGTGGATCACCGCGATGCGGCCGTCGGCCGACAGGTGCGGGTGGGCGTTGCGGTCGGTGGGGCCGCCGTGGGTGGCCCAGCGGGTGTGCCCGATGCCCGTGGTGCCCGTACGCAGCTCGGCCTCGGGCGCCTCGGCCAGCAGCTTCTCCAGGTTCGACAGCTTGCCGGCCTTCTTCGCGAGCAGCAGCCGGCTGCTCGCGAGCACGGCGACGCCTGCGGAGTCGTAACCCCGGTACTCCAGGCGACGCAGCCCTTCCAACACCACACCGAGCGCCGACTGGCCGCCCACGTATCCCACGATCCCGCACATGCCCGTTACCCTAGCGGAGTTTCGCTCATATTGCATGAGCGGAACGGGGGTATTCACGCACACGTCCTGATTGCAATGTGGGCCGACCTGGGGACGGGCCGGCGCGCGCCCGAATAGTGACGGGTTGCCGCCAGGGGGGATGGCCGGCGGGCGCGGCTGCCCTACCATCCGCGCATGAGTTACCCCCCTCCTCAGCCTGACCCGTATCAGTCGCCGCCGCCGTACGGCGTGCCCGCGTACCAGCACCCGATCCAGCCGCCGAAGAAGAGCAAGGCGGGCCTGATCGTGGGCATCATCCTCGGCGTCGTGCTGGTGCTCTGCGTGGGCTGCGGCGCCTTCGGCTACTTCGTGCTCGACTGGACCGGCGACAAGGTCCAGGAGATCGAGGACAGCCTGCCCAGCATGGGCGTCGTCACCGGTGACGGCACCGGCTCGCACACGGTGCGCTACACCGTGGAGGGCACCGGCCAGACCGTCATCACGTACTCCCTGGGCACCGGCGGCACGGAGAGCGAGACGGTCACCCTGCCCTGGAGCAAGGATCTCACCGTCGCGTCGGACTCGTTCGCGGCTTCCGTGATCGCGCTCGGCGGCAGCGCGAAGCTGGACGGCTGCAGCATCACGATCGACGGCAAGGAACAGAAGCGCAGCAGCGCCACCGGCACGACGGCCATCTGCACGACGGTGTTCGTGGGTGGTTGACCACGAAGATCGCTGCCTCGTGTCAGAACCTGGGGCTTGAGCACAGGTTCTGACACGAGGCAGCGATCTTGCCGGCGGCGCGCGAGACGCGACCGCCCCGCGACTCAGCCGACGGGGCTGGCGGCCCGCACGTCGGCGGCGATGCCCTCGGCGATCTTCTGGGCGACGTCCTCGGTGGACGCCTCGACCATGACCCGCACCAGCGGCTCGGTGCCCGACGGACGCAGCAGCACCCGGCCGGTCCCGGCCAGCTGGGACTCGGCGGCGGCGACCGCGGCGAGGATCTCCGGCGCGCGGGCCACGCCCTTGTCGGCGACCCGTACGTTGATCAGCACCTGCGGCAGGCGCTGCACCACGGCGGCCAGCTCGGCCAGGGTCTTGCCGGTCTCGGCGACCCGGGCCAGCAGGCGCAGGCCGGTGAGCACCCCGTCGCCGGTGGTGGCGTGCTCGGTGAAGACCACGTGACCGCTCTGCTCGCCACCGAGGCTGAACCCGCCGGCCCGCAGCTCCTCCAACACGTACCGGTCGCCGACCTTGGTCTCGACCAGGGTGATGCCGGCCTCGCGCATGGCGATGCGCAGCCCGAGGTTGCTCATCACGGTAGCGACGAGGGTGTTCTCGGCGAGCGCACCGGCGTCGCGCATGGCCAGCGCGAGGATCGCCATGATCTGGTCGCCGTCGACCTCGGTGCCGCTCGCGTCCACGGCCAGGCACCGGTCGGCGTCGCCGTCGACCGCGATGCCCAGGTGGGCACCGTGCTCGACGACGGCGGCCTTGAGGGGGGCGAGGTGGGTGGCGCCGCACTCGTCGTTGATGTTGAGCCCGTCCGGCTCCGCGTTGATCGCGATGACCTCGGCCCCGGCCTCCCGGAACGCCTCGGGGGCGACGTCGCTGGCGGCGCCGTGGGCACAGTCCAGCACGACCTTGATGCCCGCCAGCGGCTGCCCGGTCGCCTCGACCAGGTGCGAGGTGTAGTGCTCGGCGCCGTCGAGCAGGTCGTGCACCCGGCCGACCTGAGCTCCGGTGGGCCGCGTCCAGGGCGCGCCGAGCGCGGCCTCGATCGTGTCCTCCTGCTCGTCGGTGAGCTTGTGCCCGCCCGCGGCGAAGAACTTGATGCCGTTGTCGGGCATCGGGTTGTGGCTGGCGGAGATCATCACGCCGAAGTCGGCGCGCACCTCGGCGGTCAGGAACGCCACGCCGGGGGTCGGCAGCACGCCCACCCGGACCACGTTGGCACCCGCACTGGCCAGGCCGGCGACCACGGCCGCCTCCAGCATCTCGCCGCTGGCCCGGGGGTCGCGGCCGACCACCACGAGCGGCGGCTGCACTCGGGCCTCCTGGTCGGGCAGCGTGTGCGCCGCGGCGACCGCGAGGGAGAGCGCGAGTTCGGGGCTGAGGTCCGCGTTGGCCAGACCGCGTACGCCGTCGGTGCCGAAGAGGCGTGCCATCCGGTGGCCCTTTCTGTGGGGTGCGAAAGGAGGGGTACGACACGACCCGGCGCGCGGGTGGCGAGCCGAGGCCGGGAGCTGCGGAAAGTCGAACGGCCGGGCACGCCATCCCGCCTGGAAGCAGGAGCGTGCCCGGCCGTTCAGCAGCTGAAAGCGATCAACGCTTCGAGTACTGCGGAGCCTTACGGGCCTTCTTGAGACCGTACTTCTTGCTCTCGGTGACGCGGGCGTCACGGGTGAGGAAGCCGGCCTTCTTCAGCGCCGGGCGGTCGTCGAGGTCGAGCTCGCACAGCGCGCGGGCGATCGCCAGGCGCAGCGCGCCGGCCTGACCGCTGATGCCGCCGCCACGCAGGTTGGCGACGACGTCGAGGGTCTCGCCCTTCTCGGCGAGCACGAGCGGCTCCCGCACCGACTGCTGCGCGACCTTGCTGGGGAGGTACTTCTCCAGCTCACGGCCGTTGCAGGTGATCTTGCCGGTGCCCGGGATCAGGCGCACCCGGACGACGGCCTGCTTGCGGCGGCCGACGGTCTGGATCGGGCGGTCGCCCTTGAACTTCGGGGTGGCCGGCTTGGCAGCGACGGCGACCGAGGCCTCAGCCTCGACCACGGCCTGGGTCGGCACGGAAGTGTCGGTCATGGTGATTCCTTCGTCCGCGCTCACTGCGCGATCTGCTTGATCTCGAACGGCACCGGCTGCTGCGCCGCGTGCGGGTGCTCCGCGCCGGCGTAGACCTTGAGCTTCGACAGGATCTGCCGGCCCAGCTTGTTGTGAGGGATCATGCCCTTGACGGCCAGCTCGATCGCCTTTTCGGGGCGCTTGGTGAGCAGCTCCTCGTAACCGACGGCCTTCAGACCACCGGGGTGGCCGGAGTGCCGGTAGGCGATCTTGGTCGCGCGCTTGTTGCCGGTGAGGGCAACCTTGCCGGCGTTGATGATGATCACAAAGTCGCCGGTGTCGACGTGCGGCGCGAAAGTCGGCTTGTGCTTACCGCGCAGGAGGTTGGCGGTGTGGGTGGCGAGCCGGCCCAGCACGACGTCAGAAGCGTCGATCACGTGCCACTGACGCTCGATCTCACCCGGCTTCGGGCTGTACGTACGCACAGGTCTACCTTGTCTCGTCGTAGGTCTGTGTGACCGCGGGCGACCGCCCACGACCAACGGATTCTGCGATGCCGGCCGGCCGTGAACACGGACCGGCGCGCGAACGACAAGCCTACCTGAGCATCAGGACTGCCGGCTCGGCGCCACCTCTCGCACAACAGCCGCTAACGATACCCGCTGCCCCGCAGTGAGGTCAAAACGGCCCGGCCCTCCTGTGGTATGGCGTCCCCTGTCCGGTTTTCCAGGGCGAACTCACAGCGCGGGACCCGGCGCGGTGCGGCAGGGTTCACAACATGGGTACGGGACGCGGAACATCATCGCAATCACACGTTCGTAACTTGCTCGCTATGACCGTCACCGCGCCCGCGCCGCCGGCAAAGACGCCCGCCGCCGCCATCAGCAACTGGGATCCCGAGAACCCGGAGTTCTGGGCGTCCACCGGCCGCCGTGTCGCCCGGCGGAACCTGATCTTCTCCATCTTCGCGGAGCACCTCGGGTTCTCGGTGTGGACGCTCTGGAGCGTCGTGGTGGTGGCCATGCCCGCCACCACCTTCCCGTACACCGTCGACCAGAAGTTCTGGCTGGTCGCGCTGCCGAACCTGATCGGTGCGCTGATGCGCATCCCGTACACCTTCGCGGTGACCCGGTTCGGCGGGCGCACCTGGACCATGCTCAGCGCGCTGCTGCTGCTGATCCCGATCATCGGCATGGTGTACGCGGTCACCGCCAAACCCGCCTACTGGGTGGTGCTGGTGCTGGCCGCCACGGCCGGTCTGGGCGGCGGCAACTTCGCCTCGTCCATGACCAACATCTCCTTCTTCTTCCCGGAGAAGGAGAAGGGCACGGCGCTGGGGCTCAACGCGGCCGGCGGCAACCTCGGCATCAGCGTGATGCAGCTGGTCGTGCCGATCGCGCTGTCCTTCGGGCTGGTCTACGGCGGCCTGATGTGGCTGCCGCTGGTGCTGGCCGCCGCGCTCTGCGCGCACCTCTACATGAACAACCTGACCGTGGCGAAGTCGCCGCTGCGCGCCCAGTTCGCCACGGTGAAGCGGCCGCACACCTGGATCATGTCCTTCCTCTACATCGGCACCTTCGGCTCGTTCCTCGGCTACTCGGCCGCCTTCCCGCTGGTACTCAAGCTGCAGTTCCCGCAGGCGCCGGTGGCCCACCTGGGCGCCGCGACGATCACCCTGGCGTTCACCGGCCCGCTGATCGGCTCGCTGGTCCGCCCGGTGGGCGGCTGGCTGTCCGACCGGGTCGGCGGCGCCCGCGTCACCGCGGCCTGCTTCGTGATCATGGGCCTCGGCTCCTACGGCGTCGTGGCCGCGGTGCAGGCCAAGAGCATGGCCGGCTTCCTCACCGCGTTCCTGCTGCTGTTCGCCGCGGCGGGGGCGGGCAACGGCTCGACGTACCGCATGATCCCGGCGATCTTCGCGGCCACGTCGCCCGACCTGGCCACCGCGAAGCGGGAGTCGGCGGCGACCCTGGGCATCGCCGGCGCGATCGGCGCGGTGGGCGGCTTCTACCTGCCCCGGGCGATCAGCGACTCGATCAAGGCCACCGGCGGCATCGAGACCGCCTTCGGCTGGTTCGCCGTGCTGTACGGCGTCTGCCTCGCCGTGACCTGGTGGTGCTACCTGCGGCGGCGGGTCCTGGTCGCCCAGGCGCCGAGCCTGGCCCACGCGGGCGTCTGAACCTGATCTCTCCCTCCTCGCCCCGACCCCGGCCCGCCTGCCGGGGTCGGGGCACATTCATGTATGCGCAGCTCAGAGGCGTAATGGTGTCGCGTAGACCACAGTCCGGCGGCTTGCGAAATAGTTGAAGCTTCACCAAAGTTGGTGCCAGGTGGCTGACGCAGCCAGACCGACTTCGCAAGGAGACATCATGTCGATCGTCCTCGACCAGTCCGCGCAGGACCTGCTGTTCCGCGCCGCCCGCACCGCCAACACGTTCACCGACGAGCCGGTGAGCGACGAGCAGGTGCAGGCCATCTACGAGCTGGTCAAGTACGCCCCCACCTCGGTGAACATGCAGCCGCTGCGCGTGGTGCTGGTCCGCTCGGCGCAGGCCCGCGAGCGCCTGGTCGCGCAGATGGCCGAGGGCAACCAGGCCAAGACCGCCGCCGCCCCGCTGGTCGCCGTGCTGGCCGCCGACACGAACTTCCACGACGAGTTCCACCGCACCTTCCCGCACTTCCCGGGCGTGCGCGACTGGTTCACCGGCGACGACCACGCCCGCGCCGAGACCGCCCGGTTCAACGGCGCGCTCCAGGTCGGCTACTTCATCCTGGGCGTACGCGCGGCGGGCCTGGCCGCGGGCCCGATGACCGGCTTCGACGCGGCCGGCGTGGAGAAGGAGTTCTTCCCCGACGGCGAGCACCGGGTGCTGGCCGTGGTGAACATCGGCAAGCCGGGCGCCGACGCCTGGTTCGACCGCAGCCCCCGACTGCCGTACGACGATGTCGTGACGACGGCCTGATCGAGACGATGAGGGGTGGGGACCGGTGTCCCCACCCCTCTAAGGTTGTGATTCATGGTGACCACCACGACACAGACGACCGAGGTCCCCTGGTTGACCGACCAGGAGCAGCGGGCATGGCGCAGCTTCCTGATGACGTCGAAGCTGGTGACGGCCGAGCTGGAGCGTGGGATGGGCCAGCACGGCCTCTCCGGGACCGATTACAGCGTGCTGGTCTCCCTGTCCGAGGCGCCACGGCGGCGGATGCGCATGTCGGAGCTGTCGCACACGCTGCTGCTGGAGAAGAGCCGGCTGTCCCACCAGATCACCCGGATGGAGCGGGCGGGTCTGGTCCGCCGCGAGAGCTGCCCGGACGACCGGCGCGGGCAGTTCGCCGTGCTGACCGACGAGGGCTGGGAGACGATCCGGCGGGTCGCGCCGTTTCACGTCGAGCTGGTGCGGTCGATCTTCATCGACCGGCTGACCCCCGCCCAGCTCGCTCAGCTGGCGGAGATCTTCGAGCCGCTGCAGTCCTCGATGCGGGAGCAGTGCCCGAAGGACGAGGCGGAGTGCTGAAGCCCGCTCTCGCCTAGAGGTCCTGGATGATGCGCAGCGCGCGGCCCACCCGGCGCATGGTGTCGGTGTCGCAGACGTCCACCATGTCGGTGAACCACTTCTTCATGGGCGAGGACACCCGGTCCGGCATGATGATCAGCTCGCCCATCGGCACGGCCAGCGGCGAGTCGCGGAGCTCGTCCTCCTCGACGACCTCCGCGACTATGACGATCGGCACGTCCGTGCTGTTGTACACGTCGGAGCTGATGACCAGGCCGAGCCGCTCCCGGGCACCGTCGATCCGCCAGATCTCGCCTCTACGCAGCACGCCGCCCCCGTCCTGACAGTTCCAGGCGTACCAATTCGACTTCGCGCTCGTCGTCTAGAGCGTTCTTCTCCAAACGGTCGACGCCCGCCCGGCGAACCACGTCCGCGTGGGCGCTGAACAGCTCCCGTAGGGCCTTCTCCCGCGCGGCCTGGTCCATCCAGGCCGACAGCGACAGCCCGTCGCGCTCGGCGTAACGGCGCGCTTCCTCAATCGTCTCGTCCGCGAAGGACAGCGTTACTTTGGCAGTCATGCCGATTAGATTACGCCCGGTGTGACCACGAGTCATCCTGTTCTTCGTGCCACTTGCGTGAGTGAAAATCACCCGTTTCGAGCAACTTTACGCATTGTGACGCCATCGTAACTGTTAGCGCCTGGATGGGGTAATCGACCATTCGGACGATCATCACCATCGCTGGACGGCGGAGCCGCCGGAATCGCGTGTCACCGGGTGCCGCTGATCACTCCAAGCCCACCAACAGCGCTTTCACTGCGGACGTGCGCTGGTCTTAGCAGGTTGGAAACACAAGGGACGCTGAGGCGAAACTCCTGGACCGCAGGATTCCGCACATGACACCCTCGGCCCCACCCGCCACAGCGGCCACCGCGCTGCCGGTGCTGCCGAGCGCGCGCGAGGTCGACACGCACTGCCCCTACTGCGCGCTGCAGTGCGGGATGACGCTGCGCGAGCAGCCGGACGGCCGGGTCGAGGTCGCCGCCCGCGACTTCCCCACCAACCGGGGCGGGCTGTGCCAGAAGGGCTGGACCTCGGCCGAACTGCTGGACCACCCCGAGCGGCTGACCACCCCGCTGATCAAGGGCAGGCCCGCGAGCTGGGACGAGGCGTACGACTTCATCGTCGCCGGGATCGAGCGGACGCAGGCCGCGCACGGCCGCGACGCGGTCGCCGTGTTCGGCGGCGGCGGCCTCACCAACGAGAAGGCGTACGCGCTGGGCAAGTTCGCCCGCACCGTGCTGCGCACCGCCAACATCGACTACAACGGCCGCTTCTGCATGAGCTCGGCCGCAGCGGCCGGCAACCGCGCCTTCGGCATCGACCGCGGCCTGCCGTTCCCGATGGCCGACGTCGCGGCCGCGGACACCCTGCTGCTGATCGGCGCGAACGTGGCCGAGACGATGCCGCCGTTCGCGCGCTACCTGACCGAGCAGCGGGCCGGGGGCGGCACCCAGATCGTGGTCGACCCGCGCGCCACGCCCACCGCCCGCGCCGCCACCCTGCACCTGCAGCCCACCCCCGGCACCGATCTCGCGCTGGCTCTCGGCCTGCTGCACATCGTGATCGCCGAAGGGCTGACCGATCCGGTATACCTAGCCGAGCGCACCACCGGGTGGGACGAGGTCCGCCGGACCGCCGCCGGTTACTGGCCCGCCCGGGTGGAGCGGATCACCGGGGTGCCGGTCGCCGATCTTGAGGCCACCGCCCGCGCGCTGGCGAGCGCGGAACGCGCCATCATCCTCACCGCGCGCGGCGCCGAGCAGCACAGCAAGGGCGTCGACACGGTCACCGCGTTCATCAACCTGGCCCTCGCGCTCGGCCTGCCGGGGCGGCCCGGCTCCGGCTACGGCTGCCTCACCGGGCAGGGCAACGGCCAGGGCGGACGCGAGCACGGCCAGAAGAACGACCAGCTCCCCGGGTACCGGAAGATCGACGACCCGGCCGCGCGAGCGCACGTCGCCGCGGTGTGGGGCGTGGACCCCGACAGCCTGCCCGGCGCCGGCCTGTCCGCGTACGAGCTGCTCGATGCGCTGGGACAGCCCGGCGGGCCGAAGGCAATGCTGCTGTTCGGCTCCAACCCGGTGGTCTCCGCGCCCCGCGCCGGGCGGATCACCGAGCGGCTGAAGTCGCTGGACCTGCTGGTCGTGTGCGACTTCGTGCTGAGCGAGACGGCCGCGCTGGCCGACGTGGTGCTGCCGGTGGCCCAGTGGGCCGAGGAGGACGGCACCATGACCAATCTGGAGGGCCGGGTGCTGCGGCGCCGGGCCCTGCGCAAGCCACCGCCAGGGACAGGGACGGATCTGGCGGTGCTGGCCGAGCTGGCCTCCCGGCTCGGCCAAACCGGCGACGGTCGCTCCGGCGCCGGAGGCGTGCGGACCCCGCGGTTCACCGCGGACCCGTACGCCGTCTTCGAGGAGCTGCGGCGTGCCACCGCTGGTGGGGTGGCCGACTACGCCGGCGTCACGTGGGAGCGGGTGGACGCCGAGCAAGGCGTGTTCTGGCCCTGCCCCGCAGCGGACCGGGCAGGCACGCCGCGGCTCTTCGAAGCAGGCTTCCCGACCCCGGACGGCCGTGCCCGCATGATCGCGGTGGAGCACCGGCCGGTGGCCGAGGAGATCGACGCCGCGTACCCGCTCTACCTGACCACGGGACGGGTGCTGGCGCAGTACCAGTCCGGCGCGCAGACCCGGCGCATCGCGGCGCTGCCCGGCGGGCCCTTCGTCGAGCTGCACCCCGACCTGGCCGAGCGGCTGGGCCTGGCCGAGGGCGACCAGGTGCGCGTGATCAGCCGCCGCGGCGAGCTGACCGCGCCCGCCCGGATCGTCGCCACGATCCGCCCCGACACCCTCTTCGCACCCTTCCACTACTCCGGCGCGGGCCGGGCCAACACGCTCACCGGCGACGCGTTGGACCCGATCTCCCGGATGCCGGAGTTCAAGGTCTGTGCCGTACGAATCGAGCCGGTGACGCCATGAATCCAGGTAACACCACGCGACACGGCACTGCCGTGCCGCGCGCCGACCGTCCCCGCACCTCCCCCAACCACGTCGTGATCATCGGGTACGGCATGGCCGGCGCCCGGCTGGCCACGGAGCTGTCCGCCGCGCCGGACGTCGAGGTCACCGTGCTCGGCGCGGAGCCGCACCGGGCCTACAACCGCATCCTGCTGTCCAGCGTCCTGGCCGGGAAGCACGCCGAGGGCGACATCACGCTCACCGAGGCGGCCGGGCACGGTGTGAAGACCCGCACCGGGGTCACCGTGACCGCGATCGACCGGGCCGCCCGCACGGTCACCCTCGACGACGGCGAGCAGCTCGGCTACGACCACCTGGTGCTGGCCACCGGCTCGCAGGCGATCGTGCCGCCCATCCCGGGCCTGGAGACGCCGCACCCGCGCGTCGCCGCGTTCCGGACGCTGGAGGACTGCCGCCGCATCCTGGAGGCCGCCGACGGCGCCCGCTCCGCGCTGGTGCTGGGCGGCGGGCTGCTCGGCCTGGAGGCCGCCCGCGGGCTGGCCGGGCGCGGCCTGGCCGTGGAGGTGGTGCACGGCGTCGGCCACCTGATGGAGCGCCAGCTCGACCCGGGCGCCAGCGCGGTGCTGGTGCGCACGCTCGCCGAGCACGGCGTGGCGGTGCACCTCGCCTCGTCCGCGATCGGGGTGGGCGCGGACGCCGACGGCGTGACGCTGCGCCTGGACGGCCGCAACCTGCGCGCCGACCTGCTGGTGCTGTCCTGCGGCGTGCGCGCGGACACGGCGCTGGCCCGCGCCGCCGGGCTGCGGGTGGAGCGCGGCGTCGTGATCGACGAGACGCTGCGCACCTCCGACCCGCGCATCTCCGCGATCGGCGACTGCGCCCAGTTCGGCGAGGTCGTCGGCGGCCTGGTCGCGCCCGCCTGGGAGCAGGCGAAGGTGCTGGCGGCGCGGCTGACCGGTGCCGAGCCCGAGGCGGTGTACGAGCCGAGCGCCCCGGTGACCCGGCTCAAGGCGTCCGGCATCGACCTGGCCGCCATGGGCACGCTGCAGGCCGACCCGTCCTGCGAGGACGTCAGCTTCGCCGACCCGGCCCGCGGCACGTACGCCCGGCTGCTGATCCGCGGCGACCGGCTGGCGGGCGCGGTGATGCTCGGCGACAACCCGAACGTGGGGCAGGTCATCCAGCTGTTCGACCGCAAGGGCGTGGTGCCGCGCGACCGGCGCGCGCTGCTGCTGGGCCGGGCGCTGGGCGGCGCGGAGGCGCCGGTCGCCACGACCTCGCCCGCGCTCATGCCCGACAACGCCACCGTGTGCCAGTGCAACACGGTCACCAAGGGCGCGCTGGTGCGCTGCTGGCGCGCCGGCGCCCGCACGGTCGACGACGTCGTCGCCCGGACCCGCGCCACCACCGGCTGCGGCAGCTGCAAGGACGCGGTTGACGGCATCGTCGGGTGGCTGTCCAGCTCCGACAGTGTGGGGGTGTCCTGATCATGAGCGAACGCAGTGAGCTCATCATGTTGCTGCCGGTCAGTCATGACGGAGCCGAGCGCAGCGAGGTGACGGCATGACGAAGCGTTTGGTGGTCGCCGGGTACGGCATGGTGGCCCAGCGGTTCCTGGAGGCCTTCGCGGAGCGGGCCGTGGCCGGCTGGTCGGTGACCGTGCTGGCCGAGGAGGACCGGCCCGCCTACGACCGGGTGCGGCTGTCGGCCTGGTTCGACGACTACGACGCGTCGGCGCTGCACCTGGGCGGTGCGCCCGACGGGGTCGCGGTGCGCCTGAACGAGTGCGTCATCGGCATCGACCGCGACCGGAAGGTCGTGCACAGCGCCTCCGGCGAGACGCCGTACGACGCGCTGGTGCTGGCCACCGGCTCGCGGGCGTTCGTGCCGCCGATCGCCGGCGCGGACCTGCCCGGCGTGTTCGTCTACCGCACCCTCGACGACCTGGCGGCGCTGCGCGACTGGGCGGCGGCCGACGGCAAGCGGGTCGGCGCGGTGCTCGGCGGCGGCCTGCTCGGCCTGGAGGCCGCGAACGCGCTCAAGATGCTGGGCATCACCACCCACGTGGTCGAGTTCGCGCCGCGGCTGATGCCGCTGCAGGTGGACGAGGGCGGCGGCGCGGTGCTGCGGCGGCACATCGAGGCGCTCGGCGTCACCGTGCACACCGGCCGCGGCTGCGCGGGCCTGGAGGGCGGCGACGACGGCGTCACCCGGATGCTGTTCAACGACGGCGGCACGCTCGACGTCGACGTGGTCGTGATCGCGGCCGGCATCCGGCCCCGTGACGAGCTGGCCGAGGCGGCCGGGCTGGCCCGCGGCCCGCGCGGCGGCTTCGCGGTCGACGCGTCCTGCGCCACCGCCGACCCGGCGGTGTGGGCGATCGGCGAGTGCGCCGCGCTGTCCGTCGACTCCGGCGACGGCGTCTGCTACGGCCTGGTCGCGCCCGGCTACGCCATGGCCGAGGTGGTCGCCGACCGGCTGAACGGCGGCGACGCGGCGATGACCCGGCCGGACACCTCGACCAAGCTGAAGCTGCTCGGCGTCGACGTGGCCAGCTTCGGCACGCCGTTCGCCGAGGGCCTGGACGTGGTGGTGACCGACCAGGTCACCGGCGTGTACGCCAAGCTGCTGCTCACCGACGACGCGCAGACCCTGCTCGGCGGCATCCTGGTCGGCGACGCCGCGGCGTACCCGACGCTGCGGGCCTCGCTCGGCGGGCCGCTGCCCGCGCCGCCGCTGGCGCTGCTGGCCCCGGCCGGCGAGGGCGGGGTGAAGACCGAGCTGCCGGGCAGCGCGCAGGTCTGCTCCTGCCACGCGGTGACCAAGGACCACGTCACCGACGCCATCGCGGGCGGCTGCACCGACGTGCCCGGCCTGAAGGCGTGCACCAAGGCCGGCACCGGCTGCGGCTCCTGCGTGCCGCTGCTCAAGCAGCTGCTGGCCGCGGGCGGGGTGGCCCAGTCCAAGGCGCTCTGCGAGCACTTCACGTACTCGCGCCAGGAGCTGTTCGACATCATCCGGGTGCGCGGCGTGCGCTCCTTCACCGAGCTGGTGAGCGAGTACGGCACCGGCCGCGGCTGCGACATCTGCAAGCCCGCTATCGCTTCGATCCTGGCCACGACCAACGCCGGCTACATCCTCGACGGCGAGGAGGCGGCCCTGCAGGACACCAACGACCACTTCCTGGCCAACATCCAGCGCGACGGGACGTACTCGGTGGTCCCGCGCATCCCCGGCGGCGAGATCACCCCGGACAAGCTGATCGTGATCGGCGAGGTGGCCCGTGACTTCGGGCTCTACACGAAGATCACCGGTGGGCAGCGCATCGACCTGTTCGGGGCGCGCGTGGAGCAGCTGCCGGAGATCTGGCACCGGCTTGTGGACGCGGGCTTCGAGTCCGGGCACGCGTACGGCAAGGCGCTGCGCACCGTGAAGAGCTGCGTCGGCTCGACCTGGTGCCGCTACGGCGTGCAGGACTCGGTCGGCATGGCCATCGAGCTGGAGCTGCGCTACCGCGGCCTGCGCGCCCCGCACAAGCTCAAGTCGGCGGTCAGCGGCTGCGCCCGCGAGTGCGCCGAGGCCCGCAGCAAGGACTTCGGCATCATCGCCACCGAGAAGGGCTGGAACCTCTACGTCGCCGGCAACGGCGGCTTCCGGCCCCGGCACGCCGACCTGTTCCTCACCGACGTCACCACCGAGGAGCTGATCCGGACCATCGACCGGTTCCTCATGTACTACATCCGCACCGCCGACCGGCTCCAGCGCACCTCCACCTGGCTGGAGGCGATGGACGGCGGCCTGGACCACCTGCGCGAGGTCATCGTCGACGACGCGCTGGGGCTGTGCGAGGAGCTCGACGCGCAGATGGCCCGCCACGTCGGGTCGTACGCCGACGAGTGGCGGGCCACCCTGCAGGACCCGCAGCGCCTCGCTCGTTTCGTCTCGTTCGTCAACGCACCGGGCACGCCCGACCCCGACATCACCTTCGAGGTCGAGCGCGGGCAGAAGATCCCCGCCAAGGGTCCGGTGCCGGTCACCCTGGGAGGTGCCTCATGACCATCGCAATCATGACCGGGACCTGGACGGCGATCTGCGCGTTCGACCGGCTCCAGCCCGAACGCGGCGTCGCCGCCCTGGTCGACGGGGTGCAGATCGCCGTCTTCCGGACCTTCGACGGCGAGCTGTTCGCCATCGGCAACCGCGACCCGATCGCGGGCGCCCAGGTGATGTCGCGCGGCATCGTCGGCACCCGCGGCGACACGCCCACCGTCGCGTCCCCGCTGCACAAGCAGGTGTACGACCTGCGTACCGGGCAGTGCCTGGACGTGGCGGGGGTGGCCGTGCCGACGTACCCGGTGCGCCGCAACGGCGACGTCGTCGAAGTGGGTGTGGATACCCCATGAACAGCGATCGTGCGGCGGGACGGGGCGCGGTGTCATGACGGAGCTGTCCGGCTTCACCGTCGGCGTGACCGCCGACCGGCGGCGTGACGAGCTGGCCGCGCTGCTGGAGCGGCGGGGCGCCCGCGTCGTCATCGCCCCCGCGCTGCGCATCGTCCCGCTGCACGACGACTCCCAGCTCCGCGAGGCGACCCGCCGCTGCCTGGACACCCCGCCGGACGTGGTGGTGGCCAACACCGGCATCGGCATGCGGGGCTGGCTGGAGGCGGCCGAGGGCTGGGGTCTGGCCGACCCGCTGCGCGCGGTGCTCGCCGAGGCGTACATCGTGGCCCGCGGCCCGAAGGCCCGCGGGGCGGTGCGCGCCGCGGGCCTGCACGACCAGTGGTCGCCTGACTCGGAGAGCTGCGACGAATGCCTGGCCCACCTGCTGCGCCGCGGCGTCGGCGGCCGGACGGTCGCCGTCCAGCTGCACGGCGACCAGCAGCCGGAGTTCTGCGCCTCGCTGCGTGCCGCCGGCGCCGACGTCATCGAGGTGCCGGTCTACCGGTGGGCGCCCCCACTGGATCCGGCCCCGCTGCACCGGCTGGTGGACCTGGTCTCGAACCGGCTGGTCGACGCGATCACGTTCACCTCGGCCCCGGCTGTCGGCGCGCTACTGGCCGCCGCCGGGGCGGGCGGTGACGCGGTGCTGGAGGCGATGCGCGCCGACGTCGTCGCCGCCTGTGTCGGCCCGGTCACCGCCGCACCGCTGATCCGTCAGGGCATTCCGGTCATCGCCCCCGCGCGGGCACGATTGGGCGCGCTGGTCCGCGCGATCGTGGACGAGCTGCCCCGGCGCGCGGTCACCCTGCGGGTCGCCGAGCACGAGCTGACCCTGCGCGGCCACGCGGCGATGGTGGACGGTGAGCTGAAACCGCTGGCCCCGGCCCCGATGGCGGTGCTGCGGGCGCTCGCTTCGGTGCCCGGCAAGGTGCGCTCGCGCGCCTCGCTGCTGCCCGCCCTGCCGCGCGGCGCCGACGAGCACGCGGTCGAGATGGCCGTGGCGCGGCTGCGGGCCGGTCTCGGCGATCCCGGATTCGTCCAGACGGTGGTCAAAAGGGGCTACCGGCTGCCGGTGGACTGAAACGGCCCGCCGACGTATGGTCCCCGCGTGATGCGTTTCTGGGGCAAGCTGCTGGCAGCGTCGTTCGGCATGGCGGCGCTGGTCGCGGCCGCCCAGTTCGGTGTCGTGTACGGGCTGAACGCGCTGCGCCTGGACCGCGAGTTCCTCAGCGGCGCCGACAACGAATGGAACCTCCAGCTCACCTGGGCGGCCTGGTTCGCGGCGCTCGCAGTGCTGG
This sequence comes from Catellatospora sp. IY07-71, assembly GCF_018326265.1. Lineage (GTDB taxonomy): Bacteria > Actinomycetota > Actinomycetes > Mycobacteriales > Micromonosporaceae > Catellatospora. Next base: position 755,548 of record NZ_AP023360.1, read on the forward strand.
CGGGCGCCACCTACGCGGCGAGCCTGGCCGTGGCGCAGAGCGGCCGCAGCCGCATCGGCGCCGGAGTGCGTGCGGTGGGCGGCATCGGCGCCGCCCTGGGCGCGGCGGCGGCCTCGGTGCCGCTGACCCTGCAACCGGCCCGGCTGGCCCGGGTCAACGCCTCGTTCAACCCGGAACTGACCGCCGCGATCGCGGTCGGCGCCGGTCTCGTCGCGGGCCTGCTGGTCACCCTGCTGGTGGTGGGCCGAAAGCCGCTCAGCACCAACCTGTGGGTGTGCACCGGCGGGGTGTGGGTGCTGGCCGCGGCATCCTTCATGGACAGTGCACAGTTCGGCCGCACCCGGGACGCCCTGGCCGAGTACTACGACCCGATGCGGCTCGGCGTGCTCGACCTGAGCGCGCTGGAGCCGATCCCCCGCGCCACCTTCAGCATGCCGGTGCTCGCCCTGCTGGCCGCGCTGGTGTGCGGGCTGGTCGCGCGCCACCAGGGCCGGTCGCGGCTGTGGCTCGCCCTGTCCGGCGCGATCGGGCCGCTGCTGGTCGCGATGGCGTACGTCATCGGCGGCCCCGGCGTCTCCCGCGCCCTCACCGACCAGGCCGACGCCTACCTCGGCGCGATGATCGCCGTCGTGGTCGGCCTGGCCGTCTCCTCCATCATCGCCCTAGCCCCCCGCCGCCCCGGCATCCTCTGACCCACCCCACCCCACCACTGGGTTGATCATGAACTTATGGCCGTGATGGACGGCGTGTCCCTACCCTGCGGCCGTGATCGTTCGGCGGAAGGCAGGACGATCACGGCCGCAGGGTGGCGACACTCCGGTGAACACGTCCATAAGTTCATGATCAACGCAATGGGGCCCGTGCCGCGGGAGGGCGGCGGTCAGCAGGTGGGGGTGGCGGCGCAGATGCGCTGTACGGCCTTACGGGCGAGGTCCTTGGCTGCCGCCGGGTCGGTGTCGAACTCCTGGCCGACCTGCATCCAGGTGAACACGGCGCCCGCCCTGACGAACACCAGCAGGTCCCGCTTGCCGTCCTTGACCAGCATCGATTCGTCACCGGCGAAGCCCGTCGCCAGGATCGTGAAGGTGTGGGTGGTCTGGCCCAGGTCGATCTCGGTGCAGCGCTCGAATCCGGTGCGCTCGTGGGCCATCGCCTGGCGGGCGGACGTCTCCGACTGGTAACCGTTCAGGTACTGCACCGTCTGCGAGCCGCTGGGGGCGGCCAGCACCAGGCGGCGCGCGTTCTTGGCCGACATCTGCTCGGTGGGGCCGCTCGGCTTACGGTCCCACTGGCCGTTGCGTACGCAGTACTCGATGGCGAAGCCGTAGGTCTCGCCGAGGTAGTCGGCACCGAGCGCGCGGTAGCCGGGGCCGAGGTCTGCCGGGGTGAGGAAGGCCGCGTCGGGGATCGCCGTCACGCCCGCCGCCGGGCCGCTCCCGGCAGCCGGGGAGGCGGTGGGCGAAGCAGCGGGCGTGGCGGAGGCCGCCGGGGCGGGCGTTGACGTGCTCGCCCCGGCCTGCGGCTCGGCCGGACCCTGCGCGGAGCAGCCCGAAGCGGCGGCCGCGAGCAGGGCCAGCAGCGTGGCGGCGATCGGCAGACGGTGGTGCGAGGTGGTGCGCATCAAGGACTCCCCGTGAAGTGATCTTTGTCGGATCCGTTGTCGGTCCAAGTCACGCCCGGACCACGGAGGCGGTTGCAGCCGGATCCGGAAATCTGCGGGACGCCGGAACGGGTGTGCCCGCGCGGGGAAACCCGGCGGGCACACGGTTCACGGCGAGGTGATGCTCAGCAGGTCGGCGTCGCGTCGCAGATGCGCTGCGCCGCCTTGGCCGCGACCGCCTTGGCCCGCGCCGCGTCGGTGGTGCCGCCGAGGTTGAGCACGGTGTACGCCGCACCGGTGCGCATGACGACGATCAGGTGCGCCTTGTTGTACCGCACCAGGACCGAGTCGTCGCCGGCGAAGCCGTTGTCGAGGATCTCGAAGGTGTAGGTGCTGGAGCTGTTCACCTTGACGGTGCCGCAGTGCTCGAACCCGGCCCGCTGGCTTGCCACGGAGATCTGCGCGGCCTCGGCCGTACGCATGCCCCAGGTCCACTGGGACACCAGCGCCTTCCCCGGACCGGAGAAGACCTTCTCGCGCGCGTTCTTCGCCGACATCGGCTCCTCGGGACCGGCGCCCTCCGGCTTGCCGTCCCACTGCTTGTTCTTCTCACAGACGGCGAGCGCGAAGCCGTACCCGTCGCCGCCCTCCAGCTCGATCGGCTTGAAGCCGGACCCGAGGTCGGCCGCGGTGAGGAAGGCGGCATCGGGCAGCTCGGACAGGCCCACGGCCGCTGCCGACGGCGACGGGGACGGCGCGGACGCGGGCGATGCGGCCACCGACGAAGCGGCGGACGCGGGCGGGGCCGGCTCGGCCGGACCGCAGGCCGCCGTGGCTCCGACGGCACCGGCCAGCACGAACGCGGCCAGGGCACGCCGGGCGGCGGTGTGGATGGTGTCGACATCGGACGAGCGGAAGAACGTGCTCACTCGAGGCTCCCCGTGAGTGGTGGTGTGGTGTCGACCCACAACCACGAACAACCCCGGAGCGAGGTTGCGCCGATTCCAGAATTTCTTCGAAGCCGTCCCCGGACGCGCCGAGGGGCCGCGCACCGGCGGCCCCTCGGTGATCGAAGCGGCAGGTCAGGCCAGCGGCAGGTACACCTTGCCGCCCGAGGCGACGAACTCGGCCGACTTGTCGGCCATGCCCTGCGCGGCGTACTCCTTCAGCTCCTGGCTGATGCGCATGGAGCAGAACTTCGGCCCGCACATGGAGCAGAAGTGCGCCGTCTTGGCGGCCGGGGCGGGCAGCGTCTCATCGTGATAGGAGCGGGCCGTCTCCGGGTCGAGCGACAGGTTGAACTGGTCCTCCCAGCGGAACTCGAAGCGCGCCTTGGACAGCGCGTCGTCCCACGCCTGCACCCCGGGGTGCCCCTTGGCCAGGTCGGCGGCGTGCGCCGCGATCTTGTACGCGATCACGCCCGCCTTCACGTCGTTCCGGTCCGGCAGGCCCAGGTGCTCCTTGGGCGTGACGTAGCAGAGCATCGCGGTGCCGTACATGGCGATCATCGCGGCGCCGATGGCGCTGGTGATGTGGTCGTACGCGGGCGCGATGTCGGTGGTCAGCGGGCCGAGCGTGTAGAAGGGCGCCTCGTGGCACACCTCCTGCTGCAGGTCCACGTTCTCCTTGATCTTGTGCATGGGCACGTGCCCCGGGCCCTCGATCATCACCTGCACGTCGTGCCGCCAGGCGATCTCGGTCAGCTCGCCGAGCGTGCGCAGCTCCCCGAACTGCGCCTCGTCGTTGGCGTCCGCGATGGAGCCGGGCCGCAGCCCGTCGCCGAGCGAGAACGTGATGTCGTACCTCGCGAAGATCTCGCAGAGCTCCTCGAAGTTGGTGTAGAGGAAGTTCTCCTGGTGCTTGGCCAGGCACCAGGCCGCCATGATGGAGCCGCCGCGCGACACGATGCCGGTGACCCGGTCCGCCGCCAGCGGCACGTAGCGCAGCAGCACCCCGGCGTGCACGGTCATGTAGTCCACGCCCTGCTCGGCCTGCTCGATGATGGTCTCGCGGTAGATCTCCCAGGTGAGCTTGAGCGGGTCGCCCTTCACCTTCTCCAGCGCCTGGTAGATCGGCACGGTGCCGATCGGCACCGGCGAGTTCCGCATGATCGACTCGCGGGTCTCGTGGATGCGCGGCCCGGTGGACAGGTCCATCACCGTGTCGGCGCCCCAGCGGGTGGCCCAGGTCAGCTTCTCCACCTCCTCCGCGACGTCGGAGGTGACCGCCGAGGTGCCGATGTTGGCGTTGACCTTCACCAGGAACGCCTTGCCGATGATCATCGGCTCGATCTCGGGGTGGTTGACGTTGGCGGGCAGCACCGCCCGGCCCGCCGCGATCTCGTCCCGCACCAGCTCGGGGGTGACGCCCTCGCGCAGGGCCACGTACTCCATCTCGGGCGTGACGATCCCGGCGCGGGCGCAGCCGAGCTGGGTCACCGGGGCGCCGTGCACCCGCCGGTCCTCGACCCAGCGCCGGCGCGGCAGGTCGGCGAAGACCCCCGGGCCGGACGTGTCGTAGAGCCGGACCGGGGTGCTGCCGTCGGTCAGGTCGACCTCGGCGAACGGCACCTGGATGTCGGGACGGGACCCCTGCACGTAGACCTTGCGCCTCATGCTGCCTCCTTCTGCTACAGGCGGGGAAAGTGGTTCAGCGGACCGGCTCCGCTGCCGAGCCGCCACTCCTGCGCCGCGATCAGCGCCGAGCGGACGTAGCGGTTCGCGTACGCGATCGAGTCGTCGATCGGGTAGCCGTGGGCCAGCCGGGCCGCGATCGCCGCGGAGAAGGTGCAGCCCGTGCCGTGGTTGTTCGGTGTCTCCACCCGCGGCGAGCGCAGGAAACGCGCCCCGCTGTCGGTCCACACCGCGTCGACGACCTCCGGCCCGCCCGCGTCGCCGCCGGTCACCACCACGCACTTCGGCCCGTGCGAGGCGATCTGCGCGGCCGCGCCCGCCATGTCCGCCGGGGTGGTCACCGGCCAGCCCAGCAGCGCCGACGCCTCCTCGACGTTGGGCGTCACCACCAGGGCGTACGGCAGCAGCCGCTCGATCGCGCTGACCACGCCCAGGCGGCGTCCCGTCGAGGCCGTCAGCACCGGGTCCAGCACCAGCTTCGGCAGCTCGCCGTTGCGCGCCTTGGCCCGCACGGTCGCCGCGATCTCGCCGGTGGCGACCATGCCGACCTTCACCGCCGCGACCGGCAGGTCACTCAGCACCGCGTTGAGCTGCGCGGCGACCACGGTGCCCGGCATCGGGTGGACGTCCGTGATCTCCTTGGTGTTCTGCGAGGTCACCGCGGTGATGACACTCGCGCCGTAGCAGTCCAGCGCGGCGAAGGTCTTCAGATCGGCCTGGATTCCGGCACCGCCGCTGCTGTCCGAACCGGCGATCGTCAATACCACGTTAGGCGTCATGCGATCACTGTTCCGGTTCCCCGGCCCGAACCGTCGCACACGCCGTCCCACCCGGCGCGCAGCCGGGCGTACGCGTCGGCGGGGTCCTCGGCCCGCATCAAGGCGCCCATCACGGCCACGCCCGACGCACCGCTCTCCCGGCACGCCGCGACCTGCTCGGGCCGCTCGATCCCGCCGAGCGCCAGCACCGGGCGGCCCGCGCGGGGGCACAGCCGGCGCAGGCCGATCGGTGCGAGCGCCGGCCCGTAGCCGGGCTTGCTGCGGCTGGCGAAGACGGGCGAGAGCGTCACATAGTCCTCTGTGGACAACGCGGCCAGCTCCGCGGCGTCGTGGCAGGAGCGGCCCAGCAGGTGCGGGCGGCCCAGCGGCGCCACGGCTCCGGCCCGCAGGTGCAGCGCCTCGCCGTCCAGGGTGTCCTGCCCCGCCACGATGAGCAGGCCGCCGACCGGCCTGAGCAGCTCGCGCAGGGCGACGGCGATCCGCAGCCGCTGCCCGCGCGGCAGGTCCTTCTCCCGCAGCAGCACCGCGCGGGCCCCGGCGGACACCGCCGCCGCGACCACGTCCACCAGCGGGCGCAACGCCTGGCGGCGATCGGTCACCACGACGACCCCGGTGGGCGTGTGCCGAGCCGGGCGTGCGGCGTCTGCGCTCACCCGGGACGCGACGCCTTCCGGCATGGTCACGGCGAAGGCCGGGTGGGCGGTCACCATGAGGTGACACCTTCCGGCGTGATGATGGTGAAGGCCGGGTGCGCGGTCACCATGACGCGAGGCCTTCGGGCGCGGTGGAGGCGAGCGCGTGGCGGCGCAGCGGGATCCGCCCGGCCTGGGCGGCGAGCCGTCCCGCGACCACCGCGTGCCGCATCGCGGTGGCCATGGCCACCGGGTCGGCGGCCCGGGTCACCGCGCTGGCCAGCAGCACCGCGTCGCAGCCCAGCTCCATGGCCAGGGCGGCGTCGCTGGCGGTGCCGATGCCCGCGTCGAGGATGACGGGACAGCGCACCGCCTCCCGGATCAGCCGGATGTGGTGCGGATTGGACACGCCCAGGCCCGAGCCGATCGGCGCACCGGCGGGCATCACCGCGGCGCAGCCGAGATCGGCCAGCCGCCGCGCCAGCACCGGGTCGTCGGTGGTGTACGGCAGCACGATGAACCCGTCCCCGACCAGCCGCTCGGCCGCGCGCAGCAGCTCGACCGCGTCCGGCAGCAGGGTACGGTCGTCGCCGATGACCTCCAGCTTGATCCAGTCGGTCTCGAAGGCGTCCCGGGCCAGGTGCGCGGTGCGCACCGCGTCGGCGGCGGTGTAGCAGCCGGCGGTGTTGGGCAGCAGCCGCACCCCGCAGCGCTCCAGCACGTCCAGCAGTCCGGCCGGGGCGTCCGGGTCGATGCGGCGCAGCGCGACGGTGACCAGCTCGGCGCCGCCCGCCAGTAGCGCCTGCTCCAGCGACTGGAGGCTGCTCGCGCCGCCGGTGCCCAGGATCAGCCGGGAGCCGAAGGTGACCCCGCCGAGGTCGAACCGGTCGTCCATCCCGGTCAGCCGCCCTGCGCCGCGGTGAGCACCTCGACCCGGTCGCCCTCGGTCAGCCGGTGCGCGGGCCAGTCGGCACGGCGCACCACCTCGCCGTTGACCGCGACGGCGACGCCACGGCGCGGCACGGCCAGGCCGGCCAGCAGCTCGGCCACCGTCCCGTCCCCATCGGCGGGACGGGGGACGTCGTTCACCAGGACTGTGATCATCGGGCACCTCCGGCGGTCGGTCGTTGCGGCGTGAAGGGTTCCCAGAGCAGGGGCAGGGCACGGCCGTCGACGAGATCGGCCACCGCCTGCGCGGTGTACGGCGCGGCCAGCACGCCGTGCCGGTAGTGCCCGGTCGCGACCAGCAGGTCCGGGCCGAGCCGGCCCACGATCGGGCCGTTGTCGGCGGTGCCGGGCCGGTGCCCGACCGACACTTCGACGAGCGAGTGCTCGGCCAGCTCGGGCACCAGGTCGGTGGCGGCGCGCAGCAGGTCGCGTACGCCCCCGGCGGTGGCGTGCCCGTCTGCCCGCTCCTCGACGGTCGCCCCGACGAGCACCTCGCCGTCCCGGCGCGGCACCAGGTAGACGGGGCGGCCGTCGGCGTACCCCCGGATGACGTGCCGGGGCGCGGCCTGCCCGCGCAGCCGCAGCACCGCGCCCTGCACGGGGCGCACCGGCAGCCCGGCCAGGGCGGCGCTGGCGCAGCCCGCCGCGAGCACCACCGTGCCGTCCAGTCCGGACAGCGAGCGCACCGCCTCCCGGCGCACCGGCACCAGCTCGCGCAGCGCGGCCACCACCCGGCGCGGGTCGACCTGGTGGTCGGACTCGACGAGCACCCCGCGCGCACGCGGGTGCAGCAGCGGCTCCCGCTCGCGCAGCTCGTCGCCGTCCAGGGCGAGCACGTCCGCGCCCAGCTCCCGCTGATAGGTCCACAATCGGCGCAGCTCGGCCAGGTCGTCGGCGGTGAGCCCGACCTGCAGCGTGCCCTCGGTGCGGTGGCCCAGGTCGTGGCCGGTGGCCCCGGCCAGCTCGGCGGCGTACGCGGGCCAGCGCCGCGCGCACTCCAGCAGCAGCTCTGTCAGCTCGCGCTCGCCGAAGTAGGACTCGCCGACCGGGGCGAGCATGCCCGCGGCGACGTGCGACGCGCCGCGGCCGGGATCCGGGTCGTAGACGGTGACGTCGTAGCCGCGCCGCGCGCACTCCCAGGCGATGCTGAGCCCGATGATGCCGCCGCCGATGACGGACACAGGATGCGGTGCCACCGCGGCCTCCTCCCTGCGCCGGCATTACCCGGATCAGGTTCTACGGTCGGGAGCGAGAATCAGCTCCCCTCTCAGCCCGGTTCACCGGGCTCCCGTGGGGTTCGTTTCTGGTGTGGTGCACGTGTTACGCGTGTGTTGCCGTGGGTGACGGCTGTCGGCAGCGTAACCCCGCATGCACCATCGGGCAACCCGCCGCCCACCCACCGCGACGCGCGCCACACCGCACCACCGCGACCCGCGCCGCGCGGCCGAGACCGCAGTTTCGGGGAAAATGTCGCTTCAGGACGTGACGAGGAAGCAGTTTCCCCGAAACTGCACGCCTGCGCCCGAAGCGGAGCCGCCCGCGTGAATGAGCGGAAGGCGGTGGTGTCGGCGTTGCCGGCGTAGCGCTGTCGCCGCAGCGTCCGAGCGGCCGCGGGTGGCGGCGATGGTGCGACCTCCGGGCGGATCGTCAGGCGGCGAAGGCGCGGCGTCCGGCCGGTTCCGTCAAGCCGCGACGGCGGCGAGCAGCTCGGCGATGGCGCGGGCCGGGTCGGCGGCGTCGGAGACCGCGCCGATGACCGCGACCCCGTGTGCGCCCGCGGCTCGCAGCTCGGGCACGCGGGCCGCGGTCACCCCGCCGATCGCGATGATCGGCGTGTCCGGGCACTGGCGGGCCACCGCGCGCAGGCCCTCGGGCCCGATGGACACCGGCAGGCCGTCCTTCGTGGACGTCGCGTAGCAGGGGCCGACGCCGAGGTAGTCGGCGCCGTCGCCCACCGCGCGCAGCGCGGTCGCGGGCAGCCGGGCGGTCGCGCCGAGCACCGCGGCCGGGCCGAGCAGCCGCCGCGCCGCCGACACCGGCAGGTCGTCCGCGCCCACGTGACCGCCGCCCGCGCCCGCCGCCAGGGCCACGTGCAGGCGATCGTTGACCAGCACCGGCACCCCCAGCGGCCGGCACAGCGCGACGAGCTGCCCGGCCAGGTCGTAGGCGACCCGGTCGGTCCACTCGTCGGCGGGCCGGAACTGGATCACGAGGTCCGGCGTGGCGACGCTCAGCGCGGCACGGACGAGCGCGACCGGATCCCGGCCGGGCCTGCTGTCGGTGATCAGATGGAGTCTCCCCAGGGTCATACCCTCACCCTATAGATTGTCGTCGGTGAATGGGCAGGGCCGTCCGTGACATGGCTCCGGCTACCTCGCCTCATCCATATCGCTGATTCTGTGAAACGTCTTTACAGTTAATTTCGAGCGGTATGAGACTCCGCCTCGCGCTCACCGCCCTCCTCCTCGGCGGCACCGTCATCGCCGCCGTCACCCCAGCTCAGGCTGCACCCGCACCGGCTCCGGAGGGCGCCGCTGCGGCGGCCGCCGGATACGTCAAGGTCGGCTACTTCGTACAGTGGGGCATCTACCGCCGCAACTTCCTGGTGAAGAACCTGCACACCTCGGGGATGGCCGCGAAACTGACGCACATCAACTACGCCTTCGGCAACGTCGGCCCCGACGGGCGCTGCTTCGAGGCCAACGAGGCGGGCGTCGGCGACGCCTGGGCCGACTACCAGAAGCGCTTCAAGTCGGGCGAGGCCGTCGACGGCGTCGGCGACGTGGTCACCCAGCCGCTGGCCGGGAACTTCCACCAGCTGCGCAAGCTCAAGGCGATGTACCCGCACCTGCGCATCCACCTGTCGCTGGGCGGCTGGACGTGGTCGAAGTACCTCTCCGACGCGGCGCTCACCCCGGCCTCCCGCCAGGCGATGGTCGCCAGCTGCATCGACCTGTACCTCAAGGGCAACCTGCCCTTCATCGGCACCTCGCCGCACGGCGGCACGGGCAGCGCGTACGGCGTCTTCGACGGCTTCGACCTGGACTGGGAGTGGCCCGCCTCGGAGGGCGAGGTCGGCAACATCGTCCGGCCCGAGGACAAGCAGAACTACACGCTGCTGGCCGCCGAGTTCCGCCGCCAGCTCGACGCGTACGGCACGCAGACCGGCCGGTACTACTCCCTCACCGCGTTCCTGCCCGCCGACCCCGCGAAGATCAACGCGGGCATCGAGACCGCGGCACTGTTCTCCTATCTCGACTTCGCCACCGTGCAGGGGTACGACCTGGTCGGCGCGTGGGACCCGGTGACCGGGCACCAGTCGAACCTCTACACCACCGCGCAGTCGCCGTTCAGCGTCGACCTGGCCGTGGACACGTACCTGGCGCAGGGCGCCCCGGCCAGCAAGATCGTCATCGGCATCCCGTACTACGGCCGCGGCTGGTCCGGCGCGGGCAGCGCGAACAACGGCCTCTACCAGCCCGCCAGCGGCCCGGCGCGCGGCACCTACGAGGACGGCGTCGACGACTACAAGAAGGTGATCGCCAAGCAGGGCACCGTGTACTACGACCCGGTCGCCGGCGCCGCCTGGAAGTTCGGCGGCGGCACGTTCTGGTCGTACGACACCCCGCAGGTGATCGCCCAGAAGACGGCGTACGTCAAGGCCAACGGCCTCGGCGGCACCATGGTCTGGTCCCTCGACGGCGACACCACCACCGGCGAACTCACCACCGCGATCCACAACGGCCTCAGCTGACCCACCCCGCCCCCAAGATCGCGTCGATCTTGCGCGAACTGTTAGGGATATGCCCGGAAGGGGCGTGTCGTCCCCACAGTTCACGCAAGATCGACGCAGGGGCGGGGGGTCAGCGGACGTCCCAGACGGGGGCGGGGGTTTCGAGGACTTCGCCGTCGGACTGGAACAGGAGGAAGCGGTCGAAGGTGCGGGTGAACCAGCGGTCGTGGGTGACGGCGACGACGGTGCCCTCGAAACCCTTCAGGCCTTGCTCAAGGGCTTCGGCGCTGGCGAGGTCGAGGTTGTCGGTGGGCTCGTCGAGCAGGAGCAGGGTGACGCCGCTGAGTTCGAGCAGGAGGACCAGGAAGCGGGCCTGCTGGCCGCCGGAGAGGGTGCCGAAGCGCTGCTCGGCCTGCTTGGCGAGTTCGTAGCGGTCCAGCACCTTGTACGCGGCTTCACGGGCCAGCGACGGGCGGTGCGAGTCGCCGCGCCAGAGGATGTCGATCAGCTCCAGGCCGGCGAGGTCGGGGCGGTCGTGGGTCTGGGAGAAGTGGCCGGGGACGACCCGCGCGCCCAGGCGGGCCACGCCGCTGTGCCGGACGTGGGCGTGCTTCGCGCCGTCGGCCGAGCGGCCCTCCTCGTCGCCGCCGTGCGCCTGCTGCGCCAGCAGCCGCAGGAAGTGCGACTTGCCGGTGCCGTTGGCGCCGAGCACGGCCAGGCGGTCGCCGTACCACAGCTCCAGGTCGAACGGGAAGGTCAGGTCGACCAGCTCCAGCTGCTCGCAGATCACCGCGCGCTTGCCGGTGCGGGCGCCCTTGAGGCGCATCTGGATCTGCTGGTCCTTCGGCGGCAGCGGCGGCGGGCCGGCCTCCTCGAACTTGCGGAGCCGGGTCTGCGCGGCCTGATAACGCGAGGCCAGGCCGTCGTTGTACGCCGCCTTCTGCTTGTACATCAGCATCAGCGTGCGCAGCTTCTCGTGCTCCTCGTCCCAGCGGCGGCGGCGCTCCTCCATGCTGTCGTGCCGGGCCACCCGGGCCTCGTGCCACGACGCGAACGAGCCGACGTGCGTCCAGGCGCTGCCGCCCTCGACCGCGACCACCCGGTCGGCGGTCTGGTTGAGCAGCTCCCGGTCGTGCGAGACGTAGAGGACGGACTTCTTCGACTCGCGCAGCCGCTGCTCCAGCCAGCGCTTGGCGGGCACGTCGAGGAAGTTGTCCGGCTCGTCGAGCAGCAGCACCTCGTCGGTGCCACGCAGCAGCAGCTCCAGCGCGAAGCGTTTCTGCTGGCCACCGGACAGGGTGCGCACCGGGCGGTCCCGGCACTCGTCCCACGGCAGCTCCAGGATGAGCGTGGAGACCGTGTCGAACAGCACCTCGGCCTCGTAGCCGCCGGCTTCGCCGTAGGCCGTCAGCGCCTCGGCGTAGCGCAGCTGCGCCTGCTGCGCGGAACTGCTCAGCCGCCCCCGGGCCTCCGCCTCGCGCATCGCCTGCTCCGCCTTGACCAGGCGCGCCCCCGCCGCCTGCAGCCGCGGCTCCACCAGCGAGAACGCCATCTCGGCCAGGGTCGTCTCGCTGCCGCCGGGGGCGCCGGTCGCCGCGGACGAGCCGAGCATGCCGATGAACTGGCGCATCACGCCCAGGCCGCCGGAGCGGGCGATCGCCCCGGTCGGCACCGGCAGATCGCCGGAGACCATGCGCAGCAGCGTCGTCTTGCCCGCGCCGTTCGGCCCGACCAGCGCCACCTTCGCACCCTCGCCGACCCGGAACGACACATCCGAGAAGAGCACTCGCCCGTCCGGCAGGGTGCAGGCCACCCCGGCCACATCCACGTATCCCACGGGGGCATAGTGCCTGATCAGGCGGGCCGGGGGCGAGTCACTTTCAGCACCCGGAAGCCGGAACCGCTGGCGTGCCGGTCAGCCTGCCAGCCCTGCTCCCCCAGCCACTGCTGGAGCGAGTCCGAGCCCTTGTGCTTGCCCACCACCAGCCAGGCGACGCCGTCCGCGGCGAGCCGGGGCAGCCACCTCAGCAGCAGCGCGTGCAACTCCTCCTTGCCGACCCGGATCGGCGGGTTGGACCAGATCTGCGCGAACTCGACACCGTCGGGCACGCCGTCCGGGTCGGCCACCCGTACCCGGTCCGCGACGTGCAGCCGTTTCGCGTTCTCCGCGGTCAGCTCGCGGGCGCGCGCGTTCACGTCCACCGCCCAGACCTCGGCGCCCGGCGCGCGGGTGGCCAGCACCATGGTGATCGGGCCGTAACCGCAGCCCAGGTCGAGCAGGCTGCCGGTGGTCGCCGCCGCGGGCAGGTCGCCCTTCTTCAGCAGCACGGTCGTGCCGGGATCCAGCCGGGACGCGGAGAAGACGCCGCCGGCCGCCGCCAGCTCGTATTCCTGCCCGCCGATGCTGAAGACGACCTCGCGCGGGCGCGCCGACGCGCCCGGCTCCGCAGTGAAATAGTGCTCGCCCACCCGCACATTCTCCCCCGAACGGTCGGACTCGCCCGCCGCAGGGTTATTGGCGACTGTGTCGTCCATTACGCTGTGCGACATGGCTCACGGCTACGGCGCCGGTTCGGGGGACTGGCCGCCACCTTCCCGTCGTGACCCGCGCGACCGAGACACACCCGGTCCCCACATACCAGGGGACACGGGTGCGGGCAGGCACGGGTCACTACGCGACAGTGCCCATGACTCTGAGTCACCAAGCCGCACCGGATCGCCCGGCGGAGGACGCAGGCGGGCCCCCGAGCCGCCGCAGAACCCCGCCGCGGACCGTTTCAACGGCTTCGTGGAGCGCAAGCCGCTGCGCGAGCACCCGGGCGGTATGCCCGGCCGCTCCGGCGGGCGCGCCGCCCCACCGCCACCCCAGCCGTCGCGCGCGGACGGACCCGGCGCCGACCCGCGCCGCGCGCCCGCGTCACCGCTGGGCTACGACCCGCGCCGCGCCGCCGAGCCGCGCCCCGCCGAACCGCCACGCCGCGGTGCCGTGCCGGGCGAGCCCACCCGCCGGGGTGCCGTGCCCGGTGAGCCGCCAGGCGCCCGCAACGGCGCGCTGGCGCGCCCGCGGGGCGTGGAGGACCCGCCGCCCACGGCCTACCGCGCCGCGCCGCCCAACGTCCCGCCGACGCCGCCCCGGCGCGGCGGCGCCGACCCGCGCCAGCGCTCCGCCCCGCCCGCCACTCCGGTCTCCCCGGGCGTCATGCCCGGCGGCGCGGCACCGGGCGGCCGCCCCGGCACCATGCCGCGTACCGTCCCGGCGAATCCCGGCGCGCCGGTCCGGGTCGTGCCGCCGCCGCCGACCCGCCCGACGGTGACCCCGCCGCCCGCGCCGCCCCGGCAGACCGGGCCGCGCCCCGCCGCGGCCAGCGGCCTGGCCGCCGCCGGGCTGCAGCGGCTCGCGGTCAACCCGAACCTGTCCAGCCGGTGGAAGAAGGCGCTGAGCGTGCTCGGCGTCGTCGCGGTGCTGGCCGTCTGCGCGGTCGGCTCGTTCCTGATGGTGCTGGACGAGAAGAAGGGCAACCAGGCGCAGGCGAACAGCTCGCCGCCGCCCACCGCGACCCCGGTCGACATCACGTCGCGCGAGGTCGACCCGAAGCCGCTCACCGCGGCGGAGGTCTTCCCCGGCACGCAGATCGTCATCGACCCGAACAAGCCGACCGAGGTCTACACCGTCATCAAGCCGCAGGTGCTCACCGACTGCCGGGCGGCGGCCAGCGGCGAGATCACCAAGCTGATCACGACCCTCGGCTGCAGCCAGGTGGTCCGCGGCACCATGAAGTCGCCGAACGGCGCCTACCTGGTCACCGGCGGCATCGTGAACCTGGACACGGTGGCCAGCGCGGAGAAGGCGTACGAGGCGATCAAGCCGATCGTCGACGACGGCAAGGGCCGCTTCCTCGGGTACGCGCCGGACCGGCAGGCCAAGAAGAGCATCACCAAGCCGCTGGCCCTGGCCTCCACCCACGCGGGCTGGAACATCAAGGGCCACTACCTGGTGTACTGCGTCATCGCCCGCTCCGACGGCCAGGAGATCGCGGTCGGCGACCCGTTCGCCAAGCAGATCCTCTACGACGTGATCGAGTTCTACCTGCGCGGCAAGGTCCTCGAGGACCGCGCCACGGACCCGATCGCCCCCAGCGCCTCCCCCGCCCCCGAAGCCTCCTGAAAAGGAAGGGCACCTTCGTCGGCTCGCGTCAGCGAGACGAGCAGCAGCTCTGCTCGTTTTCCGATGTAGAAGGTGCCCTTCCTAACGCTTCAGGCCTCGCGGGCGGCTCGGGCCAGGCCGGCGGGTACGCCGCGCAGGTTGCGGGTCTGGTCGGCACGGGCCGCGAACTCCGCCTCGTCCGGGTAGCCGACGGCGACCAGGTTCAGGCCGTGCGGCGGGGCCACCACCACGTCGCTGGAGCGCTCGTGGCGGGTCAGCAGCGAGGCCGGCCAGTCCGGCTCGCGCCGCCCGTCCCCGGCCGACAGCATCGCCCCCACCAGGCTGCGCACCATCGCCTGGCAGAACGCGTCCGCCTGCACGGTGGCGACCAGCGTGCCGTCCGGCTCCCGCCGCCAGGACATCGCGGTGATGTGCCGGATCGTGGTCGCGTGCTCCTTACGCTTGCAGAACGCGGCGAAGTCGTGCTCCCCGCACAGCCCGGCCGCGGCCGCGTTCATCCGCTCCAGGTCGAGCGGGCGCAGCCAGTGCAGGGTGTCCCGGCGGCGCAGCGGGTCCGGGCCCGGCTCGGCGTCGCACACGCGGTACTCGTAGCGCCGCCACAGCGCCGAGAAGCGGGCGTCGAAGGTCTCCGGCACGGCATGGGCGCGCCAGACCCGTACGTCGCCCGGCAGCAGGCCCGCCAGGCGGCGCACCAGCGTGGGCCCCAGCGCCGCCCAGCGCTCGACGGGCAGGTCCACGTGGCACACCTGGCCGATCGCGTGTACGCCGGCGTCGGTGCGCCCGGCCACGGTCAGCC